>JAADGD010000283.1 GCA_013152515.1 Planctomycetota bacterium
CCCCCGTTGCGAATGACGATCCTACGCCACAAAGCGATCCGTTGGCCGTCGGTGAAGACGCTGGGGAGACTGCCCTAGGCGACCTATTGGCGAACGACTTTGATGCGGATGGCGATTCGTTCACTGTGAATTCTGTTTCAGCGGGCGGGTCGACCTTCGCTGTCGGCGTGGCATTTACGCATCCGACCAGCGGAGCGGTGATTTTGGTCGCTGCGAATGGTCAGGTTAATTACAACCCGAACGGACAGTTTGAATCGCTAGGCGTGGGCGAAACTGCCACTGACACGTTCGAATACACGATCATCGATCAGCATGGTAACGAAAGCGGACAAGCGACCGTGACGGTGACGATCAACGGCGCAAACGATGCGCCGACGGCAACAACCGTCGTCCCCGAATTTCGCATCAGCGAGGCAGCCGGCGCAACAGTACTTGATTTGGCGACGCTGCTGACTGCCGTCGAGGATGTGGATGCGAACGACCTACTTACCGTTGCCTCGGCACCTAGCAACCCAGCGGCGGGTGGGGTTTTTGCTTTGAACAGTGGTGATTTGAGTTTTGACCCGAACAGTGAATTTGATGTTGCCAATGGTGCAGAAGAGATGGTCGATTTCATGGTGACGATCGAAGATATTGCGGGAGAGCAGATCACGATCCCCGCTCGTATTATCATTGAAGGGGTCAATGACGCTCCCGTGGCGGCAGATGACCCAAATTTCAGTGGCGACGAGGATACTTTTCTCTCCCAGCCGGCACGTAATCTCGGTGTCCTGGAAAACGACTCGGATGATGGCGGAAATGCTGCTTTAGTTGTCGGTGAGGTCAACGGTGATCCGAGCAATGTGGCCAGCACGGTTCTGCTGGACGATGGCAATGGCCGGGTAGCTGATTTGTTGGTTAGCCCCAACGGCACCTTCAATTTTGATCCCCGTGGCGACTTCGATTCCCTCGCAGCAGGGAGTTCGAGTCAGGTAACCTTCACCTATCGAGCGAAGGATACTGGAACAGAAAACAGTCTGAGCAACGAAGCGACGGTGACCATCACGATCAACGGTATCAACGATGCCCCCGTCGCTAACAATGTCGCCGTTGCTGCGGTTGAAGATGGTCCCTCGATCGATGAAAACTTTGACGGGTCAGACGTCGACGAAGGTGAAACGGCGACGTTGACCTACGCAATCGTTTCGCAACCGACAGAAGGCTCGATCGTCAACAACGACGATGGTACTTTTACGTTTGACCCTGCGGACGATTTTCAAGATTTGGCCGAAGGAATGACTCGTGACGTGACGTTCAACTATTCAGCGACTGACGCCCAAACAGCCATCAGCGACGAAGCGATGATTACGGTTACTGTCACCGGCATCAACGATGCCCCCTTGATCGACCTCAACAACACCGATGGCTTAGCCAGCACATTGCCAACCGGCGATTTGCAATCTGCCAATGTGATTGCCGTCGAGCTTGATTTGTCGTCTGCGGATCTGAATGTCAGTCGCCTAAATTCGATCGACATCCCTTCGTTTGCTTCCGATGCGGACGGTGAGAACATTGGCTTTTCGCTTGCGGACAGTGATAACGGTGGCACTCCATTCCGTGATGCGAATCGCCCGATTTTGAATGCCTCGAACCAACTCGTCTGGATTCCCACGGCAGCAGATGTTGGGAGTGATTACATTATCCGCGTCCTGGCCCAAGACCAACCAACCCAGGGCGGGGCTTTGTCGGCTTCCTTTGATCTCGTCGTTTCGGTGATCGCCGGCAATCCGCAGGTCGATTCGGTAACGGATATTGATGTCTCGTTGGATGCCAGTGAAGTGACGATTCTTTTCAATGAAGCGATGGGGGCGTCCGCTTTTGTCGCGGGCAATTATTCGCTCGTGGCTGCTGATGGCACTCTGATCAATACGGTGGTTCCGGTTCTTACCACAACGGCGGTAACTGGCAATGCCGGAGTGGTGTTACAGCTGAATGACACGCTTATTGACACTATCGCAGGACCGCTTGCTGGAGGTACCAAACTGACGCTAACGTTGGACTCGAGCATCGTCGACCTTGATGGAAATACGCTGGAAGCACTGGTATTTGAGATCAATTTGTTCGATAGTCAGGCAAGCTAACTGAATTGCTAGCAGAATTGGCGCAGGAGGACTGCAAAGTCACTTTTCTCCCCTGCCTACCTAAAAGACTCTAACCACAACGACACGACGGCCACAACGCACGCGTTGACAGATAGCTGGCACGTCGTGTTCGTCGTGGTTCATTTTTCAATCCTTGGCTAGAAATTAGGACTTGGCAGTCCTCCTGAGAATTGGCGTTAAGCAGATTCGTCCAGTAGGGCAATTTGTTAAACTTTGCCGGTTAGGCCGCCGATAACGACAGAGACTACAGTGGCAATGCGCCGCTGCTCTGTCAGCAGGGGGGCGCACTTGCTAGCGTCGTTGTTGAGAAGCCAAATTCTGACAACGACCGAAGGTGTGCCAAAGTGGGCCGTTTTTTAGCTGCTACAAAGTTACCAACTACGCACCATTGGACGGAACGTCGTCGTCGTGGGCTGATCGCCCTACGTTTTTTGTCCAGGGGTGCGATATCCTTGGGTTTTATTTGCGTCTGCTTGTTGCTTGCGACACCTGCTCGAGCGCAGAATTCGCGGTTTGGATCGCGTGCAGGTTCCAATTTTTCTGCTACGCCGAGTCCCTACGGAAAAATAAGCAAGCGACCGTATCGTCGTCGGCAGAAGCCTGTTCGTCAGCCTTTCGCGATGTCTGATTCCCAGTCGTCTGACTCAAAACTTGATTTTCGTTTCGATGCCGACGACATCACGCAGGCTTCGCTAGGTGAATCTCACGAGCTGCTCAACAATGGCTCTGGCCAACACTACGTCGATCACCATGTCAAAACGGGCAACATCGATCAGGACTGGTACGACAATCTGGACGGGATCGATCAAAGCGAAGTCGATCAGGCGAGTTTCGAGCAAGTCGTTTCCTGCGACTGCGGAGACGATTATTGTAATGGCGGTTGCGTAGAGCCTAGCTGTGGTTATGACGAAGAGTGCGAGCCCGGCTGCGGCTGCGACGATTATGCAGAGCCTAGTTGCGGCCTGTTCGAGGGCGACTGTACTACGTACGATTCTTATGGCAGCGTCTACGGTTCCTTGAAAGGCCGCCGCGCGGCAACTTGGAGTGTTGGCTTTGAATGGAGTTTCGTGAAGCCACGTTTCTCGGAAAACACTGCCTTCACAACGATGACAGGCGACGGAGCAAACAACAGCACATTCACCGACACCGAGTTTGACTACGATCTCAAGCTAACTCCCAGGGTTTGGATCGAAGCCGCTAGGAGTGATAACTGGACTTGGCGGCTCGGTTACTGGCAATTCGATCATGCGCCCGGCACGGCGAGTGCCTCGCCCAACGCGAATGGGTTTGGTGAAATCACTCATCCATCGTTTGGCGACGTCGATATTTCCACGACCATTCCGACCGATACTTTTACTGTATCGAGTCGCTTGAACGCTTACACGATCGACTTGGAAGCTTTGAAGCAGGCTCGTCTTAGCGGCTGGCAGTTGGGAGTGGGTGGCGGCGTGCGCTATGCGTCGGTCGAACAGAATTACCTTGCCCAATTACGAAATACAGGAAATGTCCTTCGTGGGCAAATCGATTTTTCCCAACAGCTAGAAGGTTTTGGACCAACGCTATTTCTTTCGGCGCGGCGTCCACTCACTCAGAGCATAAAACTTGTTTGCTCGGCGCGCGGCTCGTTGCTCTTCGGCGACGGAACATCGCGCATGGTTGCCGGCGAAGATCTCGATTTGGCCAATCCGTTCACCACGACGCGGCTGACCAATCGTGACGATCTGTTACCCATTGGTGAGGCACGATTAGGTTTAGAATGGCTCACCCCTAGGAAGCGCCGAGGTTGGCAGTGGATGTTGTCGACGGCGATGGAAGGCCAATTCTGGGGCAATGCGGGCAACGCCGCCAGCGAGACGGCCGATTTGGGTTTCTTCGGGTTTAATGTTGGGGCGGGATTCTTACGTTAAGAGCCTATCCCAAAACTAAATTCACCTAGAAAACAAGTAAATAAATTACCACGGCGTCACGGAGAGCCCAGCGCGGCCGCAAGGGCGCAACCCAAAAAAAATGACAGGATTTACAAGATCGACAGGATCAATTCCGTACGACGTTATCCTGTTGATCCTGTAAATCCCGTCAAAAAACTTGCGCTTTCTACGCAAACTTTTTTCATTAGTAACACAGAGAAGAATGTCTGGAAGTACCGGATATTCCCTACTTTTCAAACCGAGGGTATTTCTCAGTGTCCTGCGTGACTCCGTGGTTTTTATCTAGCTGGAAGTTCTGGGATAGGTTCTAAGTCGCTGCTCTTCGTAATGTTCTGTATCAGAGCAACTGATTACCCCTCAAACGCCGTAGCGTCAATCGCGTCAGCGTCTTCGCTGCCCCCAGCATCTCGCCGAGGTTGATTTTTGATTGCCCGGCGCGTCGTTCAGAAAAAACGATTGGTACTTCAGCGAAGTTGGCTTCCAGCTGCTGAAGGTGCCAGAGGATTTCTTCGAGGTACGCGTAGCCTGAGGCATGCAGGTTTTCCCATTGCAGTTGGGCGAGCAGTTCAGTTCGATAGAGGCGGTAGTTGCCGCTGCAGTCGGAGAGGGGTAGACCAATCATCGTGCGTGCTAGCATATTGATAGTGCGGCTGGCAATTTTTCGCCGCAAGGGCCAGCCTTCGATACCGCCACCGGGGCAATAGCGAGAGCCAATCACGACGTCGGCCGACGCTGCTGCTGCAACAAGTGCTGGCAAGCTTGATGGTGGGTGACTCCAATCGGCATCGAGTGTGATGACCTGCGTGTATTTTTTCTCGACAGCGAATTGCAGTGCGGCAGCCAAAGCGGTGCCTAGTCCGAGCTTACCGGCGCGCGGAAGATGAAAAAACCAGGTGTGTTGCTGCGTAAACTCGGCGCACCAAGTGCCGGTACCGTCGGGCGAATTGTCGTCGACGACTAACACATGAGCCTCGGGCAATTCGGCATGAATTGCGTCGACGAGAGTCGGTAAGTTTTCAATCTCGTTGAAAGTGGCCAGGGCAACAAGGGTAGACGCTGGCTCGGCCATAGAAAAATGTCTCAAGTAATGCGGGAAAATAGAACGCGGAGGGACGCGGATTAAGCGGATTTGCGCGGATAAAAATACCTTCGCATAATCGGTGTCAATCCGTTAAATCCGCGCAATCCGCGTACTATTCTTTCGTTTCTTCCCCCAGAAATCAACCGAAGCAAGGCTCGATGTCGCCCGATTCGAGGCTGCTGAAAAGTTGACGGAATTTTTGTCCTTCGACGAGGGTCGTCTGGGGCTGCTCGCTTTCTTCGATAATCAATACCTCGCCAAGCTCCTCGCTAATGAAGGCCGTGGTAGAAGGTTCTTCGGTGTCACGGGTTGCACCGAGCTGCGAATCTGCAATCGGAGCTTCGTCAGCTTCTAGTTGCTGCAACTGTCCTGCGAAGGAGCAGTCGGTGCCATTGGTGACTCTCGGTGCCTCGGCTAATAACAGGCTTTCGAATGTTGAATAGCGATCAAGAACAATTTCTTCGGAGTCGAAGGTTTCGCTAAACGGATTTCGGGAAGCTCCCTCAACAATTGGCGCGGAATCATTTTCGACGGGAGCTTCGGATTTTGCGACCTCCATGACATGCAACTGTTCCAAGAGTTGCTCAGTCACATCGATCGTTTCGATGCCACTCAGTTCGACGGCAGGAGTTTCTTCAACGGCCTTCTCGTCGTATTGCTGGGACGCATGAATGGGAATCGAGGCAGGTAGATCATCGTCGAAATCGACCATATAATCGTCTCTGGCATCGTCGTCGTAGCTGTCATCCTCGAAAACGATTTCTTCTTGGTCACCTTCGTCTGCTGGCAAGTCTCCGAATTCGACAGCACCGCCTAAAGGCTCTTTGGATTGAGTATTCCAGGGGGCTGGGAGTTGTTGCAACTCGGACCAAGCTTGCTGCACGATCTGGCCATCCAGCGGGGAGTAGCCCGTTTGGTCTACCATCCATAGCAACTGATCGCCCAACTGATTCACCAAACGAGGCACACCATCGGTCGCAGCAAAGATCGCCTCCAGCCCGTCGTCGGTGAAAAGCGACTCTGGGTCAGCGCCGCTCGCAGCGACTTGGGCGCGAACATAATGAAAAGTTTCTTCGCGTCCAAACGCTGACAAATAACAACGGGCCGAGACGCGTTGGCTAAACAGTTCGAGCTTGGGATCGGCAAACTGTTCTTCGAGTGCCGAATTGCCAGCCAGCACCATGTTGACCTGGAGCTCTCCTCCACTAGACAAATTGGTCATCGCTCGCAGTTCCTCGAGTAGGCGTGGAGGCAGCGAGTCTGCTTCGTCGACGAGTAGCAGGATGCGGCGTCCGGCGGCATTCTGCGGTTGCAAAAAGTTCAAGAGGGACAGCCGTAGTTCACTTTCGTCTCTATCTCGGTACGGCAACTCGAGCTGGAACAAGATCATTTGCAGCAGCGCTCGACGCGTACAAAGTTGCCCACTTGCCAAAGTCACAGGACGGAGCTGCTCTCGAAATTGCTGTGCGACGACTTCCAGCAACAGGGTCTTGCCAAGCCCAGCAGCACCAATCACCAGTACGGGGCCTTCGCCGCGTTGGATGCTACGAACAATTCGCTGTCGTGCTTCTTCTATCGCAGTGGCCGGAAAATAGCGGTTGGGATCTGTGGCCGCTGCAAATGGGCGGGGAGTCGAGGAAGAGTTAGGCGATTGGGGGGCAGGCATCGGGCGGTTCCTTCGGCGCAAGTTGCACGGGCAACGGTGGTGCCATTTCCTGGTAGGACCTTCGGCACACACAAGTCCCACGGTTTGGACTGTATTGTTCCCATCGGCAATGACAGCACGTTGGCTACAGGCTCGCTTCAAAATCGGCGCTTGGTTGACGGCTGCGGTTGGAAGGAAACAATAATAGGTATGACCGTTCGTTGGTTGGATATAGCAATCCTCTTACAACGACATCGAGGGAAATGTAGGAGCCGCCGATGAACGCAGATAAACGCAGATGTGAAACCCGAGTTCAAATATCGGTGTTTATCTGTGTTCATCGGCGGCTATTTTTTTCCCTCGCGTGAACGGTTACATTTATGGTGATGTCAGCAATTTTCTCGGCAGTCGCCCATTCACTATTCATTTGTCCACTTCCGGTTGCCTGCCGTGTTCCGAATCAAAATCTGCGGTGTCACCACTGTCGACGACGCTTGTGCCGCCGTGCAGTTGGGTGCCGAGATGATCGGGCTGAATTTTTATGCGAAAAGCCCTCGCTACGTTTCGCCAGAGCAAGCGCAGGTCATCGCCGCCGAGATTCCTCAAACGACCGGCGTGTTTGTAAATGCTTCTGCTGAGGAAATCAACGGAATTGCCAAAAGTGTCGGCCTCGATTGGGTCCAGCTTCACGGCGACGAGCCTCCGGAATTGTTAGCAGACCTCCGTAGCGACTTGCCGATCATTCGCGTTCGTTGTCTCGACGAGCGCGGTGTCGGGGCGATCGCCGATGATCTCGAAGCTTGTCGAACGCGAGGACGCGAACCTGCCGCGTATCTCGTCGATGCGACCGTCCCCGGACAATACGGTGGCACGGGTAAAACGGCCGATTGGGCCGCTCTGAAAAACTATCGAGATTGGCTGGGGGAGATTCCGCTGATCCTCGCAGGCGGGCTCATTGCAGAGAACGTCGCCGAGGCGATTGCAGTTGTTCGACCTGATGCGGTGGATACTGCTAGCGGGGTGGAAAGCGAGCCAGGGGTGAAGGACGCTGGAAAGATGCAAACATTCTGCGAGGCGTCAGCGGCGGCTTTTGGGAAAGAGGACGTCTTGCCATAGCGGACAGCTAGTGGTTAGAATGACGGAAGTCTTCGACAGCGCAAGCCTGCGCCCTGCGAGCTGTCCGCGGTCCGGCCCCCTGTTTACTGTCTTCTCGGGCCCACCGCGTCAAACCCATTTCCCTGGTATTTTTTTCTTAGGAGTTCACAGCCGTGGCCCAAGTAGAAACCCAAGTGTCGTACAAAGTTTTAGATTGCTCCCCCGAAGAATTCGATCGCCTAGCCGAATGGGGCCGCAAAGAAATCAGCCTCGCCGAAAACGAAATGCCCGGCTTGATGGCCCTTCGCGAAAAATATGGCAAGAGCAAGCCGCTTACTGGGGCGCGCGTCGCCGGTTGCCTGCACATGACGATCCAGACGGCTGTCTTGATCGAGACGCTGCTTGAACTGGGTGCCGAAGTCACCTGGAGCAGTTGCAACATTTTCTCGACCCAAGATCACGCCGCCTGTGCGATCGCCAAGGCTGGTGTTCCTGTCTTTGCTTGGAAGGGCGAAACCGACGAGGAATTTGATTGGTGCATCGAGCAAACGCTCACCGCCTTTCCCTCGGGCGAACCACTGAACTTGATCCTGGACGATGGCGGCGATCTCACAGCGATGGCCCACGACAAGTTCCCTGAGCTGCTGGCGAACATCAAGGGTCTCAGCGAAGAGACGACCGCCGGCATTCATCGCTTGGACGTTTTGGTCCGCGACGGCCGCCTGCAAGTCCCGGCGATCAACGTCAACGATAGCGCCACCAAAAGCAAGTTCGACAACCTCTACGGTTGCCGCGAATCGCTGGCCGACGGGGTCAAGCGCGCAACCGACATTATGCTTGCCGGCAAAGTCGCGGTCGTTTGTGGCTACGGCGATGTTGGCAAAGGGTGTGCCCACAGCTTGCGAAGTTATGGCTGTCGGGTACTCATCACCGAGATCGATCCGATCAACGCCCTACAAGCCGCGATGGAAGGTTTCGAAGTGATGACGATCGAAGCGGCCTCGAAAGAGGGCAACCTGTTCGTCACGACGACCGGCAACAAAGATATCATCCTCGGCCAGCACATTGAGCAGATGCCCAACGATGCCATCCTTTGCAACATTGGCCACTTCGATACCGAGATCGACATTGCTTGGTTAGAGGCCGAAGTCGCTGCCGGTCGAGTCACTAAGGACGTCATCAAGGGCGAAAAAGAGGGGGCCGTCGACCGTTACACGTTTGCCAAAAGTGGCAACTCGGTCATCATCCTGGCCAAGGGCCGCTTGGTGAACCTTGGCTGTGCGACAGGTCACCCGAGCTTTGTGATGAGCATGTCGTTCACCAATCAAGTACTCGCCCAAATGGAGCTGTGGGAGAGCAACGACGACTACAAGGTCGAAGTCGTACGCCTACCGAAGCGGCTCGACGAAGAAGTCGCTCGCCTGCACCTCGACAAGCTTGGCGTCCAGCTGACCAAGCTGACCCAAGAGCAAGCCGACTACATCGGCGTGCCAGTCGAAGGGCCGTACAAGGCGGAGCATTACCGGTACTAACGAATTCGCTCCTAGCAGAACAGTAAAGCCATGAGTATCTTCAGGGTCAACGTCGTTGCGGCGAATGTCAAAGACGATCAATTGACAACTGCACCCATTGAGGTGCTTGTTGACACGGGTTCGGAGTTGACATGGCTACCGAAGGAAGCGTTGGATCTTGCTTCGATCAAATCGGTCCGAAAACGATCGTTTCAGACAGCGACAGGTCACACTATCGAGAGACCTGTTGGGTATGCGATCCTCCGCGCTGAAGGCTTTGAAACCATCGACGAAGTCGTGCTTGCTGAACCTGGCGATCTCTCCTTGCTTGGGGTACGGACGCTAGAGGGCTTTGGCGTGATGGTCGACAACCTTGCTCATCGGTTTGTGGCGACCGCAACCATTGTTGCAATAGCTAGGCTTGTGAAATGAAAAGACCGTAGGGCAAGATCTCCACAACCTCTGAGCCAAACTCGAAGGAAACGAGAAAATCCTAGCCGCCGGTGGAAGCCGGCGGTTTTTTTATGCGCTGAAATGCAGTAGACTCGTGGGCTTGGTGAACCCCTGGCTTCCGCTGCGGGCTATGAATATCCGTAATCCGAAATCTGAATTTCGCAATCCATCATGCCTGACATTTCTGCTTTCCGTGGTATTCGTTACGACCTGGGTCATGTCGGCTCGCTGAGCGATGTGGTAGCGCCGCCTTACGATGTGATCGACGCCGAACTGCAGGAGCAGCTCTACCAACGAAGCGAGTACAACTGCACGCGGCTGATCCTCGGCCAAGACGAACCGGGCGACGACGACACGAACAACCGCTACACGCGGGCGGCCAAGTTCCTCAAAAACTGGCTGCGTGACCGAGTACTATTCATCGAGGGCGACCCGGCGATCTATGTCTACCATCAGGAGTTCGAGGAAGCTGGCGAACTTTATACCCGCCGGGGGTTCATGTGCCGGACGCGGCTGGAACCGTTTGGCCAAGGAAACATCCATCCGCACGAAGAGACCCACGGCGGCGCGAAAGCAGATCGATTAAAGTTGTGGAAGAACTGCAAAGCGAATCTCAGCCAAATTTTTGGGCTGTACCCCGACCCAGAAAATGTCGCGCAAGATCTTCTCGACAAGGCGATCATCGGTGTCACGGCGCTCGAGGCGACTGACCATCTGGGCGTGTTGCATCGCATTTGGCCGGTGACCGATGTGGCGATCATCACCAAAGTGATCGCCGCGATGGGTGGTAAGCCGGTCTACATTGCCGACGGGCATCATCGGTACGAAACGGCTTGCAACTACCGCGACGAGTTGGCGGAGGCGCAGGGAGGCTTGGATGCCGAACACCCAGCCAATTTTGTGTTGATGATGTGCGTCTCGATGAGCGATCCGGGGATGATCGTGTTGCCGACGCACCGCCTCTTTCGTGGGCTGCCGCCGATGACGGCCAAAGAGCTTAGCGACAAATTGGGCGACTATTTTACAGTGTCGTCGGCCGGCATGGGACCAGAAGAAGCGCCTTATCTGTGGGAAGAGATCGAGACCGAAGACGACCAAAAGACGCTCGCCCTGTTTACCACAGAGGACCAACAGTGGACGATGGTGCGGCTCAACGACGCGGGCATCGAAAAAATGGCCGAGGTGGCGAGCGACCAGTGCGTCCAGTGGCAAGGCTTGGGCGTCAGCATTTTGCACCGGCTCATCCTCGAAACGCTGCTCGCTGATTTACCTGGAGCTGGGTCGGACCTTTCCGCTCCCAAATACGTGCGTGCGATCGACGAAGTGGTCGAAGGCCTCAAGCAGGGCGACACTGTAGGCCGCGACCATACCGGCCAGATGGCCGACGGTGGCCGCTTCGAACTTGCCGCCCTCGTCATGCCCGCCACGCTCGATCATATCCGAGCGATCAGCAACGCCGCCGAGCGGATGCCGGCGAAGAGTACGTATTTTTATCCCAAGCTGCTAAGCGGTTTGGTCATTAACCCGCTTGAGTAACAACCCCGGCGAGCCGCGACCGTAAGGGACCGGAGTTGGAAAAGAGCCTCCCATTCACTCCGGTCCCTTACGATCGCGGTTCGCCTGCTTCATCTGTTTCACGTGGAACGCACCATCAGCCTTCGCCTTTTTTTTCGTTCGCTAATGGCGACAAACGCGATCCCGACTAACTGGAGTGCGCTCCAGAAGGCGAGACAGGCCAAGACTCTTCCTGTGAGAATTCCAGCCAATTTTAGCCCAGTCAGGATGACTGCGCACCAAAATGTGAGCAGAAGTAGCTGACGTACGCCAAATTGAAACGTCGTCGGCCAGGAGGGTATCTCGAAAGAGTGCAGATCGCGAAGACTTTTCCTTGCTCCCCAGCCTCCACCAAGTTGCCCAAAAACGGTCACGGTTCCAATCCAAAATAGACTGAAAAAAACAGTTCCAAAGAACCAAAGAGGAAGTGTGAGAACCAAGCCTACGGTTCCGCCAATGAACATTCCACAAAAAACATTTTCGCAATCGGCTTCTAGAAGGTTCCCCAGCGGATGTAGCGCCAGTATGACAAATACCGCCACTAGAGATACGACCGTCATGCCAAGAAAGCTCCAGAAGATCAGCATCACGAGAGTCCAAACCAGTTCGGAAATGGAATTTGCAAGGAGAGCACTGATCGTCACATGAGTCAACACTCCATAGCCATACGTGAGGAGAGCCAGTGCAACTTCTGCTTTTCCGATGCCCAAAACGACATTCGGCCAAAAATCTTGAAAAGGTTCGTGAAGCGTGTAGCCTCGGGGAATGCCGAGCCGGATGTCCTTTTTTTCTTGGAACGATAATTCTTCGAGGTCGAACCGTGATTCTTCAGGCTCAGGCATCGTAATCGCCAAGGTGAGAAAAATTCTGTTGTTCGTCAGTATAGCAGCCTGCCAACGTCATCCAGGCAAGATACGTGTTTCACGTGAAACACGTAAGCCCTGTCGGTTGTTTCACGTGCAGCGGTGGCTAGGACGTTAGGTGGCCGATACTTTTCTTGTGCTCCGCCAGCCAGGATGGCCAGGCTATGGGGCGTCAATCCGCATTCCGAAATCCGCATTCCGAATTTACTTTATGGGCCGAGTCATCTGTATTGCGAATCAAAAGGGCGGCGTCGGCAAGACGACGACCTCGCTCAATCTGGCCGTGTTGCTCGCCGTTGCGGGGCAGCGGACGTTGCTGGTCGATCTCGATCCACAGTGCAATGCGACGACCGGTTTGGGTTTGGCTCCCGCAGACCGCCATGCGTTGGTCGATAGTCGGCCGCTCCGCGAGTCTTTTGTCGATACCTATCAACCCGGCTTGTCGCTGTTGCCAGGATCACGTAGTTTCCAGGACGTCGACGCACTGGCCCACTCGTCGGATACGCAAGCGTCGATGCTAGCAACCCATCTGTCGGGCAGCCTTGGTTCGTTCGACACGGTTCTCATTGATTGCCCGCCATCGCTGGGACCACTGACTCGCACGGCGCTCACCAGTGCTAGCGAAGTACTAATGCCGATCCAGTGCGAGTATTTCGCGATGGAAGGCCTAACGCAAATGATTGACGTAATCCGACAAGTGATCGACCGGCCCGAGAGCCGATTAACCTTTGGTGGCATCTTGCTGACGATGTACGACGCCGCGCTCGAGCTGACGATCGAAGTCGACCGTGAAGTTCGTGACTTTTTTGGAGAAGTTGTTTTTCAGAATGTGATTCCTAGAGATGTAGCCGTGTCGGAGGCACCGAGTCATGGACGCTCGGTGGTCGACTATGCCCCGCGATCGCGCGGCGCACGAGCCTACGTAGAGCTTTGCCAGGAGGTGCTAGAACGTGTCTAAGGCCAATGTAACAAAAGAACGGCGATTGGGTCGTGGTTTGGAAGCTCTGTTAGGTCGCTCGCCAGAGAAGACTGTGGAGCCGACCACTGATTCGCTGCGAGAAGAAATTGCTAGCACCCAACAGGCCGAGGTGAAACTCGGGCTCGTGACTGCCGACGATGACACCGCACTCACCCAAGACGACAGCGGCCAACAGTGGCTCGAACTCGGTGCTATCACGGCCAATCCGTACCAACCGCGCCAGCATTTTGACGAAGCCGAAATCGCCGACCTGTGTGATAGCATTCGCTCGCACGGGTTTTTGCAGCCAATCGTGGTTCGTCAGGTGGGTGACCAATATCAGATCATCGCGGGCGAACGCCGGTACCGCGCCGCTCAACTTGCTAGCTGGGAACGTGTTCCGGTCCAAGTTCGCGAAGTCGACGACCGGCAAATGACCGAGCTGGCGATCGTCGAAAATGTCCAACGCAAAGATCTCAATGCGATCGAAAAAGCGACGTCGTTCCATCGCTACTTGCAAGAGTATGGTTGCACGCAAGAAGAACTCGCCAGTCGAGTGAATATCGATCGTTCGACCGTCGCCAATCTCGTTCGGTTGCTCGAACTGCCCGAGCAAGTCAAGCGTATGGTTGTCGACGGCGACCTCTCGCAGGGGCATGCACGTTCGCTCTTGCCGCTGGGCGATGAGTATGAACAGTGCAAATTTGCCAAGCAAATCAAAAGCGATTCGCTCTCAGTGCGGGCGACCGAGCAATTGGTGCAGGAGCATATTCGCGATGCGGATGGCGAGCAGTTGTCGGTGTTGGGGGCGGATGGGGGTTCGCGGGATTCTAAGCCGCAAGCAGCGGGACAGCACCTTTCGCAGCTGGAGGAACGGCTGCGACTGGCGCTGGGCACGAAGGTTGATCTCAAGCAAACGGCCAAGGGGCGGGGGCGGATTACGATCCATTTTAAGAACCACGAAGAGTTCGAGCGGATTCAGCAAATCCTCACGTCCGAACGAGCAGCGGCCTAAAACGCCGCCGCCGCTCGCGGCTTAGCCACGCGCGCCAAAACGCAACGCCTGCCCCACAATATCAACCTCCACCAGCTCCGACCATGCTGCCAACAACCGGTCAAAAATAGCCCCTGGCTTGCCCGCGCCTACAGGATTTCCATCCAACCGAACAACCGGCAACAGGCAAATCGACGTACTGGTAAAGAAAATTTCGTCCGCCTTGGCCAACTCCTCGGGTAGCAAATCGGCTTCTGTATGTGGAATGCCGAGCGAATCAGCCAGCTCGTAGAGTACTTCTTGGGTCACTCCTGGTAAAACTTTCGATCGCCGTGGCGTCACCAAACCGCGGTCGGCAAAGTAGGCGACCACATTCGCCGTGGTTCCCTCCCCGACAAAACCATCTTGGTCCAGCAAAATCGCCCGTGCGCCCGCCTGTTGCGATTCCGCCTCTCGATCGGCCAGATAATAGTGCATCCGACTACGGCATTTCAATTCTGCCGGCCAACAGTTTTCTGGTATCTGTCGCGTCTTGACCAGCACAGCCTTGACGCCGGTCTCGAATTGCTCGGCCCAATTTTGAAAAGGAATGGGGAAGCCGTGTACGCAGACGGTTGGCTTGGGAATCGACGCGATCTTGCCCGGCGTGACAAATGCCGTCACCGACCAATCGTTTCCCTCAGCAATCAAGGCCTCGTTTCGCTGTCCAAAATCGGCGAGTGCTGCCTCGACTTCTTGGCACAAAGGGGTCGCGTCCAGACCCAAAATTTCCAGCGAACGCCGAAATCGCCCAAGGTGTTGCTTCGTCCGAAATAGTTTCCCTCCAAATGTTCGCAACCGCTCGATGGCCGTGATTCCCATCGAGAATCCCAAGTCATCGAGCGGAATCGAGATGTCCGTGCTCGGCACCCAAGTGCCATTCCAATAAGCAAGCGATTTCAAGTGAAAGTTCCTACGTAGTGCGTTGCAAAGTCTGTTAAAACAGCGATTATCGCCCAATTCCAAGCTTCAGGCAACGCTAGGTGGCAACTTCCGTAAATTCCAGGCCTCCACGAACACCACGCGTCACGGTAAGATGAAGGATTAAGAACCTATCCTAGAACTTCCAGCTAGATAAAAACACGGAGTCACGGAGGACACAGCGCGGCCCGTAGCCGCAACCAAAAAAGCATTAAACGCAGAGCCCGCGGAGTCGCAGAGGGCCGCAGAGAGTTTGTTATGAGAACCATCAGAATCTATCGTCCGAGAGCATCTGTTTTCTCTGCGATTCTCTGCGTCTCCGCGCACTCTGCGTTTAATAAAAACCTTCGTGTCTTACGCAACATTTTACCGTTAGTAACACAGAGAAACCCCCTCGGTTTGAAAAGTAGGGAATATTCGGTACTTCCAGACATTCTTCTCCGTGCTCTCCGTGACTCCGTGGTAACTTATTTGCTTGTTTTCTAGGAAGATTTAGTTCTGGGATAAGCTCTAAGCACCTTCGACAGCTCCCGTAAGGCCGTAACTGCAAGGACACAGACCATGACCAAACAGGCTGTAACTAAACACATCTTTATCACCGGGGGCGTCGTCAGCTCGCTGGGAAAGGGACTCACCAGCGCGTCGGTCGGTATGCTGCTTGAAGAACGCGGCCTCACGGTGCGGATGCAAAAGCTCGATCCATATATCAACGTCGACCCCGGCACAATGAGCCCGTACCAGCACGGCGAGGTTTACGTCCTCGACGATGGCAGCGAAACCGACCTCGATCTGGGACACTACGAGCGATTCACCAACTCAATACTGACTCGCGACAGCAACTACACGACGGGGCAGATTTATCAGTCGGTCATCAACAAGGAACGCCGGGGCGAGTTTCTTGGCAAAACGGTTCAGGTCATTCCGCACATCACCAACGAGATCAAGTCGGTCATCCACAAAGTAGCGGAGGACAGAGTCTCTGGGGGAGGCGACGAAAAGGTCGACGTCGTGTTGACCGAGATCGGCGGCACGATTGGCGACATCGAGAGCTTGCCATTTCTTGAGGCGATCCGGCAGTTCGCCCTCGACGTCGGTAAAGAAAATTGTCTGTATTTGCATCTGACACTTGTGCCGTACCTCAAAGCGGCACGCGAACTGAAAACCAAACCGACGCAACACTCGGTTGGTCAACTTAGAGCTATCGGCATCCAACCCGATATTTTGGTCTGCCGGACGGAACAGCCAATCAGCCGCGAAGACTGCGAAAAGATCGCTCTGTTTTGTAATATCGAACTCGAAGCCGTCATCGAAGAACGCGACAAAGATTTTTCGATCTACGAAGTGCCGATCAGTCTGTTCGAGCATCGGCTCGACGGACTGATATGCGAAAAGCTCGGCTTGCAGACGCCGGAGCCAGACCTCACCGCATGGCACAACTTGCTGCAAGGTTTGCGAAATCCCAAACACGAAGTCAGCATTGCCGTGGTAGGCAAATATGCCGATCATCGCGATGCTTACAAATCAATCTACGAATCGCTCGATCATGCCGGCATGGCGAACAACGCACAGATTCGCCTCGCCCGGATTCGCAGCGAGGATATCGAGTCCGAGGGGCCAGAACGCTTGCTAGCAGGTTTTGATGGCGTGTTAGTGCCCGGTGGTTTTGGCGAGCGTGGAATCGAAGGCAAAGTTTCTGCGATTCGATATGCTCGCGAAAAAGGCATTCCGTTTTTCGGTATCTGCCTTGGCTTACAGTGTGCAGTCGTCGAGTTTGCACGCAATGTGTGTGGCTTGACCGACGCGCAATCGACCGAGTTTGAGAAAGAGACCAACCATCCCGTCATTTGTTTGCTTGACGATCAACAGACGAAAACGGACAAAGGGGGTACGATGCGACTCGGCGCACAACCGGCGAAGCTTGCCCCTGACAGCAAAGCGGCCCGTTGCTACGACAGCACCGAAATTTCTGAGCGGCATCGTCATCGTTACGAAGTGAACAACGTCTACCGACAACAATTCAGCGCCCACGGCCTCAGCTTTGCAGGTACCAGCCCAGACGATTCGTTGGTTGAGATTGTTGAAATTCCAGGTCACCCTTGGTTCGTCGCCGTGCAATATCACCCAGAATTCAAGTCCAAGCCGACGCAAGCCCACCCCCTGTTTGCGGGCTTCATCGAGGCAGCAATCGTGCATCATTCGTCCAAGTCCGATCGCTCAGCCGAAGCGACGCCAAGCCAGCCCGCAAAAGCCTCCAACCCTCACCAACCCACCTAGCCCGCGGCTCTGCCGAGGGATCACTACGGAAGAAATCTATGAGCGAAGAAAAAAAGCCTCTTGAAAAAAAGATCTTGATCGACGACGACTGGAAAAGCCAAGTTGCTGCCGAAAAAGAGGCCCTCAAACAAGAGGCGACGACCGAGTCTCCCGCAGGCGAACCGCCGATGCAGATGCCTCCCGCATCGTTTGAAATGCTCGTCACGACATTAGCAACCGAGGCAATGGTCGCGCTGGGCCAATTCCCCAACCCAGCAACGCAAGAAGTTTCGCTGAGCCCAGATCATGCGAGCTACGCCATCGATATGCTGGCGATGCTCGAAGAGAAAACAAAAGGAAATCTCTCGCCGGCCGAAGAGAAGATGATGACCGAGCTTTTGCATCAGTTGCGAATGATGTTTGTGCAAGTCCAGCAGTCGCCGCAGCCAAGCGTTTAGTACTTGGTGAGGTTGCTGAGAAAACTCAAGCGTCTCATGGCGTAAATATTATAGCCTCACCCAGAGACGCAGAGGATTGATTTCTAAGCGAAACATCTGTGTTTATCTGCGTTCATCTGTGGCTATTAAAAAGCACCAAGTCCGGCCGACGATAACGATTCAATAGCCATTACAATTGCGACTTACATCCCAGACCGGGTGACATCGGACGGGTGAAAATAGGCTATCGTGCCGACCGGACATGGCGGCTTTGGTTTCTGATTCCCTCGTAGCCCCGGGCTCTGTCCGAGGATTGATTTACGTTTGATTTGTTTATTCGTGCTTTGTTTTGAAGGCCCATCCCCCGGCGGAGCCGAGGGCTACGACGCTAATTGATCGAACAATTCGCGGAATTCTGGCATGTGTTCGCCGATGTGTTCGCTCCAACGACGCGGGTGCCAAATCTCGATACAAATGGCGGCGCCAACGATCATCAAATCTCCTCCCGGCTCGACCTCCAAAAAATCTCGAAAGCTTTCGGGAATCGCAATTCGCCCTCGACCGGCGATCAGCACCGTGCGATGACGTGTCGACAACAGTCGACCCAACATTTGCACTTGGCTTAGTCTTCCCGACAGACGGCCACTTTGGATTTTGCTTGCGACCAAATCAACGCCGTCGGCCATCGAGGCTTTCCACTGCGTCGGATTCCACAAGCTCACACATCCCGGTCGTTCTTTCGCCAGGACACACTCACTCTCGTCACCTACAAGCAGCTCGACCATCTCCGTCGGTAACGAAAGGCGATACCGCTCGTCGAGCGAACGGGTCCACTCGCCCAAGCAGAGGGACTCTTTTGGGGGGCCGGATTCTCTAGGAGTGGCAACCATCAAGTTTTTCGTAGGGCCGGTAAGCCTAGCAGGCGATCACTCTCCTCCGTGGTAGTGAAATAGTAGCGAAATGGGTTAGATACCCACTATTCTCATTATTTCCATGCATAAATGGGCCTGTTGCCCGCATGTCATGCCGTGATTCTACGGAACTATCGCGTTCATGCAAGTACCCTCTGAAAAAACCCGAGAAAAAGGGCTGCTAGCTATCTGAGAGTGCTTGAAGAATTGCCGCAGATAAACGCCGATTAACGCAGATGCCTGCCCCTGACTCAACCATCTGCGTTCATCGGCGTTCATCTGTGGCTTTTTTCTTCATCAGCCAAGTGGAAGACTTTTTCAACTTTCGCCGAGCGTCCGCTTGCGACGCAGCAAGTGGTGATAGTGCTGGGCAAAACGGTGCGATTCGTCCCGCACGTACTGCAAAAGCCGCAGCGCGAATGAATTGCGGCTCAGTCGTAACGGCTCCTGCCAGCCATTCACGTAAATCAACTCTTCTTTTTTCGCCAATGAAATCACCAACGGGGGATCAAGGCCCAGCGATTCAAAAGCTTTGACGGCCTTGCCCAACTGTCCTTTGCCACCATCAATCAGCAAGATGTCGGGAAAGACATCGCCTTCGTTGCTCAGACGCGCGAAACGACGCGAGACGACTTCGAAAATACTGGCGTAATCGTCAATACCGTCGACTTCGCGAATGCGATAACGGCGATAGCCGGGTTTGAAGGGCAGGCCATCGATGAACTGCACCATGCTGGCGACCGTCTCGTCGCCACCGAGATGCGCGATGTCCATCCCTTCAATGGTGCGCGGTGTTATTTCAAGCTTAAAGACCTTTTGTAATCCCGTCAGCCCTTTCTTCGGGTCGACATAAAAAACCTCGGGCTGTTCGTGCTTGGCGAGTTCGCCCCGTTCGTTGAGCGATTCGAGCATCTGGATCTCATCACGCAGACGGGCCGCCTGCTCGTAGCGCAAGTTGCTGGCCGCCTCTTCCATCTCAGCCTTCATCTCTTTCAGCAGCGGCTTGCGTTTGCCTTCTAGGAATTTTTTCAGCCGGCTAATGTCACGGCGATACTCGGTTTTGGATATACGCAGGTTGCAAGGTGCCGTACACTGCTTGATAGAAGCCAACAGGCAAGGTCGAAACCATCGCCAGCGTTCGTCGTCTTCGTTGATGTCGAGTGAGCAAGTACGAAATTGAAACACTCGTTGTAGCACCTGCAGCGCTCCTCGCAAGCTGCCGATCGAAGTGAACGGGCCATAAAGTTTGACGCCGCTGGAGCGCGGTTCGCGAGTGATTTCAACGAGCGGAAAATCGTCGTGTGTGGTGATTTGCAGGTACGGAAAGCTTTTGTCGTCGCGCAGGTCGCGATTGTATTTTGGCTGGATGTCTTTGATCAGCCGCGATTCCATCAGTAGCGCGTCGACTTCGCTTTCGGCGTCGAGATAATCGACATCATAAGCTTCTCGAACAAGTCGCGTCGTCCGTTGGTCTTCGGCGGCTGCTTTGAGAAAATAACTGCCGACGCGAGCACGCAGGTTAATCGCCTTGCCAACGTAAAGCACTCTGCCCGCCTGATCTTGAAACAGATAGACACCCGGCGTCGAAGGGAACTTCGCGCGCACCTTCTCGCCAGCGCGCAGGAAACATGCACCCTGCGTTTTGGCTGCCTGCGTTTTGGGGATTTCGGAGGCTGTTTCGTTCGTTTCGTCGGAGCTAGGCATACGTCCTTATCGTAGAACGGTACTGGCTAGCCCGCTAGCCGTCGTTCGACAAACGCGGCGTAGTCTTCTGGCGTATCGATGCCACTGGTCGGTTCGTCGATCTCGGAGACCAATATTGTCTCGCCATGCTCAAGGACACGGAGCTGTTCTAGCTTTTCGAGTTGCTCGAAACGCCCCGGCGGTAGTTCGGCCAATCGCAAGAGTAAGTCGCGGCGGTAGGCGTAGACGCCGATGTGCTGGTGAAACAAGGCGGGCGTTGCCTCAAGGAGCTGGTCGTCCCATTCGCGCGCGTGGGGGATCGGACTGCGGCTGAAATAGAGCGCCCGGCCATCGGGACTAAAAACGACTTTGACGCAGGCGGGATCTTCGAGCTGCGCTCGATTGCGAATGGGTGTGGCAAGTGTTGCCATCGCAGCAGTTGGGTTAGCTCTCAGCGATTCGGCGAGTTGGTCGACTGCTAGCGGATTGATTTCTGGTTCGTCGCCTTGCAGGTTGATAATGATTTCGGCGTGGTCTTCGGAGTCGTCAATTCCTCGAATCGCCTCGGCAACGCGATCGGTCCCGCTAGGGCAGTCAGGGCTCGTCATTACGACCTGGGCACCGAACTGTCGCGCTTGACGAGCGATTTCTGCATCGTCTGTAGCGATCAAAATCAGCTGGGGACTGCGCATTTGGCAAGCTGCTTCGTACGTGTGTTGTAAAACAGTTTTACCCGTTTGACGAAGCAGCAATTTGTCGGGCAGACGGGTCGAGCGACGACGGGCAGGAATGACCAGCACACACTTTTGGGTGGTAGAATTCAACACGCTAGACCCTTATGAACAAAATCGTGGGCTTTCCAAATAAGAAGTCGGCATTGATACCCGAAACAGTTCCGTGGTTCCACGTCAATCTTGGTGAGCTTGGGAATTCCGAGGGACTCTTCGACGCGTTGCTGGCGCGATAATCGAGGTTAAGATAGCGTGATTTTTAGGAAACTGCTACTCTGAAGTCACTACTGCTTCTTCACGAGGAAGCGGTGCTAGCACAAAATCATCGCGTCGGAGGTAGAACAAAAAAAATGTGTGGTATCGTTGGGTATGTGGGTTCAAATGAAGCTGCCGATTTTCTCCTCGAAGGTTTGCGCCGCCTGGAGTATCGGGGATACGACAGTTCGGGAGTCGTCACTACGCAAGGTAGGCAGTTGGGCGTCAAGAAGACGGCAGGGCGAGTCGAAGAGTTGTCGCAACTTCTCAAGACAAGCCCAGCCACCGGTGGCGTCGGCGTTGGACATACTCGTTGGGCGACACATGGTCCGGCTACCGATGCAAACGCTCACCCGCATATGGGCGGCGAACAAGTCGTGGCGTTGGTTCACAACGGCGTCATCGAAAATTATCGTGCGATCCAAGAACGCCTCCTCGAACGCGGCTATGAATTCTGTTCCGATACCGACAGCGAAGTGGTCGCCCATCTGCTGGCCTACGAGCTGGAAAACCTGCCCGAGGACCTCTGCGAATCGATCGATCCTTACGCGCCGTTGATCGCTGCGGTTCAAAAAACTTTGTCTCAGTTGCAAGGCACGTATGGACTGGCGATGGTTTTTCGCGATTGGCCCGAGGTGATCGTCGCGGCCCGTCTGGGTAGCCCCTTGGTGCTGGGCGTTGGTGATGGCGAGAACTTTATCGCGAGCGACGGTTCGCCATTGGCTGGCCACACCGAGAAAATAGTCTACTTGGCAGACCACGAAATTGCAGTCGTCACGGCCGACACGATCCGTGTGATTCATCGCGACCAGGGCGATGTGCGACACGACGTCAAGGTGCTTGACATTGAAACCGCCGATATCGATCTGGGAAGTTTCGATCATTACATGCTCAAAGAGATTTACGAGCAGCCCGAGACGGTCCGCAATGCCCTGCGTGGTCGGCTCGATCGCGACGAAGCGACGGCCGTTTTTGGCGGCCTGAACTTGACGGCACAGCAGTTGCAATCGGTTCAGCGTTTTGTGTTGACCGCTTGCGGGACGAGTTGGCACTCAGCGCTCGTCGGCGAATACATGATCGAATCGTTGGCTCGCATTCCTGTCGAAGTCGAGTATGCCAGCGAACTACGTTATCGCAACCCACCGCTCGGCGCAGGAACGCTGCTGTTCGCATTGACGCAAAGTGGCGAGACCATCGACACGCTTGCCGCACTGCGAGAAATGAAACGCAAAGGACATCCGACCATGTCGATTTGCAACGTCGTCGGCAGCACGATCGCCCGCGAAGCAGACGGCGGCATCTATTTACATGCGGGGCCTGAAATCGGCGTCGCCTCGACCAAAGCCTTTACGGCACAATGTGTCGTGATGTCGCTGTTGGCGCTCTATTTCGGCCGCTTGCACCATCTTAGCTACGAAGCCGGGTTGCGCATCATCGACGATCTCGAAAAATTACCCGAGCAAGTCGAAACCGCGTTGGGCACGCATGACCAAGCTCGACGACTGGCTGAAAAGTATGCCGATTGCAATAATTTTTTGTATTTGGGCCGGCAGTACAATTTTCCTGCTGCTCTCGAAGGTGCCCTCAAGCTGAAAGAAATTAGTTACATTCACGCAGAAGGGTATCCCGCAGCAGAAATGAAGCATGGACCGATTGCGTTGGTTGATGAGCATACTCCGAGTGTCTTTATCGTACCGCAAAGTGCTGTTTACGATAAAGTGCTGGCCAATATCGAAGAGATCAAGGCCCGTGGAGGCCCTGTGATTGCTATCGTCGATGATGGTGATAGTCGTGTTACCCAAGTAGCCGACGATGTGATTGTGGTGCCGACCGTTCCTGACTTCTTGCAACCAATTGTCGCATCGGTGCCGCTCCAATTGCTGGCGTACCATATCGCCTTGGTGCGCGGCTGCGATGTCGACAAACCTCGCAATCTGGCGAAGAGCGTGACGGTCGAGTAAAAGTCGCCCTCTCTTTCTACTACTGCACTAACTTCGGAGACTTTGAACCACGGATGGCACTGATTTACACGGATGAAGTCTTGGTACAATCGGATTTCGATGCAGTCTATCAAATGGCCCTGAGATAAACGGCACAAAGTCTCCATAATCCGTGATATCCGTGCAATCCGTGGTTTTTGACTTAGCGCTGTAATAATACGCGTCCTGATGAAAAACAGCGTGATGCTGGTGACAAAAAAGTAAGCTGCAGATGAACGCAGATGAACGCGGATGGTTTATTTTTGCGGAGAACATCTGCGTTCATCTGCGGCTATAATAACGCTAGTAACGCACTTTTCAATTCAGATGCATCGTACATTCGGAATAATCCTTGCAATGGTCTCTGCCGAGCAGCACGATTTTCCTGGAATTCCTCCGTTGGGCATGAGAAAATGGAGGGATGCCATTCTTTTCCCAACAAATCAGATTCTCTCGCCCGACTGGCCTGCTCGTCATCGCTTGCTGTCTGCTTGCTACGGTTTTGGGTAACCAGCGAATACTTGCTGCGATCACCGTACAGACAACAGATGGGCGGGAACTCCAGGGCGAAGTCGATGTGCAGACCGACGACCAACTACTTTGGATTCGCCAAGAGAGATCGCATATTGTCCTGACCACTTCGGTGCCTTGGTCAGCGATTGCTTCGGTGACCGACAATGGGGTAAGTTTACCAATCGATCAACTGTCGGAGTTGCTCCGTCGGCAGGCCAGTAGCGAACCCATTGGTTTTTTGGTGCAAAGTGTCGCTTACCATGCGCCGACCGATTGTCAGGGCGAATGTTTATCGACGCTGCCAGCGCGTCGCTCGCTTCAAACTCGATCGACACAAGTGCGCAGCTTGAGTGTCGAGGCATTCTTGGTGAATCTCGACCGAGACGTTGAACCTGATGGGTTTGAATTGGTCATCGCGGCACTCGACGACCACGGCGTGCCCGTCCCCGTGAAAGGCAGCCTCTACGTTCGCCTGTGGGGAGAACGCCTCCAGTCGCTTGGTTTGCAAGAGCGATACGAGGAACTAGAGCAGTGGAGTCAACCGGTTGCGCCGGTCGACTTTGCGGACGGGGTGGCGAGCTACGCTTTGCGTTTTCGCAAGACACAACCTGAGTTCGACGCGGGGCTACATTCCGAAGCGATGGTGAATGTGCGTTTGAGTGTTTCCGGACAAGGCAATTTTTCGGCCAGTGTGCCGGTGCAAATTCGTGCGTTCAATCCGTTTCGCGATCGTTTGCAGTCCTCTCGAGGCGGTCGGTTCCTGCCTGATGAGTTGACCCAAGAATCACGACACCAACTTCCCTCGCGGTACCACGCGAGACAGAGTGTATGGTCACGTTGATTCGCCGTCCTGATGATCCCGATTCGTTCGGCGATCGGGCTTTGATCTTCTTTCCTCACCTTGTGGTGCCTCCGTCACATTAGGCTCGGAGCAGTGCTCATTTTTACGGCGTTCCTCTTGCTCGCGTTTCTCAATCAATGACGCCAGTTCCGGCGGTAAATCTAAGCGATTTGGCATGATGGAATACCTCGTCCAAGGAAATCTAACGGGTAACGGAAAAGCTGCGGGCCGCTTGCTGCGCGGTAGGCGGCGATGGTTCTTCCACTGGGGGCAAGTAGATCGGTTTTTCTTCGACACTCGGTCGAGAGATTTCGATCGGCGAACCTGACTCGATAACCTCAACGCCAGCGGTCTGTGGCATCGTCGCTAGGTATCTTCGCGTGAAGATGGGAGTCGGATTCGTATAGGTATCAGGTAATTGAGCCTCGTAAGGTCGCGGGTTACGGTTTAATGGCGGGCACAACAGCGGTTGCTGGGTACGCATCATTTGGTGATCGTTGCGGGCGACTTGGATAGGTGCGTAGGGCATGACATGCGGAATTAGTGTGACGATAATTTCGGATCGTCTTTTTATCAGCTTACGCTTCTGGAACAGAACGCCAGCGTAGGGGATGTCACCCAGCCAAGGTACTTTGCTTTGCTCGTTGCTGTCGGTCTCTTGAATCAGACCGCCAATGACCAGCCCTTGACCATTGTTGAGCAGCACATCGGTTTCGACTTCGACCGTGTCTTCATTCGGCAATAATTCTGCAATACTGAGAAAGCCTTCTGATACTTTCGGCTTGATTCGCATCAGCACGCGCCCGTCGCGGGTCACTTGTGGTGTCACGGTCAGCTCGACCCCGACGTTCAGGAACTCAACACTTTGCTGAGTGGTGCCGGAAGCAGTCGCGTTAATGGTTCCTCGAAAGCCAATTTTCTGACCACTTTGCAAGTGAGCTTCTTGACCGCTGACGACGAGCATCTCGGTCGAGGCGAGTGATTTGGCATCGGTAGTCGATTTTAGCAATTCGACCAGCCCGTCCAGTGAACCGCCGTCCAGTTGGAGAAAACTCGTGTTGGTAGCTGCCGCGCCTGGTGTCGTTGCAGCGCCCAAGGCACCGTTTGCAAACCCGATGCTAGATAATGCAATTTGGTTCCCGGAGAAGTTTATCAACTGTTGAAGATTCACACCGCTGCGACAATCGTCTTTCAATTCGACTTGCAAGATATTTGCTTTGATCAGCACCTGACGCGGAGGTTGGTCGACCTGACAAATGTAGTCGGCGATCTGTTGCAGATTGCCGGGGAAGTCGACCACGGCGATGACTTCTCGCGATTGACGGTTGTCGGCGGCACTACTTTGCGTTACCCAGGATTTTCCGGCTGGCGAGAGCAACCCTTGGACAGTCTGATCGATATCGACCGCTTTGACAAAATCAAGCTCAAACGTCTCGACACGTCGCCCACCCGCGCGAGGGGCGATCGTTTGCGCAGCTTCGAGTGTTGTGACGACGATAATTCCCTGATCGTCGGTCCATGTATGTCCCGAAGAGGCGAGGATCGTTTCGAGAGCTTGCCGCCAAGGGATGCGGGTCAACGATCCGGTCACCTTGATATCTTCTGTGGCGGAAAAAATGATATTGACCTGTTGTGTTTCGGCGATCATCGCAACAACTTGCTTTAGCGAGGCATCGTGTATTTTTAGTGTGATGAGTCCTTCGCCCTGTTCTTCGACAACAATCTCGCCCGCATCGGCTGGCTGGGCCAAAGGAATAACTTCTTGCTGAACGTCTTCTGGCAGCGTTTGCCCACTGGTTGACTGAGGGGTGGGTAAGAGCCCTTGCAATTGGCTTTTCACTGACGGCTCGTTGGCAGACTGAGCACTAGCGGTCCTACTTGTTAGCGCGAGCATCAGCACAAGCAAAGCAATTGCCAAACACCGAACTACGATATTTTCTCGTGCTTTTGAACTGCGAAGCATACGGTCCGCCAGAGGAGATTGCTATGGAGAGCTTAATTTGTTGAGGAAAATGCCTTGCGTCGTAATGTCCGTGACTTGATAACCATCGAGAATATCACCCACAACAAGCTTCTGTTCGCCAATTCTTGCCGACTTTTCCTCCTGACCGATGACAACAATCGATGCGCCTTGCAGTTGTAATTCGGCCAATTCCCCAGGGTCATCGCTGGTAGTGACGACAGTAAGACTCTCCTGAGCTGCCCAACTGGGTGGAGTAAATGGATCGCTTGCTAAGGTTTCCGAAAAATTTATCTCTGGCCACGAAGCCCGCTCGTTTTCGTTTTGGGAATCTTTCTCGGTCATGCCTGCTGGACTAACCGCAGGTATTTTTGCAGTTTGTAATGTCGCAGAGGGTGAGTTCGTACTAGCGTTTTCTGGCACACTCTCAGACTGCTGCTTCACGACCACTACGATCAGCACCAGTACGAGCACGCCAATGAGTGCTAGCTTTCCCGGTGTCGCTCCGATGTTGTCTAGTCCTTGTTGGAAACTCACAGAACACCTCGCCTCTCTTTTGTATCGTGGCTCCGACCCTCTGAATACAAGATAAAAGTCAACTGAATTGGATACCCGCGGGAATTCGCCTCCGAAGTTAGCTCGAATTTGGCAAGCTTCGTAGTCTCGGTAAGCTGCTCAGCCTGCTGAAGAAATTGGCAGATGCTGGCATAGCTACCATGACAGCTGAATTCGATCTCTGTTTGCGAAAACGACGGTTGCTCTTCCTTTAAGCCTATCTGGTAGTCAAGAACTTCAAGACCTACCTCGTCGGCGATGTCGTTGAGCTCCTCGATCACGATTGATTCCGACGGATGGTCGGCGAGTTGACGATGCAGCTTGGAGACCGACGTTTTCATTTCGCTCAGGCGATTACGGAGCCGGCGGTACTCGGCTCCTTCGGTTCCCGTTTTCACGAGAAGTAAGTCAAGCTGCTCGGTGCGGCTCACGTGTCCTGCGTATTTGCGCTGGAGTGGTTGATAAACCAAGGCGTAAAACGTGCCTAGCGTTAGCGCAACTACAGCCAAACTGGCTAGATGCAGTGACCCTGCGAACCATCGGTGATGCTGGTTTGTGTTTTTATTCAAAACGCGAATTCCTTTGATTCAGTCAGTGCATCACACTCAGTTTGTACATTGAATCGAAAAAGCTTGTCGCACCTGCTTCCCAACGTGGGAAGTGTGATTCGTAATTAACTCTACCTCTACGAACGGTCCCAGCTCGCGAAGTGAATCGGTCAGCCGTGTGACCGCACTGCCATCGATGGAAATGCCCACGAGGGCGAAACTTAGTGTTGGTTGTCCATGCGAGGAATTCGCGGTCTCTCTCGCGAGCGGTTCGCGTTCGATTTCGATCTGCTGGAGGTAGACTTTACCGTCTTGTTTAGTGACTGCCTGAGTTGCGAGTCCAACTAATCCCAACAGCGGCTGGTGCTTGGCGAGTTCCAGCGGAATTCGTTCTGTTTTTTGAAGCATCGCAATTTGCTTTCGCAGTCTGCGATTTTCGAGTTTCAGTTGTCGGATCGGCTCATATTCTGCTTCTGCGGCTGCCTGCTTCACTTGTTCTAGATGGCACAATCGCCATTGCGTAAAACCACCTACCGCTAGCATGAACAGTACTCCCGAAAAGATGCGCGTCCAGAGACGTAAACAGCCACGGCGCAGCCCACGCTTTTGGGCTCTTTCAGACATTAAGTTTAGAGAGCGTTTCATGAAGCCTCCCATGCCAACGCGGAAAGGGCAATCGCCTGAGCTAAGAGGCAATCGGCACGAAGATCACACGACACCAGACTTTGACTCGACGACGGAAGCTGCCAGAGGTGCGTTTCGAGATCTAAACGAGTTGATAGATGCGACCTTAAATTTTTGATCATGCCGCCACCGCCGAATAGATATAGGTGCTGTGGGCCGTGCGTGCGTCTGACGTATTGATAGTGGGAAAAGGATCGTTTGATTTCTTCTGTAAGCTGCTTTAACGATTCCGAGATGATTTCTTGCACTAAATGCGCAAAATCGTTCGATTCTTTAATTTCCGGCGAAGAAATGCCATACTCTTCGAGCAATCGCTGGGCTTCGAGCTCGGTGACTTGCAAACTCTCGACGAGCGCGTTCAGCATATTGCGGAGCCCGCAGTCTTTCAAACAACGTACATACGCGGGTTGTCCGTTCTCGATGAAACAGAGCGTAGCCCGTCCGCTACCCCAATCGAGTGCCGCGAGAGGTGTCGTTGAATCTTCAAGGGAGACCATCCTGACTGCGCGAGTCAGGGCTAGAGGCAACCCATCAATCGCTTCACAATTCCAGCCTGCCAGAGCAATGTCTTCGCAGAGCTGATCGGTCCAGCTTCTCGGCACGGTTAGTGCTTGTGACCAAGCGGGTTTAGAATCCGTCGCAGGAGCCGACCAATAGTCGCACTGCAATTCGTCGACCGATTGCTGGGTAGCTGTTTCGATAGCCTGACGGAGAATCTGCGAGGCATTTGCTTCCTGCTCCAGATCACGATCGAGTCGGTGAACATCGCATAACGACATGGGCAACGTCGCAGCGACTTTGCGGCCACGGTAGCCCTGTTGCAACGATTGGGCAGCTTGCAACTCGTTAAGAGTTGAGGAGGTTTTGTCGCCCACCACTTGTTCCGTCGGCCAGATTTTTTGCCTGGGAATGACCGCCGAAGCAGCGACGCGCCAGCCTTGCTTATTTCGCGTGACCTGCGCAATCTTCACGACAGAAGTGCCGATATCGACACCGATCCATCCTAGTTTTCGCTGTGGCAATTTCGTTCGTTCTAGTCTCATTAGTTACCTCCCGCAGCAAAAGTCGAGAGATTGAACACCGGCAGCATCACTGCCAACACGACCACTGCCACGACCCCTCCCATCACGACGGTAATCACCGGCTCCAGCACACCCACGAGCTGCCGGAGCTTGGCTTCCGATTCATCCTCGTAGTATTCGCCCAGCAGGCTTGTGACTTCGTTGAGGTTGCCAGTGCTCTCGGCGGTAATCAGCATTTCCTTGGCACTGGGGGGAACCACCTCAGTTTGATGCAACACGTTGGCTAGGCCTTGTCCGTTGACGACTGCCTCTTCGAGATCGCTGAGTAGTCCTTTGTAAAGCGTGTTCCCGATGGCCTGTCGTGTCAGCCGTAGGCTTTCGAGTAACGTCACTCCGTTATCCAGCATCAATCCCAACAGTCGGCAAGTTGCGCCGATGCACATTCCGCAACAGACTTCTCCGATGAGCGGCCCTCGAATCCAGAATCGATCCAATTGTATTCGACCACTCTCGGTCTTTCGCCAGACCAACAGTCCCACCAGAGCGCCAACCGCCAGCGGCCCCCAGAGCCACCAGCGCGCACGCAGCTCGTCCGCAAACGCTAACAGAAACTGCGTGATCACTGGCAGTGGCATTTCGTACTGGTCAAAAATTTCGGTAAATCTTGGTAGCACGAACAATACGAGAGCCCCCAGCACCGAGCTAGAGACCAAAAGCAACAAGACGGGGTAAGTCAGTAGTGCTCGAATCTCGCGTCCACGTCGGATTTCTTTTTTTTGCATACTCGCCAACTGTTGCAAGACTTCGGCCATCCTGCCCGAGGCTTCGCCAGCAGCTACGGTGGCAACAAAAGTTGGATCGAAGACTGTGGGGTGTAGTTTCAGCGCATCGGAAAATGAACTTCCCGAAAGGATCGAATCGCAAACCTCTGCTAAGACTCTTGCTAAAGCAGGACGTTGGCATTGGGAAGCGAGAGAGGAAAGTGACGAGGCGAGATCGACTCCCGACTTCGTCATGATCGCCAATTGTGCGGTCAGCTCGGCGACTTCTAGTCTGCGAACCGGGCGTCCACGTTGGACACTTAGCAGCGAGGAACTCGTTGGCATGAAGCTAGACGCAGCACGGTCCTCGACATCAGATTGCCAGCCCGTCGCTGGCAATAATTGGCCTGATGGGCTGGGGAAGGTCGAGTTGTCAATAACTGAAGTGGGCATGTGTGTGACGGACTATGTTTTTCCGTGGCAGGTTTTCCGTGGTAGTTTGTCTGGGCAGACAGCGTCAACTATTTTTTTTGATATCATTCAAAAAATGCGACACGGCCTATTTCTTCCAAGCTTGATTCCTCGCGCTCGGCAAGTTCCAAACCGCAGCGCAGCAATGTCGGATAGTTTTGTTCTTTCACGTATTCCATAATTGTTTCTAAGCCAGCTTCTTGGGCGATGAGCCGCCGCAAATCCGCATTGGCAGGCAAAACTTCATAGATACCGATACGACCCTGAAATCCCGAGTCAAAACACTCTCGGCATCCTTCGCCTTTAGAAAAACTTCGCCGCCGGTCACCTTGGTAGTGCAATGCTGATAGGTATTCTTCACTAGGATAGTACGATGTGCGACAGTGCGGGCAAATGGTCCGCACCAATCGTTGTGCGACCACGCCCACCAAGGCAGCAGCCAACTTATAGCTTTCGATGCCCATATCCATCATGCGTGTGATGGCACTCACACTGTCGTTTGTGTGCAAAGTGCTCAACACCAAATGTCCTGTCAATGCTGCTTGTACGGCGACCTGGGCCGTTTCGGCATCGCGGATTTCGCCTACCATGATCACGTCGGGGTCCTGACGTAAGATCGATCGCAGTGCCGTTGGGAAACTCACGCCGCGTGCAGAATCGACTTGCACTTGGTTGACCAATTCGATCTGATACTCGACCGGGTCTTCGACGGTGATGATGTTACGCTGGACCGACTTGATCAATTCCAAGGCCGAGTAGAGCGTTGTCGTCTTTCCACTACCCGTCGGCCCCGTGACCAATAGCAGGCCGTGCGGCTTGGCCAGTAAGGCTTTGACCATCGTCAACGTCTCTGACGAGATGCCCAGTTTGTCGAGATTGAACGTGAGTCGCTGCTTGTCAAGGACACGAATAACGATCTTCTCACCGAGTACTGTCGGCAAGGTCGAGATGCGCAGGTCGACTTGCTTGCCATCGGCCACCACCTGGCAGCGTCCGTCTTGCGGAATGCGCTGTTCGGCGATATCGAGCTTCGCCATCACTTTGATGCGCGAGACCATCGCCGGATAAATATCGCGCCGCGGACGAAGCATCTCGACCAATTGTCCGTCGATGCGGAAGCGTACCGAAGCAAAATTTCGACTCGGTTCGATATGGATATCACTTGCATTCTTACGGATAGCTTGCAGAATCAAGTAGTTGATCAGGTTGACGACAGGACTGCCTTCGACCAAATCGTGCACCGAGGCCACGTCGACATCGGATGTTTCAAGCTGGAGTTCAACATCCGCGTCATCCAGATCGGCCGTGACCGCATCGACGCGAAAATCCTCGTCGTAGACCCGCCTTAGCATCCGATCGATGGCTGCTTTGAAAGCAAACACGGTACGAACATTCAAGCCAGTAAAGCGTTCGATCCGATCGATCATGTCGAGATCAAGCGGGTCGTCCGTCGCGACGATTAAGGTCTTCTTGACACGGAACAGCGCCAGAACGGTTAAACTTTGAGCTAAACCACGAGGCAAAATCCGTACCGCAATCGGGTCCAACATCCCTTCTCGCAACCGCACACCGGGCACTCCCAGTTGGGTTTCGATGAAAGGAAGTAATTGCTCTTCGTTAGCAAAGCCAAGTTCTAACAGCGCTTCGCCCAATTTTTTGCCATTTTCGGCTTGAAGGCTTAGCGCCGCTTCGAGTTCATCAGACGCAATTAGATTGGCACTGAGGAGCTGTTGCCCGAGGGGACCGCGCAATGGCGCTCTCTTCAGCGGCGCACCGTCGTTCTCGGTACCAAGCGGCACGATTAACGGCAGCAGTTGCTCTTCTTCGATTTTGGGAGCGGCTACAAGAGTCATCGCACAAAGCTCCCGATCGCTTCTTTTGTTTCGGCAAAAGTCTCGAAGCGTTCAGCCAAGCCCGTGATTCGGAAGACGTCCTTGCACAACTGCGATAGACCGGCTAGCTTGATCGACCCAGCAGACTCACGCAGCTTCTGTTGAATATCGAGCAGCGTCTCCAGACCGGCACTATCGATCAACGGCACATTACTCATATCGAGAACGATCATGGGCTGCCCAGCAAACGATTTCTCAGCGAAGGCCGCATAGAGCTGCTCAGCATTTTCGTGATTGAGAGCAACCGCGGGCGCGATCAGATCAACGGCACCTTGAGATTCGAACTGAAACATGGCAAAAGCCTCTCGTTAAATCGGAATAGTTGCCATGAACGTCGTGCCTTGATCGATTTGACTCTCAACGGTGATCTCTCCACCGTGCATTCGAATCACTTCACGAGCCAACGAGAGTCCCAAGCCGGTGCCGACTTCTTCTTGCACTCGCGGGTCGTCGCTGCGGAAAAATTTGTCAAACACTTTGGTAATCTCTTCCGCAGAAATCCCAACGCCTGTATCCACTACGGCAAATTGCAGTTGCTCTTCGTCAATATTCACTCGTAACGAGACGCGACCTTTGGCGGGAGTATATTTGGCAGCATTACCAAGGAGATTGACCAATACCGCGACAATCTTGTCTTTGTCGACTTGTATGTCCTCCATCTTTTCGGGCAACTGGACATCGAAATCGATTGATTTTTGCTTCATCAAAGGTTGTACTTTTGCCAGTACCTCTTCAAACAGCCGCGAGGAAATAGTCCGTTGTCGTTGGATACCGATCGAACCTGTTTCCATGCTGCTAATGCAAAGCAGATCGTCGACAAAGCGTGCCAGACGCGTGACTTCGCTGTTGATGATATTGCAGAATTTTTTTTGCTGCTCGACCTCAATTTCTTCGCACGTCACGAGGGTTTCTGCATAAGCTTTGATGTTCGAAAGCGGCGTACGAAGTTCGTGAGTCGCAGCGTCGATGAACTGATCGCGTACTTTTTCTGTCAGTTTCTGCTGCGTAATGTCACGCACAGACCAAACATGCCCGCTTTGGTTCTCGTTCTCCATTGGCAGTCGTGCGACACGCAGAGTGCGTTGCCCACCACCGTCTCCCAGACGCTCAATCTCAGTTACCACCGGGCAAAGGACTGCTGCGCCCTCGAACACCGAGTCCCGCAAAGCTTCGCTAGAAGACTTGTTGATGAGTTGTCCTTCGAATTCAATGCCGGCCAACTCTTCGTCGGTCGTTTCACTGCCCAACAATGCTTCTATTGCTCGGTTGGCGAAAGTGATACGACCCTCTCCATCGGTCACGGCAATGCCGTCCGGAAAGTTGTGCAAGATATCTTGCATCCCGTTCTGTTCTCGTGCTGCTACGGCCTCTGCAAGTCGACTAGAAAGAGCGTCTGCCGTACCCGACGAGTGATCTTGATTCAGCGCGTTGACTAAGCGATTCCAACCGATAGAGATCGCATCTTTGGCGGGCAGCGGCTGTAGGATCAAGTCCACAGTGGGACGTTGAAGTGCAATGTGACGCAATTGGGAGTCGACCTGAGCAAGTGGACTGGTCAGTCGCGCCAATAATACCCCTCCCGCTACAATCAGGCCGAGCGGCACAAGGATGACCGCAGGTGCCACGCGTGCAATTTCTGCCAAAGTACTCCAGGAATTGAGCTGCTGAACAGATATTCGCAACGAGCCAAAATGGTCCTCATGGGCAATCAAAGGAACTCGATATTCGCTAATCGTCTGGCCTTGATCCTCTTGATATTGAATCCCAGAGACATTCCCCCAACGAAGCTGCTGACCTTTGTGGTCAATGGCAGACTGGCCTACGACGTTGACATCGGTACTAGCAAGTACAGTGCCTTCCAGAGAGACTACCGAGCAGTTCTGCAGCCCGTTGGTCCACTGACTGCTTTGCAAAATCTTCTGGAAATCATTTGGTCCGTTGCGAAGATATTCTAACTCTAGTGCCGCAGCCGTCTTGCCAAGACGAGCGAGACAAGCACTCGTCGCGCGCGAATCGAGGACTTTGTGAGCTGTCATCAACATCCCCATCGCCAGCCAGCTAACGGCGATAAGGCAGAACAACAGATAGTACGCGACTATCTTTCTTGGAAATCCCAGGTTGGAACTGCTGCGAAACATGGTTGTGCTTCGATCTTTTCAAGGCGGTGATGGCTTCTTTGTCTTCTCGCAGCAGCCATCAAACGCACTCAGGCTCTTGCGCTGTAGCGACGAGCAGTTCCTCGCAAGTTTTGACAATCGCGGAGGGGCTGAACGGTTTTGCAAAAGTCGCGTCAATACCTAATTCTTTGCGAAGCCGAGGCAACTCTAATTCCAGACCTTTGGCCGTGAGCAAAATAATTGGACAGTCTGAGTATTCAGGTCGGCTACGCAACGCTTGACATAATTCGATGCCCGTCATTTCCGGCATCTGTTGGTCGGTAATAACAATGTCGAATTGCGTTTCCAGGGCTGCTTTCAAGGCCAAACGACCGTTGAAGGCCGTCTCGGTCTCGAAGCCAGCTTTGTCGAGCGCAAACTGTGTTACCCGAGCCAACGCGACGTTGTCGTCGACGATCAATGCTCGTTTTGCTTTGGTGTCCATTTCTTTCCCGCCATCTTTAGAAACCCTTGCGCAAGCCGCTGGAAGTCCTCAAAAAGTGTCATAATTTCCGATGCCGCTCGCTGAAGCTGACGAGTCATTGATGAAAAACTCCCCAGCGTTGTACCGCCAAGCTCCACCTGTACCAGTCGTCGCAGCTCCATTCAGGATAGTGTTGGCTCCCGCCTGAGTCCCAACGGGACAGTTCGGGAAAACGTTGCCGCGCAGGAAGGGCAAAATATCTGTGTAAAAAGTTGCTTGGTCTGTCCAGGCTGGTGGGGTGCCACCATTCTCCGCTGCGTACAGTTCGATGGCGTCACGAATAATTGTTAGAGTCGTTCTCGCACTGTTGTCCGTGGCTTTCGCGGACGTGTTGAACAATTTTGGCGCGGCGACTCCAGCCAGAATACCTAGAATCAGAATCACCACAACTAATTCGATGAGTGTGAAACCTAGCTTGTTCTTCATCTTGAGTAACCTCCCCTAAAGAGAATATGAGTTTCTATGCAAACGTAGCTTGGGCTTCGCGAATAATTCACTTGTCCAGTGACTTATTAAGCGAACCTAGAAAAATACTAGCTCGCACATTTTGCAAAGCTAATACGGATTGCCGTAGTCGTGTGAGAGGAAAAACCGCTCCAAAAACTACAACCGGCTTGATCTCGAGAATGTTACCTTTCTGCCGGATGCAGCCGAGCTGCAAAGTCGTCTTGTCCCCCCCGATAGCCTTAGCAGAAATAAACCAACCACGACGACGCGACGGGCACAACGCAAAAATTCTCGTGATGCTCATCACGTCGTCGTGGTTCTACTTGGAGTTTTTCCACAAATTTAAGGAGATTTTTTGACCTTGCAGATCGCCTGCCAGATGCTTTGACTTATCTCGAAGATAGATAAGCTACCTTTGAATACCAGCCTGCTGGTAAATGAGCCTCCTGCAAAGGCTGAAATGCGATGCCGCTTAATCCGGCTGACAACTCGTATCCCAACAATTCGTTAAGGTATAGAGAATGGCTACCTCGGTGACAGCAACTATCGATCCAGTACAATCTTGGCAGCGGACAGCGCTAGACGAACTGGAGCAGGCGTTTGGCCAATCGCTCGACTTGTGGACTTACTGCAATACGGTGGGCTGGTCTCAGCAGGGTTCCGCGACCGATTGCCTAGCGACCGATCAGTTGGCGAGGCACGTCGAGCATGCTGTCCTCAATGGCGTACCACAATCCCACGAACAATCGCCAGGACAATATCTCTTTGTGATTCCCTTGGGCAATCGAGTCGCAGCGACAACGACCGTAGGGACGGACAGTCCCGAAATCTTGGTTAGACTGGCGAGTACCAGTGGACGCTTTTTTCGGCAGCAAGAAGAGCTAACCCGTTTGCGTGAAGAGAACGGTTTCTTCTTAAAGCAAGTCAGCGATGACTTTGAAGAGCTGACTTTTTTGCGGTCGATGGCTGATCGACTGGGACTTGGTGATAGCACACAAACTCTGGAACAGCTCATCGCCTCTTCTTTGCCTGAATTAGGTAAATCGACCCATTCCGAAGAGCTGTACTACGTTCTCAATTCTAACGACGGCTCTAAAATTCTAGCGAAATGGCATTCGAATAGCGTTGACAGCTTGTCTCTGACAAGAAGAACGATCCAGACTTTGATTCAACAGCATTGGAACGCTAGCGATCAGCAGGTAACCATCCGAAATGGCTTCGATCCGTCCCCAGCGGGAGATGCGTTTGCCGGTATTCGTGAATTTATCATCGTACCTGTCGGCAATACCAACGTACCCTTGGGCTGGTATGTAGCGATAAATCGCCTCTCCGAAGACTCCGAACTTCAAGACTTTCCCGAGTGGCGGCTCAACCAACACGAATTCGGGACTAGCGAAGCGTCGCTGTTGTCGACGGCGGCTGCGATGACTGCTTCTCACGCGAATAATCTGTCGCTATTTCAAGAACGCGAGACGCTTTTGGTCAATGTGGTTCGCACACTTGTTTATGCCGTTGAAGCCAAAGACCAATACACATGTGGTCACAGCGAGCGCGTGGCGCTCTATGCCAAGCGATTGGCCGAGCAGGTCGGCTACGGCGAAGATGCTTGCGAATTGTTGTATTTAACGGGTTTGCTGCATGACGTTGGCAAGATTGCAATTAACGACGCAATTCTCAACAAGCCCGACCGATTGACCGACGAAGAATTCGCTGAGATCCAACGTCATCCGGACGAAGGCTGGAAGATTTTGCACGAATTGAAGCAGCTCAATTACGTGCTGCCCGGTGTGCTGCATCATCACGAACGTATCGATGGCAAAGGCTATCCCGATGGGCTTGCCGGCAAAGACATTCCGCTCGACGGTCGAGTGCTGGCGGTGGCTGATGCCTACGATGCGATGACGAGTGATCGAGCTTATCGCACTGGAATGCCACACGACAAAGCCATAAGTATCCTTCGCAATGGTGCAGGTACGCAATGGGATTCCGAAGCGATCGAAGCATTCCTCGCCATCGAGTCTGAGATAATTACTATCCGCGAAAATTATCAGCCACGCGACAAAACCAATCGGCTGGCCACGCCTGCTCTGTCGCCCAAACAGTAGACTACCGACACGAAGTATTTCGTACTAACTCTTTGGAATCGTGATGCATGCCAAGCCAACGGGCCGATCCGGATTTACGTACATCGAGCTGACGATCACGATGCTCGTGATGGGTATACTCGGCGCGATTGCCATACCCACCTACGTGTCAACTCTTGCCAACTATCGGGCCAATTTAGCCGCCAGCAGGATCGTGGCCGACTTGCACTATGCTCGCTCCGAAGCGCAGCGAAACAGTTTGATCCGGAACGTGGTGTTTAATACGGGCTCGAATAGCTACACGCTTACCGGCGTCGCGGATACAGACCATTCTACGAACAATTACATTGTCAACTTGGTGGATGCTCCTTTTTCGGCAACTCTCGTTAGCGCTACTTTCGGAGCATATGCGACGGTGACATTTGACCGGTACGGTCGACCCGACAACACCGGGACCGTCGTCGTACAATCGGGCAGTGTGCAAAAGACCATTACCCTTGCGGCCGATGGGACAGCGACCCTTCTGTAACTCATACTTCCGAGAGCGCCGTGATGCTTCGCCCCGCAAAATGTAACTCAACACGCCTTGCAACTGGCTTTACACTGCTCGAGCTAGCGATCGCCTCTGCCTCGGCGACGGTGCTAATGGTCGGATTGTCGTCGTCGCTTTACATAGCTGCACAATCGCTTGACGTTGGTGCCGGGTCGCTCGTGGAATCACGTACTGCCAATTCCGCCTTAGCCACGATCAATCGCGATCTGCAATCGGCGCTCACGCTTAGTGAACTTACCGCAACCTCGGTCACGATGTCGGTCCCCGATCGCAACGGAGACAATGTCCCCGAAACGATTCGCTACGCTTGGGCAGGCACCGCTGGCGACCCGTTGACCCAAGTTTACAACGGCGGAACTGCCACCACACTCGCTGCCAACGTCCAGTCGTTCTCGCTCGCCTGGATGAAACGGTTGATCAAGGGTGTTTCTTCGCGGCCGATCGTGCTATTGGTCTCGGGACAGTCGCCCGATGCCACGGGCGGATTGGCTACACCAAGCGCAACAGAACAACTACGCATCGACTTGATGAATGGCTGGGGCTACGACGTGACGGTCATTTCGCAGCAGGCAAGCCAGTCGGAAATCGACGCTGAGCTGGCTAACGCAACTGTCGTGTATGCCTCTGGCGAAGCCAGCGGCACGACGATTGGCGCAAAACTCAACGCCGCGACAATTGGTGTCGTCACCGAATCGTTTGCCAATGCCGAGCAGTTGGGCTTTTACAGCAGTCTCACTGCTTTAAGCTCTAATCGCTCTACGATCAGCATAGTCAATACCAGCCACTACATTACTAGCGGGTACGCAACAGGCAATCTGACAGTCGCTTCTTCGTCACAAAGCATGAAGTGGACGACTTCGACCACCGCGCCCGATGCAGCCACGATTGCAGAAGCGGACGCAGCGACTAACTTTCCGAGTCTATTGATTCTCGATGCGGGCGACCTACTTGCCAGTGGGGCTAACTCCGCAGGACGCCGCTGTCAACTGCCCTGGGGCGAAGGCGGTTTTGACGTCACCGCGCTCAACACCGACGGCCTAGCTTTGATGCAGCGGGCCATCGAATGGGCCGCCGGCGCGGGTGCCGATACCGTGTCTGCCGCCGGGCTTCAATTTGAAGAGCTCACCGAAGCACAACAATCCAGCAACACAACCAGTATCAGCATTGCTGTCCCGCCGGGCTATACGGCTGGCGATCTGCTGATCGCCGCTGTCGCAACCGATGGTAATCAGTCGGGCTCGCTTTCGCCTCCTGCCGGGTGGAATACAGTTCTTGTAGCTGCAGGAAATAGTAGCACGACGCTCGGCGTGTGGTGGAAATTGGCCTCCGCTTCGGAAAGCAGTAGCTACGACTTCACATGGTCAGGCAACGAAAGAGCCTATGGCTGGATCATGCGGTTCACGGGACATGACCCGGCGAATCCGATCCACGCCACCGCCACAGGCGAGGGCACATCGAGTAGTCCAATCGCACCTGCAGTGACTACCACGGTTGATGGCTGTTTGATCTTACGGATCGGCGGTTTTGACGATGACGATGTCACCAACGGAGACGCCGGCATGAGCAGCCACACGACAATTACAGCAGGCGAAAGCAACAATGGCTCCCAATCGGCTTCTGGTGCTGCTGCTTACCAGATGCAAACAACCGCAGGCGACAGCGGCATAGCCAATTTTACTCTCAACGGTAGCGAGCAGCATCGCACGGTGACGATCGCCATCGCCCCTGCCCCTTAACCCGCCATCCGCGCATGTATCCTCCACTGAATAAGAACCGCACAGGACTCTCGTTGATCGAAGTCGTCGTCTCGTCGCTGTTAGTCGGCACGGTCGTGGTCGGCTCGTTGTCGATGTTAGGGGCGTCGGTTCGTACGCAGACGACTGCTAACGCCCTGATTCACGGCCCACTGCTTGCCGATATGTTGCTCGCCGAGATTATGTCGATGCCGTATGAAGATCCCGAAGATGGCGGCGGCTCCATTGGCACGGATTCCGGCGAGTCGAACGGAAACCGTGCTGATTTCGACGACGTCGACGACTTCAACGGCTGGTCGCCTTCGGATGTCGAAGACCGTCTCGGCAACGAATTTAATGAATACTCCGGGTGGACTCGCTCAAGCAGTGTGAACCGGGCCGATCGAATGAGCGGGAATTGGTGGTTCGCAGAAACAGGTCTCAAACGCATCATCGTGACCGTGACTGCCCCTGATGGCACGGTAACCCAGCGGTATGGCTGGCGCTCTCGCGATGGTTCGCTCCAGCAACCGCCAACAGTGGACAAAACGGTCGTCACTCAAATCGAGGCCACCTTGTCCGTCGGGTCTGCTTCCGCGATGCGCGGGACCACCAACTTACTCAATCATGTCGAGGCCCCTAATCCATGACAAAGACAGCAAAGCAATCATCGTCACGACAGGGCTCGCCAAGGCAGGGTTCGCCAAGGCAGGGGTCAATTTACATTGCCGTGTCTGGAACAGCGATATTAGTCTCGCTAATCGGTTTTACGGCGTTGCACTTGTCGCGGCTAGATCTGCGCAAGGCAGTAGCGCAGAACGATCGCGTTTACGCGCGCCAGCTCGCTTACTCAGGAGTTGAGTTTGCGTTGGCTGCGATCGACCGCGACACGAGTTGGCGGACCAACTACGCACATGGTGTCGAAAATGCTGTTTCTCCGTATGGTCTCGGTGGAAACCTCGTCTTCAAATTTCTCGATAACGCCGACAGCGACTTAGCCAACGACACGACGCAACCGCTGGAAATCCAAGGTATCGGTCGAAGTGGCGGGGCAACATTTGTTTATCGCGTGGACTATGCGCCGTCAGTTACCTCCTCGGAGCAGGTCGGTCCTTTAGATCTACGAAGCTTTACAAATGGAAATAACAATACGGGTACTTCGGTAGGTAGTTCAGCATGGCTTGGTCAGTATTTTTTGCCTAATTTACCTGCAGAGGCGGTTAGCTGGACGGTAACTAAAGTGGATGTTTCGTTGAAGATATCTGGATCAGCCAGCGGAACGCTCAACGTAAATCTGCATCTACCCAACGGTACACTTCTACCAAGCACTTTGCTTGAAACAAACGCTGTTCTCGAGAGCCAAATGTCGAGTAGTTATTCTTGGCAGGAGATCCATTTCAGCAACATGAGCGGACTTGATCCCAATGTCGGTCTTTGCCTGACTTTGACAACAAACGACGGAAACGCGGGAAGTGTGAAATATGAAGGAAGCGGCGTTACAGAGCCGAATGCTCACATGTTCACCGGAAATGCTAGTAGTTGGTCATCGCCAATTACGAACCAATCACTCTATTACAAAATTAGTGGCGTTTACGCCACCGCCACTGGCAGTGGGACGTTCGCTATCACACCCGGCAGTTGGCAAACCGCTGCCGCGCCGTAAGAAATCACACAAGGCAGAGCCAACCCTTGCTGTGGCCGGCCCTGCCCAAAACTAATTTTCGGATGTCCGCCCAGAGGCTCAAGTTCCGATTGTTTCGAAAGCAAAATCGATTTCAAAGTTGATGTCGCTGGCATCGCCGACATCAATGAGCGTGTCGTCGCCACTACCACCATTGAGGAAGGCAAAACGATTCACCGTCACACCATCCAAAGTCAACGAATCGTCGCCACTGCCGAGCAAGACAAAGAGATAGTCGAACGTCGAATCGGTGATCGTGACCTCATCCATGCCAGCCTTCGTTGATATCAAGGCTGAATGCGTGGTGACCCCAGTCATCTCAACCACATCATCGCCGCTAGCGGTGAGAATGGTTACAAAATATGTGCTAGTTACGTCAGTAAGCGAGATCGTGTTTGTGCCGCGGCCTAACACGGTTAAACTGCGACCAGCGTCGACCCCTTCGATTTCTGACTCGTTGATCCCACTGCCCAGGCTGACCAGAGCCGATCGCCCAATGGTGGAATTGACGATCCCGACGAAGTCGTCGCCGCTGCCAGTGCTAATACGCAATTTATCAGCAATTTGGACATCTTCAATGCCGATTTCGTCTGCCCCAGCTCTGCCGGTCGCGTAGAGATCGTCTCCGATGATGTTGGTAACTCCCACGGACTCAAAGAAGAAGATGTCGTCGCCATCGCCACCTTTGAAAATCAAATCGTCAGCGATATTGATCGCAGAGATAATGAATTCGATGCCTCCGGCACCCGCATCTATCCGGAGATCGTCATCAATAGTGACGTCTTCCAAAGTATAAGAGTTGGAAATTAGGCCATCCGTAACTCTCACGTCGTCGCCGACTGTGGTGGAGCTAACCGTCACCGTGTTGCCACCGTCGTCTGTTGTCGCAACGGTGTCTCCGATTGCCAAGACGAGATCATCACCGACCGTAGTCGAGTCAATAATTAGGTCCCTGTTTCCAAGCCCTGACTGAACAAACAGATCGTTGCCCACTTGGGCAGACGTGATCGTTACTTCGTTGACGGTGCTTTGGAAGAGGGGATTATTGCTCCGACCGAGAGTGAGACGAAGGTCTCCGCCGATGGTCACGTCTTCGATGTTAATAAAATCAGGGTTAGAACTCACGGTCGTGTCGATGAGAATGTCTCCGCCGATCACAGTATTGTCCCGAATATCGACGACGGCAAAAGCACCATTCCCAACGAGAGTGCTTTCGATGTTTAACACGACATCGCCAGCAATCGTGGTGACCGTGTTGTTTATGCCTCCAGCACCAATGGTCAGCCCGTGACCACCATCCACGTCTCCATTGGTCAAATTAGCCCCGGTGACACGCAAGTCGCCAGGCAGCGTCGCGCCGAGAATCTGGAGATTGACATCGGCCTCTGGCACTAAAATTCCAGGCGCAAAATCACCGAGGTCGACAATGACATCGCGTGTAACGCCGCTGACGGTAAAGAACGTTTCAGGCGGCACCGTGGTGACCACGCCCATCGAGTCGGTGAACAGAATCGTCTCTGAAGATCCAAGAAGAAACTCTCCACTCACGGCGCCGTCCAGAATGCCGATGACTTGATCGAACCCACCTTGTTGATTGATGTTGTCGATTATCAGATCGCCACCGACGACCGAAACGGCAAAGTCTGAAGCCGAAACGGCAAAGTCTGAAGCCAACAGATTTTTCTGCTCCAGCGATTCCATTCGCAGTTGCTTGTAAGCAGAGGATTTGCGCGAGTAATTTTTCTTTGCTTTTTTACGACGAGTACGAAACATGTTGAATACTCCGAGTGACAAGAAAAAATAATATTTTGAAAAGACTGGCAACGATAAATTGCTAGGAACATATCAACGTCTCAATACGCTGAGACCTTTGATGAATATCCTTCAGACCGCGATTGTATGCGAGCGACACACGTTCAGCAAAATAAAAATTCAACTTACGGTGTTTTACTCCACTTATCATACTTGCGACAGGTTGACCGACGGTCCACCTTAAAATGCTGCTATTTCAACGCCATCCAGAGAATCGTGGGAGATTACCCCCAACATAGGAGGACAAGCCTCCACCCGCTGGGGGAAAGAGTTGCCGAGTCGCAAAGCAAAATAATCGAGTCCGAAGATTCCCTCCAGTCTGATTTGATGAGAAATGTGGCAAATCACACAAAGCGACACGTTCCCACCGGATCAATTCGGAGATTCGCTGCATTCCCTATTTCTTTTTAGCAGTAGTTGACCATTTTAACGCCTCTGGCGAATGGAACATTTGTCGATGCGTGAAGTAGGCAACCACACGGTGATAAAAGTTGCTACAGCGCCGATATCTTCTGTTTTTGTAGCATTGTGGCACTCTGTGCAAGCTAGTCTCTATCAGAGGAGATGCTGCTTTTTCGACATCTCTCTACACCATGTTTTACCTACATCGCACAAGGTGAGTTCGCGCTCATCACCCAGCACTACGAAAAGCAAAACGTGAAACTGCAAGCGAACCTGAAACAAAACCAACAACGCTTTCTCGAACCGATGTTGATTGCCATCGTCTTCGGGGTGGCTGCGTTAATGGGATACTACTCCGTCGAAACGCCGGTGTTGTTGCATTTATTTTACGTGCCCGTCGTCGTAACGGGCTCGTTACAAGGACAACATCGGGCGCGTTTGATGGCGTTGCTGTGCGTCTTGTCCTCGTTGATCATCTTTGTCCCATATTTCAATAGAGAGTCGGTTGACGGCGTTCCTTTGATGATGGTCTTTGTCTTTTTGGTTTGGGCTTCGACGCTATTTCTGATCGCGAAGATTGTCGGCTCGTTAAGCGATGGCTGGCGTAGCACGATGACCAAGCTAACCGAGGCTCACAAAAAAGATGTGCTGACCGACGCCTTGACAGCAGTCGCAAACCGTCGGGCCTATGAGTTTGAACTGGCACGACGCATCGCTGATTGGAATCGCAATGAGACCACGGTCTCGCTCATCCTTTTGGACATCGACTATTTCAAGAAATTCAACGATCGTTACGGTCATCAGGCAGGCGACGCGGTACTCCGAGCTGTTGCCGATGTGATGAAGCAAATAATTCGTGAGGTCGATCTTGTCGCGAGATACGGGGGAGAGGAATTTGCTTTGGTGCTTTCGGACACCAACACTGAAGCAGCCAAAGAAGTTGCGGAGCGTGTTCGAGGCCTCATCGAATCGGCCAGATTCCCGTTCAATGGTTTGATTCTGCGTCTCACGGTCAGTGTGGGATTTGCACAGATACAACCAGGAGAAGATGCGACCGCTTTTGTCCAGCGTGCTGATGCGGCACTGTACAGCTCGAAAGAAGCGGGTCGCAATTGTGTTCATTTCCATGATGGAAGTACCTGTCAGCAATTCGGCAATGGCATGGCTACCGAAATTATCGACTCGGAGCGGTGCATGCAAACTGACCGTAGCATGACTGATCCATACACCGATGAAACAACCGGCTTGCCAACACAGAAAGTCTTTCTCGAAGAGCTCCGAAGACGCGCTGCAGAAAGAAATCGCTACGGCACAAGACTGAGTTTGGCGATCGTCGAATTTGTCGAAGACCTCGATCAGACAGCGCAAGATACTCATCTCCGCAAGAGTTTGCTGGCCACGATTTCGAAACTCGCCAGTTCGGTGTTACGTGATACTGATCTGATCGCCAGACACGACTCGAACAGTCTGAGCATTTTGCTACCGGCCACCGACCTTGAACAAGCACTCGTACCACTGCGAAGGCTGCGAGAAAACGCCGATACCTACTCCGACGCGAAATACGCCTCGCTTAATTACGCGGTCAGTATCGGTGCCGTCGATGTCCTCGCCGACGAACGTCCAGGGGCTGCCCTGCAACGCGTCGAAGCCGCGCTCAAGGCGGCCACCTCTAGCGGGGGCAATTGTATCTTTATCCACGATAGCCAGGACTGTCTCCCAGCCGATCAGGCTGCTTCTTCGTACCACATCTAGGCTGGCAAATCGACTTAGAAATTGCTCTCACGTGCGATCGCGGTTGTTGACTTGGCGGTACGCTGTGAGGTGGACAGATTTTCTTCGACAAAATCCGTGGTCATCGGTGAAATCCGTGGTTATAACCCTGCACTGTAGTACTATACTCTCTGTACTACTAACCTCAAACATCGTTAAGCTTTTGACAAAGCTTGCGAAGCGTGTGCAAGTTTTTGGAATGGTTGTCAGATTTGCCTCTCGTAGAGTCGCAGAGAAAGCAAAGTGAAGGTGCTTGCAATTTTC
>JAADGD010000177.1 GCA_013152515.1 Planctomycetota bacterium
GGTTCTTCAGTGATTTTAATGGGTAGAGATGATAAAGGCAGTAATCCCCCTCCCCATTTTTATGGGGAGGGGTTAGGGGAGGGGATAGTCTGGCAACAAGACTTAGGCCTGTTTTTGACGTAAAACCCTCCCCTAGCCCCTCCCTGCAAGGGAGGGGGATTCTTTGAACGAGTAGCCATTCGTTGCCACTAAAATCTCTGAAGAGCCACAAATAGGAAAGTGTCGTAGTCATCACGATGTCTAAGCAAAAGAAAAAATATCGTCGTCTTCAAACGCTCGTCGGAATAACCGTGCTATTGCTCGGCGGCTGCAACGTCACTTGGCCGATGCTACCGGCGACGGCAGTGCGTGCGCCCATCGAGGCAATCGAAGGGCAAGGAACGGTTTACGCGCCCCCGTCAGCTAACGAAAACTGGCCTGCGGCGCAAGTTGCTTCTGCATCGCCCGACCAATTGCTTTACTACTATTCGCCCATTTTGGTACAGCAACAGGGAACGAAAACAGGCGAGAAATATCTTTGGTCGCCCGAGGATGATTCGATCGGCAAAGCGACGTTGTCATATAACGAAAAAGGTTTGTTGGTCACACAGATCGATACGTCGCAGCCGACCGTTTACGGTTTCGCTAAGCAAAGCCCCTTGGGAACCGCTCAACACACACAACTAACCTATGTGGTCTGGTATCCTCGTCATCCACGTACAAAGATGATTGATATTGAAGCCGCCCCCATCGATAGCGGCGTGTTGCGAATTACGCTCGACGGGCAGAATCAACCGTTGTTGTACGAGTCGGTACTCGCCTGTGGTTGCTACCACAAAGTCTTTGCCGAGTCGCGAGTCGAGACGGCTGCCGCGCAGGCCTACGGACCGCCAGAAAGTGGCAAGCATTTTTCGCTTGAAAAAAACTCGTCGATGAAACTCGACTGGGAAGTGGCAGGGTTGGTCGATACGCCACGCGACCAACCTACGCGCCCGGTTGTTTTTGTCTCGGCCGGCGAACATCGCAATCTCGGTGTTCATTCGTCTGCCAGCTTCAATTGGGCTAGCGCAGGCGGTCGTGTGCGTCCCTACCGATTGGCTCCGTATTACGAACTGACCGCCGCACCGATTGCGGATACGGGGCAACAAGCCTCGATTTTTAACGCAGAAAATGACCAGCAAGTCTTAGGTGCCGATCGCCTGGAGAAATACATTTTCATGTGGATTGGCACCGACGACGCAGGGCATCCTCGCCGCGACGACGAAATTTTGCTTCACTTCGATCAATCGCAATGGAACGACCCAGCCAACTATAGCAACTATCTGCGCATTCCGCCCGGTTTGTTGTGATGGACCAGCCTGACCTGCAGCACGAGAGTCTGACAACCGACGCAAAATCTCCTCTCGCGTTGGGGGTGGTGCGCTATCGTCGTCCCTGGACGGTGCTGGTGTTCGTTCTTTTCGGAATCTCCACTTGGCCTATCGCCCACTATTTGGCACTACTACGCACGGACAACTCGATCGAATCTTGGCTTGGCGATTCCGATCCAGCCGTCAAAGCCTACCAACAATTCAGCAAAGAGTTTAACGCCAACGAATTATTGATCGTGGCGTTCGATCATTGCACGTACGACGACCCACGTCTGGAACTGCTTGCCAACCGCCTTGAGCAGCATGACGCCATCCTGCGCTGCCTGACCGCCCACCGGTTGGCAGAAATGATGGAGATTTGGGGCATCGAGAACACGTCGCCCCCACTCCTCGGTAAAAAACCCGATTTTTCTGGCCTCTTTGCCGAAGTGCAAACCGATCCAACAACCGATCGAAAAGCCTTGTTGCGGTATGTCAGGCGAGCTAGCGAAAGCGTTGGTTTTGATACAGCCGAAACCCACCTGGGTGGCCCAACGTCTGTGAACGTCGCGCTCGACGAAGCTGCCGAAGCTTCGATGAGACAACTGATGCCGATCGTCATTGGGGTTAGCCTATTTTTTCTCGGCTGGTCACTTCGCGACTGGCGATTAGTGCTGATGTTGATCTTTTGCAGCGGCATGACGGTTCTTCTCACGCTGGCGATGATGAGTGCGTATGGTGCCAAGCTCAACCTCATCGGTATCGCGATTCCGCCGATGTTGTTGGTGCTTAGCCTTTCCTTCGGACTGCACCTGATTCACCATTGGCGATTAGCACCGAACGCAGAATTTGCTGCCAGTTATGCCGTTTCCAAAACCTTCCGTCCGACATTGTTGGCTGCGTCTACGACTGCGATCGGTTGCGCTTCGTTGGTCACCAGTCAATTTGCGCCAGTTCGTGCATTCGGTGTGTGGGCTGCGGTGGGAACTCTCGTGGCGGTTGCGGTCACTTATTTGTTTGCGCCGGTCTATCTCTCTTCGGATCGGCGTCACTCGAATCAAATCCAGCATGCGACCTGGGCTGGGCTGATGGTGCAACAGCTCCCGGCACGATCGGTGTTTGCCGTGTGGTGCCTACTGACGATCGTGGCCTGCGTTGGCCTGCAACGACTCACCTGCGAGTCCGATGCGCTGAAATTCCTGCCCCAGTCGGCCAAACTTACGCAGGATTACGAACTGATTGAACGCCGATTGACAGGACTACTCAACATCGAAGCGATTGTTGAATTTTCCTCCGAAGTGCCGCTGGCAGATCGCATTCGACATTTTCGAGACTATGCAGCCGCCTTGCGGAAGCACTCTGATGTGGAAGACGTTTTTGATTTCCTAACGTTTTTCCCGCAGAGTGACGAAGAAACGGCCGACATTCTGCGAGAGCTGAAGAGTCAACGTCGACTTGCTCCAATGCTACGCACTCGGCTAAACAAAAACCAAACACGTTGGCGGCTGACCGCCAACGTCGCCAGCACCGCCGGGCAGCGTCTGGGGGCTATTGTCAACGAGCTACCTCAAGCGATCGAATCGAAGATGAAAGTCACTTACACCGGAGTTGTGCCTCTGATACTCGCCGCACAACACGAGATATTTGCCGGACTTGGCAGAAGTTTGTTGGCAGCGTCGGCCGTACTTTGGGTGCTTCTGACCCTCGCCTTTCGATCACCTCGGACGGCCTTCCTGCTGCTACTACTGAACATCTCACCGGTGTTGATCGTATTTGGTCTGTTGGGCTGGCTAGGCCATCCTGTCAATATCGCCACCCTAACAACGGCGACCGTCGCGCTGGGCGTGGCGTTGGACGACACCTTGCATTTTGTCGCTCATTTTCAATCCGAAACCTCTCGGCAACCGTCCAGATGCCGCCGCGACATCGCAGCTCTCACCGCAGAAAAATGTTTTCGGCCCATGATGCAAACAACCCTCGTTGCCAGTCTCGGCCTGGGCACACTCGCGTTTAGCAGCTTTGTACCGATTGCTGAATTCGGTGTTTTGCTATCTGCATTACTGATCGTAGCCTTGCTAGGCGATCTAATTCTGCTGCCAGCGCTACTCAGTACAGCCTGGGTCGATCCGTAGAAATTTTTCTTCGGATTACCCTTGCATGAAGTCATTCACCGAGTAAAACTCAGCGCGGCCACCGGCCGAAACCAAAAGAAAAATAGTCACGGATTGAACGCAGCGCGACTGGTGGCCGTGCGGGGTTCCTCGGTGCTTTTTTCCTCGGTGTTCTCTGTGGTACAGTATTCTCCGGGGAAGTGGCTCTTGGTTTGCTGCAGATGACTGAACGGTTACCAAAACCCCAAGAACGAGCGTTCCCCACGGTTTCGTTAGGCAAACTGCAAAGTCCTTATTAGCGAAAGATCGAAAAATGAACCACAACGACACGACGAGCCTGCTATCGTCAGCAGATGGATTGCAAAGTCGTGTTTTTGAACCGCCAAGAACGCCAAAGAAAAGCTGGAGACGACCACTTTTTCGCGGGATTCTCACTTGGCGCTCTTGGCGTCCTTGGCGGTTTCTTTTGTTTTTCCTGACTTTGCAATCCTCCTGCGAACTCTCCTGCCTTTCTCGTTATACTAAATAATTCCAGGACCTTCTTCATGCACTTCGAGATAATAAATTGACTATTCGATCGTTTAAGAATATTGCACCACAGCTTGGCGAGCGTGTGTACGTTGACCCAGCCGCCACGGTCATCGGCGATGTCTGTTTGGGAAACGACGTCTCGGTCTGGCCGGGAGCCGTCGTTCGCGGCGACATCCACTCGATCAGGTTGGGGCATCGCTGCAACGTGCAGGACAACGCAGTGCTACATATCACTCACGCAAGCAAATACAACCCCGAAGGGTGGCCGCTCGTGATCGGTGATGACGTGGTGATCGGTCATAGTGCAGTGCTTCATGGTTGTAACGTCGGAAACCGAGTCTTGGTCGGCATCGGGGCCATCGTCAACGACGGGGCGATCGTCGAAGCCGAGGTCCTCATCGGCGCGGGCTGCCTCGTGCCGCCTGGCAAGACCCTGGAAAGTGGCTACGTGTACGTGGGTAATCCCTGCAAGCGTCTGCGGCCGATCACCGAAACGGAACGAACCTTCTTCACCTATTCGCCCGCGAATTACGTGCGGCTCAAAGACCAATATCTAGCCGAGCAAGGCGAAGCCAAATCGACGCGCAACAAAACTTGAGGGACTCCGAAAAAAGCGGTGGATCCAAATTCCGCAACCCCGATCAGGCGACTTGGCGGGGCTCGAGGTCAGTTGGCTGTCATTTGGAGCGCGAGCTTGCTCAATCGGCAGAAAGTCGTCATATTAACGAGCATGGTAGACGCTTGTTCATTACGGGCGTTTGCCCGCCCGTTGCTGTTTTCCTGGACGTATGGAGATGATTTCTATGGATACCCGAGTCACCTGCCCAAATTGTCGTAGTGAGTTTCCAATCGATCAGATCATGTCTGCTCAGTTGGCAGTAGAGATTCGCGCCGAGTACGAAACTGAGTTTTCCGAAAAGACGCGAGTCTTGATTGCCGAACGCGAAGAAACTGCTGCGTTACGGAAAAAGCTAGAGACCTCGCAGCAACAACTAGATCAGCAAGTACGTGAAACAGTAGCGAAGCAGCGGAAAAAAATCGAAGCCGACGCGCGAGTCGTCGCCCAGCAGGTCGTGGCGGTCGAACTCAAGGATCGGGAGGCACAAATTTCGGAAGCGACACAAAAACTTAAATCGCTGCAAACGAACGAAATCCAGTTACGCAAAGAGAACCGCAAACTGGCAGAGCAAGCCGAGCAGCTAGAACTGGAAGTCGCTCGCCGTCTGGACGAAGAACGAAAGAAGATTCGCGCTTCCGCGTTGTCGCAAGCACAAGAGCAGCATCAACTGAAGCTGGCCGAAAAAGATCTCGCCATCGAATCGATGCGCAAGAAAATTGATGAGCTCGTGCAAAAAGCTGAGCAAGGTTCGCAACAAATCCAAGGCGAAGTGCAAGAACTTGCCCTCGAAAGTATGTTGCCCGCTGAATTCCCTGGTGACGTGATCAAGCCGGTCGCCAAAGGTGTCAAAGGGGCTGACGTGTTGCAGCATGTGTTCGACAAGACAGGTCGCGAATGCGGCACGATTCTTTGGGAATCAAAAAGAACCAAAAACTGGAGCGACAAGTGGCTCAGCAAAGTCATTGACGACCAGCAAGAAGCCAAGGCAAGCTGTGCCTGTATCGTCACCGCCACGATGCCCGAATCGGTGCAATACTTCGAGGAACTCAACGGCGTATGGGTTGCGAGTTGGTCGTGTGCCAAAAGCGTGGCGATTGCCCTGCGTCGTGTATTGATCGAATCGGCGCGTGCCCGCCGGGCGACGGAGGGGCAGCATGACAAAATGGAGTTGGTCTACAACTACATCCACAGCGCCGAGTTTTCCAACCGAGTCCGCGGCGTCGTAAAACCCTACATCGATATGCAGGCTGATTTGGAAACCGAAAAACGTGCCATTACCCGACAATGGAACAAAAGGCAAAAGCAACTCGAGCAAGCGATCGCTAGCACCGTCGGGCTTTTCGGCGACCTGCAAGGCATCATGGGCACCGGCCTGCAGGAGATCGAAGAAATGGATATTTTGGCGCTGGAAACAGACGCGTAACTATCCTCCGGCGGAGCCGAGGGCTACATTGGTTGGCAAGCTTATCGCCTCACTTGCCGCTTGGATTGTTGAGGCATCGATCATTTCTTGCGAATGGTTCGCACCGGCCAACAACGACGAATCAGCCAAGCGATTGACCATGCGCGGCACACCTTCCGAAGCGCGATGCAAGTTGGACATTGCTTCGTCATCGAACAAGGGTCGCTCTGCTCCTGCCTCGAACAGCGCCATTTGCAGGTAGCCGATCGTGTCGAGTTCGTCCCACGGGTGCAAATCGATCCGTAGATCGACCGCCTCAAGCAACCCTTGTCCCAGGCGGTTGAGCTGCGTTGAATTTGCCGTTGCGACCAGCGTGAGCCAGCCGCCGTGGGCAGCATCGGTCCGCAGTAGTCGCTGCACCTGATTCTGCAAATCGGGGCCCGCTTGATCGAGATCGTCGAGCAGCAGCACCGTCTGTTTTTTTTGCAGAGCGTTTTCTTGCAACCGATCGGCCACTTGACGAAATAGGCGAAGTAGATCGTCTTCTGTGCGAACCGCAGCGTGCAGCTTGTTGCCAAGCTGCCAGAAAAACTCGCGTGTCGAAAGCCCCAGCAAATCGACCTGTCCCGCCGCATGGCCCGCCAGACGACATTGCTCAGCAAAAACGCTCAGCAGCAACGATTTGCCCATTCCCGACGCGCCTAGTACAAGCCCCAACCGCCGCCGATGGGCGAGTAGGAACCGTAGCCGAGCTAGCGATTCGCGTTGACTGGCACCCTCGAAAAACAATTTGGGATCGAGTCCGCTCGGGAACGGCGGTTTTTCTAGGCCCCAGTGAGTTTGATACATTTGATGATTCTCTTCGGGGGTCACTTGAGTGGCGACAACGAACGAGGCACAATGCTGGTATTGAAATCGGCTTAGTGTGGCTACAAACTTTGACCGTTCCGCTGTTTGCTTCCCTGTTGCTTGCACTGCTATCAAATTCTCCATGCCTGATCGCTACTATTCCGCCGAGCCGATCGATGGCTCCACCGTGACGCTCGCCGATAGCGAGGCGCATCATCTCTTGCACGTCATGCGCGCCAAGCCAGGTTTCGAGTTGATCGTGTTCGATGGCCAGGGGGGCGAATATACGGCCAAGGTGGTCGAGTGTCAGCGCTCGACGATCGAGCTAAACGTCGGCCCGCGGCGAAATATCGAGCGCGAGCTGCCCTTCGAATTAACGCTAGCAGTTTCGCTCCCCAAAGGCGACCGCCAACGCTGGCTCCTCGAAAAATGTGTCGAGCTAGGCGTCACTCGCCTCGTACCACTGCAAACAACACGCAGCGTTGGCAAAGGCGATGTTGGCAGCAAAAGTGAGCCAAACAAAAAATTTGCCCGCTACGTCATCGAAGCCAGCAAACAATGTGGCCGCAATCGGCTGATGGAAATCGCCAGCCCCATCGCTTGGCCCGCCTTGGTCGCTGAGACAACTTCTGGACAATGTTTGCTTGCCCATCCCGGTGGCCAACCGTTGATAGAAATCAAAGCTCCGACAAACGAAGGCACCAAGCTGCTCCTCGCCATCGGTCCCGAAGGCGGTTTTACCGACGAAGAAGTCTCGCAAGCGGTCGGTGCCGGCTGGGAGACGGTTGGTCTCGGTGCGAGGATTCTCAGGATCGAGACCGCGGCTGTTGCGTTGATCTCGGTTCTGACGAATAACCGTTCACCGAGAGGGAAGAAATTAGCCACGGATGAACACCGATAAACACCGATTTTTTGGAGGGCTTCGGAGTTCTTCCGCTATTTCACCCTTATTTCTTTTCGGCAGTCAAATTCGGCAAAAAATTTCGTAACCGTTCACATAAAAAAGGAAAAGCCGCCGATGAACGCCGATAAATGAACTCGGATTTCGCATCTGCGTTTATCTGCGTCCATCGGCGGCTCCTAATTTTCCCCGACGTCGTTGTAAGAGAATTGCTGGCGCGTGAACGGTTACAAAAATTCTTCCTCATCTGCATCTGCGTTTATCTGTACTACTAACCTCAAACATCGTTAAGTTTTTGACAAATTTTGCGAAGCGTGTGCAAGTTTTTGGAATGGTTGTCAGATTTGCCTCTCGTAGAGTCGCAGAGAAAGCAAAGTGAAGGTGCTTGCAATTTT
>JAADGD010000236.1 GCA_013152515.1 Planctomycetota bacterium
TTTTCGCGACCGATAGTGTAGATTGCACTCGGAAACGTAGGGGAGGCTCCCAGCCTGTCAGTCTAGATAGAGCGGCTGTTTTTCTTGACAGGCTGGAAGCCTATCCTGCGGCAGACGCTTGATTCCTAACGGCGGTAGACCTCCCGAGGTTTTGCCAAGCGTGACCTGTGAAACTTGGCAAAACTATGCCGTTTTTGCACAGAGCCGTTTTTGCAATCCCTTACTTACCAACAACTTACGAGATCGCCTCGTTGCAAAAGTGCGGAGGTTTTGCCACGAAAAAACGCTTTTTCTCACTGTGCAAAAGTGTCAAAAGTACGATGGAGGATGCGAAAGCTAGAATTTTCGTCGCAGCTCCATCCGCACGCCTGAGATGTCTTCGCTATTGCGTAGCCAACCGGTCATCGCGTCGGCGCGGAAGAGGAGCGTATGGCTGAGTGGGCGTTGGTAGCGGGCACCGACGGCGTATTGGTCGCCGGAGGCGTTGCGTGTGGCATCGTCGCCGAAGGTTTGCAGGAAGGCGAATTCGAGGATGAGTTGTTGCTCGAAACTGCCGCCGAGCAGATCGACGCCAATGGCGCCACCGTAGGTGTTGTTGGCCGAGTCGTCGAGGATCGGGTAGCCGGTGAGCAAGTCGGTCTCGAAATTGATGCCGGTGTTTTTCAGCGGACCTTGCAGACGGGCGGCCGATTGAGGGGTGCCGTAGCCAGCGAACAGATTCACGTAGGGAATGACGTTGTAGGGATTGCGTGTAAGAAAACTATTTTCGAGCAGGAGTAATACCCCATCGGCTGTGCGATTGTTGCGAGGTCCGTCTTGGCCCGTGTTGATGATCACGCGTGCAGAGTTCGAGAACAAATTGAGGTAACGTCGCGTGTAGCTGGCGGCGAGATTGTGGTAGCTGCGACCGAGGTTTGCGGTGTCTTCGAGATAGGCGTAGCCGAGTTCGAGGTAGCCGCCGCGACGTTCGATGAAGGTCGTAAAACCGACAATGTTGGCAGCTTCGTTATCGTTTTGGAAAGCGAGGTTGCTGGTCACCTCGTCGAATCCGAAAAAGAAGGTCGTGTCGAAGTTGGACCAATCGAGTAGCGGGTTGTTGCGAGCGGGGATCGTTGCGGCAACACCGACAAAGGCGTCTTCGATCCAAATACCGTTTTGATAGACGAGCGGAATCAAGCCGACAGCAAAGGGGAGATCAAGCTCTGGGTAAAAACCGCCCAGACCACCGAGGATCGCGCCGAGGTCGCCTTCAAAATAGGCGGTGTCGGTGCGTTCGTCCCAGCCGTCCCAAGCGTCGTTGGTGTTGATTTGGCCGTTGTCATAGAACAGCCCGCTGAATTGGTTGCGTTCATCGAGTGGCCCCCAAAACATGTGGAAACGTTCGGTGGCAGTAATGGCCAAGTCGAAATCGAGGTTGAGGCGGCTCGCCCAGACCGTTTGTTCGTTGGCGACATTTTCGTTGTAAGCAAGAGCGGTGCGGTAGTCGCCATAGACGTAGAACTTCGGCTGCGTCAGGTTGGTCACACCGAGGCCGGTACCTGAGCGCGGAATGGGGCCGTTGAGATAGAACGGCAGCCCCCATTCGAGCGCGGGACGTTGGACGGGATTGAGGTACTTGCCGCCGTAGATGTCGAGTTCGTCGGAGACGTCTAAGCCGCTGTCATAAAACGGGTCGGCGGAAAAGTCGGCGGAGGTGAAAGGCTGGTCGCACGCAAGACGGTCGCTGCTGTGAGGTACAGCAATCATCACCTGGCCCTTGTGTTCCGAGGGCGAGGGCAGTTGCTCCCAGGGCGGAGCATGGGCAGAAACCACTGCTGGTGGCACAGGCGAGGTGAGGCTGAAACGCCCGATGCTGCGCTGGAAGCCGGGTGAAACGGGGCCGCTCAGTGGTGCCGGTTGGCAGGACTGCGGCTTCGGAAAGAGAGGAGTGCCGAAGGGACGGGTAATTTCGGGGCGGCCGAAGAGCGAGGATTCGAGTGGCGAATACGAAGAGTTGGGGAACAACGAATTGCGTCGTCGGTCGAGTAGTCGCGGCGGAGCATCACAAACTGGTGGGAAGGGAATCAGTGCGTGCTGAGGCGGGCTAAAGCCCGTCGCTTCGTGAGTGTCGGAAGGAGGGCTAAATAATTCGTTGGCTTGCGTTAGCTTTGTGAGTATTCCGACGACCAACAGCAGCGCAATCGCCAGCAATCTCGACATGCGTCGAGTGCGTCGCTTGCGGCTTAGCTGTATGAGGATTATCGGCATGGCAAGAAAACAGGGCGTTACTTATCGGACGAAAAATTCAACGGAGGATTGATGGAAATCGAGCATTCCCTCGTTCATCGAACGAATCATTTCGTCGGTCGAACCACAAAAACGCATGAAATAGATCGGCTCCAGCCGGCTACGCAGACGAAACGACAACCGGTAGTGCCCTGGCTGGTACATCAACTCGGCGGGCACTTTGTACGGGATTTTACGCGAACCAAGCGCGGCCAGCGAACGGCCTTCCATCCGAATAAACGGCGGGTGATTAAGCACCGAAATCGGCTGAGCACCAGGGCGCAAGTAGGGCAATTGATCGAAGTCGAAGTTCACCGGCAAGTAAAATTCGCGATCGGTCCCTTTCGCCCCAGTAATGAGGAACATCGTTTGCAAGTTGAACAGTTGCCAATCGTAAGGGAGCAGCTTGTTGCGTACATCTACCGAGTGAATGTCGGCAACATCGCCCCAGTGGTCAGTGTAGCCTGTTTCCCAAAGCCGCTGTCCGCGCGGGCCGATCAGCACAACATTGGCCCAAAGCTGTGGTTGAGCACCGAGCGATGCGGTGGGCAAGTTGTGGCCTTCGTTCGTGTTGGTCATCACGTAATGGAATTTGAGGTCTTGCCCGCGGGTGAGTTGCGTATCGAAAAAGGGGCCATCGACGTGCGAGCCGTTTTCCATCACTTGCGTACGGATGATTTTCTTGCTGTCGAGCTTTTTCTGATTGTCGTCGATAATGTCGCGAGCGTCGTAGCGATCGTCGGCTTCGGCCCAGACGGGCGGGAAACTGGCGCGAATCTGGCCGTCCTCAAGCAGTTCCTCAAATTTTTCTGTGCCCCAACCCGAACGCCAATCGAACAACAACCACTCTTGCATGGTCCAACGATTGGCATCGATGTTAAACGGAAAGACACCCGGGTGCGCGATCGAATAGCCAGGACCGTAGAACACATGGTTGGCATGTTTTCGTTGCGTATTGACGGTCTTGTCGTTCACTTTCGCGGCGGCACCAACCTCGTAGCCACTCGGTACACCGGGGATGCGACCCATGTGGCAATCTTGGCACGAGATGCCTTTTTTGCAGGCAGGCGAGGCGCGGTATTGCTCCCAGACGACTTCGAGCTTGATGCCGGGGTGGACCGCCACTTGATGGCAGGAAACACAAAATTCCGATTTGCTAAGCTGGTCGAAATGCAGGCCGGCCACGTGTATGTCTTGACCAGGCCCTTTTTCGTTGGGCGAAGTCTTGACTTTGTACTTGCTCTTTTGGGCGATCACTTCAGCAACGCCGCTGCCGCCAATCGAACCGTAGACGGGCGCGTGGATGCTGCCCGGTTCGATGCGGCGATCACCGTTGACTTTGCCGTAGCGTTGATTCACCCGGTGACAGGCGATGCAGGTAATGCCTTCGCGGGCTACCAGTGGCAACTCCCAGAGGGGAGCCGCACGCGAGATGCCAAGCGTGGTGCCCACAGGGGAATGGCAGCGATAGCAAAAGTAGCCGACGGTGCCTTGCGACAGGTCGTTGAGAGTTTGCTCAAACTTGTGAAACATCGGCGAGACCATCGCGTAGGCGTGGCTCGAGATGCTCCACTCGTCGTAGATTTTTTCGTGGCACTTCGCGCACGCTTGGGCCGAAGGGAATTGCGTCTCGGCAACGAACTCGCAAAACGATTGCGTTTTTTTCTTGTCCGCCGAATTTGCATTATCCGTGTTGGTGGAATGTGGAGCCGATTGATTTACCGATTGCTCCGAGACTTGCGGTGTAGGTGGCGGCGCAAAGGGACTTTGTTGTGGAAGCGGTTGTGGGTTTGGCGTGATTGTGGGGACTTCGACGGGCTCAGGCTGTTGGACCGGGCGTGGCGGCTCGATTTGCTCTGGTTGCTGAATCTGCGGAGGGGCCGGCTGCGGGGCCGGCTGCGGAGGGGCCGGTTGAGTTTTTGGAAGTTCTTCGGTCTGGGGCTGTGGAGCTGGGAGATCGAGTTTTTGGGTTGTGGGTTGAGGGGGTGGAGGCTGTTTGGGAGTGAGCCCGTCCGCTGAAGCGGACTCGCCGGGAGTTGAATGCGCGGAGGGAGTTGGGGCTTTGGGTATTGATGGGGCCGTCGATTTTTCTACCGGGGCCGCTAACAGATCGGGGACGCCATCCAATAAATCATTGGGATCATCCGCTGTGCTTGTCGCGAGTTGCGCACGATTGCCGGGTGGTGGTGCAAACAGCGTTCGGCTCGCGACTCGGACTGGCGTGGGATAGCTGATGCGAGGCACATTGGACGCGACACGCAGTGCGGTTTTCTTTACGTCATTCGGAAGAAGATCGGACGGCGGCTTCAATGCCGCTTCGCCTTCGCTAGCCAGCACGATCCAGCCGGGACAGCCCGCCTGTGCAAGCGTCGATTCCATCTGTTCGAGAGGTATTGCCTGCTGGGAGACGTGAACAGACGCGAGTTGCTGTGTGCTTGCAAGCGGAGCCTCGGCATTCCAGGCACCTACGAGCGCGCTGATCCCAACGACAATCACGAACCAGACCGTAGGTCTGTTCAACAGTACGCGCTTGGTTTGTTTCATGCAGCCAACATCCCTGTTTGGCATCAACGGAGCTTTCCCCGTACTCTGGGGCTAGCAAAATTGCGTCTAGCTTCCTTGCCAAGGCGCAACCCTACGAAGTAGTGCATCGAACCGTTCTGTCCCGGAAAATGAGAAGTTTGCGCACAAACGTTACAGGTTCACACTGTGAGGTTTGCTAGCATCGCAAGGGCAGAAGGCGGAATGTGGAGAACCATTTTCTGGCTCATGGCTTTCAGAACCAGTTGCGTAGCCACTGGGGCACGTATTCGCGATGGCGATTCAATATCGAGCCCCAAACGGTGACTCCGTCTTCTTGCAAGCGACGCAGCGCTCGCTGTGCCTGGGTCTGTTTGACAGCCTCGAATCGCGAAACTAGTAGTGTTCCATCCAACTGTCGCGCCACGGGTAGCGCGCTTCGCAATTCTTCAGCGGCTGGCAAATCGACAAGAATCAAGCAGTATTCCGTCTTCAAGTCCGTCAGCATTTCTTCGACCAATTCTTGCCGAACAGGTGCCGGATGGTTTTCTCCCCACATGCCTCGTCCGAGAACATCGAGATTCTCGGCCACGGCCTGCGGCAGGCACTCTCGGGGCGAAACATCGCCTGACAAGATGTCATACAAACCGGCCTCATGCGGCAAATCAAACACCTTCTGTAAGCCAAGCCTCTGCCCTCGGGAATCGCCCCAAGTCGCGTCGATTAACAGTACGCGTCCACGCTGCTGATTGCTCGCATGGATGGCTAAATTCGCCGCGATCGAGGTCGAACCCGACTTGCTTAGACATCCGGTCAGGCCGATAGCCACGGTTTCATTCGTTTCACACTTGGCATCGATTCGCCAGAGAATCGACTCATAGACTTCTTGCGCAATCTCCGAGCCTTGATGGGCAAGATGGGGCAATTTGGCTGCATGTCGCCACTTGTGCCCAGCAGACTTTGTTGTGGTGTCAATTTGCGGCGACTGTGTTTGAGTTTTCATAACTTGGGAACCTACAGAATGGGCTACGAGAGAACAAAGACGACAGGCGGAGTCGCCGCCTGACAACTCTCGTGGTGATTCAGGTAATCGATTTCATGCGTTGTTGATGCTCGGGGACGACGCCAAACACCGGCAGTTGGAGCGATTCTTCGAGTTGCTCTTCCTTGTAGATTGAATGACTGATGTTTTCGCTAATCAACACTAGCGAAACGACCGAGGCAAACGAAAGCATCATTGCTAGTGTGCCGATCAATAACTTGCTAGGGCTCACAGGCTTTTCTGCAAAAGTCGCCTCTTGAGCTTTGATGGCATTCGAGATGGCATTTTTGTCCAGTTCTTCATCGATGCGAGCTTTCTCCAGCTTCTCGGCGTAGCGGAAATAATTGCTACGTGCAAGTTGCGAAGCTCGCTCGAGTTGGTCCATCTCCAGTTCGTGGTCGTTGAGATTTTTCAGGTCAGCAACCACGGTCGATCGTTGTTCATTGAGTTCATTGTTTTGCGCTACGATGCCTGCCAACACGCTATCTTCTTGGGCCAACGACAGAGCGAGCGCATGGTGGTTGGGGTTGCTGTCGTTGGTCGTTTCCAGGCGATCCACGGATTCCGCCTTCAACATGGCTTGTGCTTCTTCTAGCTGTTCGCGTGTGACCTGCAAGGAGGGATGATCCTCGCTGTACTTGGACTGTTGATCAAGCATCAGAACTTGTAGAGCGAAAACCTGCTCGCGCAGCAAATCGGTGCCTGTGTTGGGAACGGTTGTTTCCTGCGCAATCATACGCGCGGGTGTGTTCGCAAGCTGCTTGTGGAGATCTGCCACTTGGGCTCGAGTCGAAGCGAGCTGCTGAAGGTTGCTGTAGAGACTCAACTCGGTATTGGCCATGCGCTCTTCGAGCGTTTTTCGCCTTGATTCGATCGAGACGATATTCATGCGATTCTTTGCCGCCCGCAGCTTCTCCATCGTCTCATCAAGTTGCTGTTTCAGCGCGTCGTGTTGCTGCGCGAAAAATTGCTTCGAGCCAACCGTGCGGTGCAGACGAAGATGCTCGTTACGATAGACGTCGATTAGCGTTTGAGTCACGAGCTGCGCAAGTTCCGGAGAGTCGGCATCGTAACTCGCGGTAATTAGCGTAGAATCATTTTCTGCGTAGACGCCTAAGTTTCGCTCGATGAGAATGATCGCCCTCTCGCGATCCGACACGGGATCGATACTTCTGACGAGCCGAATCGGCACACCGACGCCCCATCGAAGAGCTCTCACGAGGAGGTTCAAGGGTTCCTCTCCGAGGCCTCCTTTTCCGAGAACAACGTCTGCCCCCAGTTTGTCGACGACTTTCTCGATTGTGCCGCGGCTTTTGAACGCCTCCATCGCCGTAATAATTTCACCTTCACGACTGTTCGACTGCATCGAAATGGTATCGCCCGTAGTTGCCGTGCCATCGATTTTTACCGACTCGCGACCGACCTGCATAAACAATTTCGCTTCCGACCGATATTCGCGCGGAGCAAGCCAAATCGCCATCGCTGCAAGACTGAGAATCGCTATCGGAACATAGACGACTTTTTTCTTGTTACGAAACAGCGCTTGGATAAAGTCGCCAATACCGTAAGATGGCATACCACTTGGTAGCATGGAGTTGTTCATCGGATAGCTCAACAGGTAGCAAAAGTGTGAAGGTTGCTGTCTGGAGGTGAAACCCCCCCTACAAGACCTCAGCACTGTCTCCCTACGCATGGGGAAAGCCAAAGCCCAAACCTCCATCTTAAACAGCAAACGGCAATTTCACATGCCTGTTTCACGCGAAAAATGAGCAGATTGCC
>JAADGD010000235.1 GCA_013152515.1 Planctomycetota bacterium
GAAAAGAGATGGCAAATGAATCGTAAGGCTACGCCCGTTTCATCGTACTTGGATCACTGCCCCCCGGCCAAAAATCGCCTCTGATTTCTCGGCGGGCATCTGCTAAATTGCCGTTTGGCGTCTCGCGACGTGGTGGGTTCTTTGGCAATTTGACTTTTGAGTTTTTGACACACTCTGGTTCGTTGCGGGCCGGAGGCCCGACGCTTCGTGGAGGGTGGTGGAAGGTGAGGGAGGGTGTTTGTGGCTTTATGTCCCAGGGGGTTTTGCCAAGAGGTGGCGGCCCGATTTGGCAAAACCTCGCTAGTTTTGCTAAGGGCGCTGTGTTGCAACCGGTTTGCTGGAAAGGACTTGCGGTTTTGATCCCATGTCAAAACCCCCGGACTTTTGCCACGAAAAAACGGTTTTGTTGCACTGTGCAAAAGTTGTAAAACCCCCGCGATGCCTTCGTCATTCGGCATTCGTCATTGCCCGCAGGGCTATCGTACTTTGCACTTGAACTGCAAGACGCCACCTTTGCCGGCTTCGATCGGTTCGGTGATTTCCCAACGCAAGACGACCGAGCCGCCCGTGTTGGGTTTGGTGGAGAACTCGGCTGCGACGCTCGACTTGGTCGCTTCGACGTATTCGAGACGCGTGGTGAGATTGTCCATGATCGTGACGTTGCCGAGGACTTGGCTGCCGATGTTGTCGAAACGCAGAGTGAATTCGATCTCGTCGCCTGGCTTAGCGGCTCCGGTCGAGGCGAGTTTGATCAGCCGTAAGTGAGGCTTTTTGGGATCGTGCAGATGATAGACGAGGCCCGGTTGCGCATCGCGGACTGACGCCTGGGCATGACGTTCGTCGATGGTGATCTGTGGCGATTGGTCGCCGGACCAAGTGACCGCTGCCAAACTGGCGCGGGCGAGCAATGCTTTTTCGCCGTTGTCGATCGTGCCTGTTTGCACGATTTTCAGATCGGCATACGGGGCTAACGAGCCGTCGATCTCTTCGATAACCATCGCTCGATCGAGCCCGCCCAATTGTTGACGTTCGCGCATTAAAGTGGCCGGATCGTCGACGCGATGAATCGTCGGTTCTAGCTGGGCCAACGAGGTCGATGCTCGCTCGTTTTCGTCGATCTTCGACAACGACAGCGGCGATTCGATGCCTCCTGGCATATCGGAGCGAGCGTATTCATGCAAGTCGACCATACGACGCACGGCACCAAAACGGGGCGCGTAGATGCAAACCTGATTGCTCGGCGTCACGACGGTGCGGCCGTCGACCGTATCGTAATGGGCAATGGTATCTTCTTGTTCGAGCCCGTCGACTTGCCAGTCTTTGCGAACGCCGACCTGGAGGCCATCGTCGCCTCCGTCGCATAGATACTCGTCGCGTGGTCCAACGATCGCGCAGCCATTGCTGCAACCATTACTACAGCCGTTGCTACAACCTTGCGGTCCGCAGCTTGCATGATTGCCACAAGGACAACCCGCCGGACGCACGCCCGCAGCATACTCGGCACGCCGAATGGCTGGCGGGGCGGTGTGAGGATCTTGCTGGTAGACAACCGGCATCACTTGCCGATCGATGACGCGTGTTTGAAAATCGGTTGCTACTGCTGCGTTAACCACATTGGGCTGTTCACCCATAGCTGCATCTCTAGTGGCATTGTTAGCAATCGTTCTGTTCGGCAACGTCGCCTTGCACGAACAAAGCATCAGCGTTGCCGCAGCAATCACACCATAGCGAAACCAAACAGGAGCATGCATGAGATTTTGGAAGGATAATTTTGAAGAATAAAAGTTGAAAAACCGGCGAGCCGCGACCGTAAGGGACCGGAGGGATGAAGGTAAACCGCTTTAATTCCGCCTTCCGCCTTCCGCCTTCCGACTTCGTTCAGGTTGTTCGTAAACCACTGCCGGCGGTGCCCCGTACAAAAACGCCGCGTTCGGTTGATTGCTCTCTGGCACACGTCCGCCTAGACGCAAAATCGCCATCGGTCGTCCCAGGTGATCGGCCATGACGAGCGGGTCTTCGCCCGGCCGGGCTTCGATCCACGGTTGCTCTTCGCCGTCGCGAGCAATTGCCGGGGCCAACAACGGGTCTTCCAGATAGATCACCCGCGTGATGAAACGACCTTCGGCTGCCAATAGCAGTTCGTCGAGCGTTAATTCGATGGGCACCGGAAAGCGAAGCTGTTGACCTTGCGGCGGATAGGTGCGATCGACCAGTTCGACGGTTGGAAAAAGTTCCAAGCCTGGATGGTCAGGGATTTCAGTGATTTTGAAACGATAGACAGGGCCAATCGGTAGGCCGACGAGCAGCTTGTCAACGTGTCCTTCGTGCCAAGTTTGCCCATCAATGTTGGCGGAACCTGCCGCCGGAGCGATTCGTGCACCCTTGGGAGCACGAATCTCTACCGGCTGACAGTATCCTGACAACGGTCCCCCTCGCATCAGTCGCTGGCGTCCAATCGCTCCCGGAGGCATGGCACCTGAGTGGAGCCAGTGTACCGGCCGGTCTTGTGCGAACACCGCAGTGCTACACATCAGTCCGACGAGTACCGCCCATAGCATTTTGCCTGTGACTAGCATACGAAGTGTACCGTTATCATGTGTTTCCAAACGAAAAACCGAAAAGCTTACTCGCAAGATCCGTCAGGACAATTCTTTCGATTCTTAATTCTTTCGACCCTTGAATCGAGAAGCCATCTTCTTCATCGCCGTCGGCACAGCCGGAGCCATCGTACCGCCGCGAAGACGAAGGCCTGCGCGGTTGGTTTCGGAGATATTGACATGATTCACCGGACGTGGGTAATTCATGCCAGGACGCTGCCTGACGGTCATTTCCATATTGTGGACCGGTGGTGGCATTCTTACGCGTGTCTTATTCCGCATCGTATGGCTCGTCAAACCAGCTTCATGTCCCAGCGGGATATGCGGCGGGCCAGGCAGACCGATCGGCGTACCGACACTGGGCATACCCCATTGCGGCGTAGTCATCCCCGAGACCATGTGTGGAGGCATGGGCCGTGGAGCAAAAGCGGCGGTCGACATTCCTTGTGGCGCAGGCATTCCGCTGTAGCCGCCTCCGTAGCTTTCGCCACCTACTGCCCCGTCAGGACAATTGCCATCGGGGCAGGAGTTGTACTGGGCTCGAGTCACGGCGCCATTCATGGCGACTCCTTGACCTGGCAATTGCAAATCGAGATTGCCGATACGCAAGATCGCCATGATCGAACCGCGACGGTCCGCTTCGGCAATCGGATCAACGCCCGGATCAAGACGTGTGCTGACCAAGGTTTCGACGCCTGCCAGTGCCAAGTCTTGGAACTCGGGATCGGGCAGATAGATGACTTTGGTGACGAAGTTGCCGCTCAGCACTTGATCGAGGTCTTCGTCGGTAAACTGAATCGGAATCGGAGCGTGCGCCAAAAACGCATCGGTCCGAGGCGTGACCGGAGCGACTTCGAGTGTGGGATACAACTCGACGCCTTCGCGGTTGGGCAGATTCGTTAGCTTGAGCCGGTAAATCGCACCTTGCGAAAAGTTCTGTCGGCCGGGCATGACTAGCGGTGTGCTGTCGAACATTCTCTGACCGCTGACATCCCACCCAACTTCGCCACCCTCGACACCAAGGAAAGCAATTTGCGAAGTAATGGCTGGACCCATCTGCGGGGCACAACCGGCCATCGGACCATAGCCCGGTCCACCACCCATCGCCATCGCCGGACTGATCCCGCCGCCGCCGCCGCGCGTCGCCATCGGGCTCAGGACTCCTGGCCCTGGGCCACCGACGCCTGGGCCGGGTTCCATCAACCGCTGAGCCGGCGGCAAATTGTAGGCTTTGTTGGCCATGCAGTTGGTTGTCGCCAACAGCACGGCAAGGCCCATCATGAATGTAGCTAAAGTTTTCTTCATAGCATTTCCCCCCTCGGAAGCGTTCAGTAGTTAGTCGTAGGTAGTGGTGAGTCGTTAGATATTGACGAACGACTTCTGACGAACGACTTATGTCTTGTAACCAACTGCTAGCACTTACGGCAGCAATTCTCTCCGGTTTGCCGTGGACTTAGCTGGCAGACGCCAGCTAAAATCCTCACTCGTTAGTGCCACGGCGGACCGATTCTTCACTCGCAAGTGAGAAGTTTTTCTAGGAACCCTTTCTCCGAAAAGAAGGGGACCTCCTGCAAGTAATTGGTCGGCGAGGAAGAACCGGAATCTTTGGCAAAACCGCCAAAACCGGCAAAGGAAAACTATTTTGCGCGGTTTAACAACGATCCTGCTACTATTCGCCATTACTCAGGCGAGCCACGCTCCGGCAATCGGGCAATCCCCGCCGCCCGCCGACGCTGGCAACCAATTCGTAGCCCAGGTTCTCATAGCGCTCGAACACCATGAAAGCATCGCCGCCAAACTCCGATACGAATCTCGCCTGCACGACCAAAAACTCGTAGGCTCGGGAAACTACTGGCAGCAGCGCACTCAAGACCAACGAGTCACGCGATGGGAGATGCAAACGCAAATTGCCGACCAGACTGCTAGCTTCGTGCAGGTATACGATGGCAACCACCTTTGGACCGATCGGCGCCTACCCAGTGGGCGTCAAGTCCATCGTCTTGACGTCGCTTGGTTGCAAGCAAGATTACGTGAAGAGGGCAGGGGGGGGGCGACCGAGCAACGCGAGCAATTGATCTCCGCGGTCGAAGGGCAGGGGGGGCTCGGACAAATGTTAGCCGACTTGCTTCGTAATTTTGATTTTCAACCACCCGAGCCAACGCAGCTCAACGGTCTGCCCGTCAACGCGTTGATCGGTCACTGGCGCCCCGAACAACTCACACAGCTTTGGCCCGATGCCGCAAAGCTCGGCGACGAACAACCGCCCGAGTGGCCCGAGCAACTACCGCATCATGTCTTGCTGTTGGTCGGTCGGAATATGTTTCCGTACGTCTGCGAGCACCGCCGCGCCGCCGACGCCCCGCTTGCCACTAGTCTCGCCGGTTTGCGACCGACAGGCGACCCGTTGCTGCGCTACGAAATTTTTGAGGTCCAATTCGCCGTAGCGATCCCGCCAGAAAAATTCCAATTCCTCCCCGGCGACATCCCGTGGACCGACGAGACGGCGGTCGTGCTGGGGCAGCTCACGCAGCTTCGTTCGACCGAGCAAAAATAACGGAGCCCTGATTTTACGTGCGGAATAGCGCACGCTTGATCTAGAGAGGCTACCTGCTATGAATGTTCTCAACGCTACCGAAGCTCGCACAAAACTCTACAGTCTCATTGATGAGGCTGCAGCCACGCATCAGCCGATTATCATTACCGGCAAAAGGAGCAATGCTGTTTTGGTTTCTGAAGAAGACTGGAACGCCATTTCCGAAACTTTGCACTTGCTTTCTATTCCAGGGATGAGGGAATCAATACGGCAGGGGCTCGACCAAGACCTTTCGGAAAGTTCCGAGGAGCTTGATTGGTGAATTGGAAATTGGTGTACACGAAACAAGCCAAAAAGGACTCAAAAAAACTTTTGCAACCGTTCACGCGAGGGAAAAAATAGCCACGGATGAACACAGATAAACGCCGATTTCCTGGCGGGATTCGGAGCTTTTCCGCTATTTTTTCTTTTCAGCAATCGAATTCGACTAATAAACCCTTTCCTCATCTGCGTTTATCCGTGTTTATCGGTGGCTTTTCTTTTTTCTTCTTTCAGCGCCGTTAACGGTTACAAACTTTCCGCATCCGGCTTGAAAGTCAAAGCCCAAAAATTGCTTGCTATCCTCCAAAAAAATCCGTTTCAAAATCCTCCGCCTTACGAAAAATTAGTGGGTGATTTAGCCGGTGCCTATTCCAGAAGAATCAACATCCAACATCGGCTCGTGTACCAAGTCTACGAAAAAGAGCAGGTCGTCAAAGTGATTCGGCTTTGGACGCACTACGAATGAACCGAATGAGTCCGCTACTCAGGCTCTCCAACATCGACTTGCGACCAGTCGATCTCCGCATTCTCTTCCCCAATTTTTTCTAAAGCTTCTTTGGCGCGGGCGAGGTCTTGACGCTTGACGACGATGCGGACTACGCCGGGGGCTTCGGCGCGGAAGTCGGCGGTAAAACTGCCGGTCTTGGTTGCTTCGATGCCAAGCTCTGCCAGAGCTGCGAGCAGGGGCATCGCTTCCAGATCGTTGCGGACCGACGTTAACACCTCGGGATGGTTCGGTTCGGTGGTCATTGTCATTCCTCCCCTTGATTATTTTGAAAATACTCTGGCTTGCCCGTCAGCAACGACACCACCACCAGCGTCACAAATCCCAGTGGTATCGTCACAATCCCCGGCTGGCTAAAAGGCACAAAGGCGTCTTCGGCGGGCCAGCCGTAGACTTTGGAGTAGGTGTCGGCGCTTAGCAGGATCCATCCCAGCGAACTGGTCATGCCGACGATGATCGCGACGATGATTCCCTTGGCCGTGGTGCGTTTCCAAAATAGCAGCATCACCAGCGATGGCAGGTTGGCCGAGGCGGCGACCGAAAATGCCCAGCCGACGAGGTAGCTGACGTTCATTTCCTTGAAGACAATTCCTAAGACGATTGCGATGACGCCGACCACCACCGAAGCTATTTTCGCGATGCGTACTTGCTCGTGGCCGGTCAGTTCGGTGGAAGTAAAACTACCGAAGAGATCATGGGCGACAGCCCCGGCCGAGGCGAGAATCAAGCCGCTGACCGTGCCGAGGACCGTCGTAAATGCGATCGCCGAGATAATGGCGAAGAGCAATTCGCTCATGCTTAGTGCGAGTAGCGGGGCGGCCATGTTGCTGTTGGTGACATCCATCGCGCCGCTGGTCATCGCTCCCAGTCCGAGATAAAGTGTCAGCACATAGAAAAAACCGATGCAACCGATACCGACGATCGTACTCTTGCGGGCCGCGGCGGCGTCTTTCACCGTGTAGTAACGAATGAGAATGTGCGGCAACGAAGCCGTGCCACAAAAGAGTGCGAGCATCAGCGACAGGAAATTGAGTTTTTCGAGAAGGTTGTCGCCGCGGATGCCTTTGAATTTGGGATGTTCGCCCGGGCGAAGGACTTGGCTGCCCGGGGTCGGCTTGGGCGTGTAGGTGGTGGTCACGCTGCCGTCGTCTGCTTCGACTTTTTTGGACGACCAAAGCACGACTTCGCTTTCGCGCAACGTGCGGAAAAAATCGAGCGGGCCGAGCGGACCTGTCGAGTCGACTCCGCCGGGCAGCTTGCTGATGTGACCGACCGGAGCGAGCGAAGTTTCCCCGTCGCCGACGCCCTTGGGAAGGCCGTTGACGAGCGTCTGGCCATCGGCAGTTTCCGTGACGGTCTGAACTTGATCGACGCCGGGCTTCGCCTCAAAACCACGCTGCAGAATCATCACCGTCAGGACGGCACTAAAAATTACGAGCAGCGACCCTTTGAGAAACTGCACCCAAGTGGTCGACATCATGCCGGCAGTCACGACGATCAAGATCACGACCGCGCCGACGATCACCACGCCTGCCCAATGGGGCAATCCCAGCAGCGGCTGCACGAGTACGCCCGCTCCGACCATCTGCGGAATGAGATAAAAAATGCTCACTGCCAACGTGCTGACGCCTGCCGCCAGCTTGATACCACGCGAATTGAACTTGGAATTGAGCGCATCAGCGAACGTAAATTTGCCGAGACGTTTCATCGGTTCGGCCACCACAAACAGTGCCACAATCCAACCCGCCAAATAGCCGATCGAGTACAAAAAACCGTCGTAGCCGTAAAAGGCGATCATCCCGCAGATGCCCAGAAACGACGCCGCCGAGAGATAGTCACCCGCGAAGGCGATGCCGTTGACGAACCAGGGAATCTGTCCATGCGCCGCAAAATAGCCTTCCGACGATTTTGCCTGCTTGCCGAGATAAAAACTAAGCCCGACGGTGATGCCAACGAACAACAAAAAAATGACAATCGCGATCGGCGAGGGTTCGTAAATCATTGCTCGTCCCCCTTCGATTCCCCGACCGTGTCTCCTTCGGTCGTGCAGAGCCATCCGTAAAGCAGGGCCATGACAAATGCTGCGACGATCAACCCAAAGCCGTAAAGAATCGCCACGTTGATCCCTTCGATCGGCGTCGCTTCCATCGTCGTCGGCGAAAAGGT
>JAADGD010000184.1 GCA_013152515.1 Planctomycetota bacterium
GGTTATTCGGGGCATACGGGCTACTGTTTCCGCTGGTAATCAGCGTAAGTCGATCGCCTGCCAGATAGATGCCCGTGGGACGAGCTTCCAGTTTTGTACGCGACGCCAGTTTGGGGTTGCCACTCTCACGAACATCAATGATGAGTAGCTCGTCGAGCGAGATGACATAAAGATACTCGCCATCGGTCTCGACAAGATCGGCTTCGTCGACGCCCGCGACTTGCGTGTTGGTCGTGGAAAAGTCGTTCGCAGTATCGGTCGCAGCGAATAGCGTAGGTGCATCAAAGTCGGAAATGTCGATACTCGCGTTCCCAAACGACCCCCAATTCCAGTAGTTCCAACGAGGAGTAATAATCTCCTTGCCGTAGAGATCGCCGTTTCTTTGATCTGCTTCTGTAACAAGCCAAGCGGGGAGTTCCTCGAGTTGTTTGGAAGAGATTTCTTCGGGTGGAGCGGTTTCTCGCCCAGGGGAAAAACGCCAATTGCCGGGCCCAATATCGTCGGCGACAACGATTGAGGCGACATCGATATCCGCCGTTAGGTTCACAGCGGCCAGGGGAGCTGGATCGCCATTCATCAGAAAGCGATCTTCCAGCTTTTCTAAATGCAAAACCAACCGACGACGGGCCCCGCAAGGCTGGAGGCCGCGCGCCGGTTGGCGGAAAAATGAACTACATTGAGGACGTTTTTGTCGTGCCATGCTGGTTACGCCCGTGGTTGAAAATAGGGGAGATAGTTTGCCTGCGGCAAATGGGCGAGGCTTGACCGACGGCCCATGTTCTGAGAGGCCGTCTGACAGGCCAAATGTAACGCCGAAAGACAAAGAAATTCCGCAGGTAACGTAACTGCTTATCTAGCAGACGCTTAGCGTTTACGACGACGCTCACGACGGAGTGGCAATTGCTCAGTTGGAGGAGCGACATGCGAGCGGCGGGTTTCGATCAGCAAGAAGCTTGCTATCACGGTGGCGAGCGTTGGCCATTGGGCAAAATTCGCAATCTGAGCAGACTGCTGTTCGTTCTCAATACGCTCCACCAAATTCGCGGCGGTGCCTTTGGCACTGCGCAAGGCTCTTGAGGATTGCGTTGTTGCGTCGATCGTTGCATTAACAGCCGCAGTGCTATCGGCTGGCGTGGTGCGAAGCTGTGCAGCAACGGGGTTGAGCCTTGGTGAGGTGACCTCGGTTGACTCTCGAAGCGGTTGCACTTTGACACGATCGATTTCGCCAGTCGAAATCACGCGTTGCTGCCCAAGCGTTTCAAACGCAACCGCCCGTGCTATTTCTGCAACGACTGGCCGCGCTGGCGTTGCAACTGTGGTTGGCAACACGGCATTGCGATCTAAATTGTGAGCGATGACCGCCGACAACTGCGTTTCGTAGGCTTGCTGGGTGTTGTGGACCGCTGTGGCGACTTCGAGAGCGCCGCCTTCGCGTTGACCAGATCGGTCCGTATTCAGCGGGCTGGAAACGATCTGAATCGGATCCTCAATGACTAGCAATTGGGTAGTTTTGCCTTGTAAACCGGGGGGACCATCTGTTTGTGCGTTTGTGTGGTCCTCGGCGAGGGTATTCTTGTCGTCTAGCGCGTCACTATTTCCTGTTGTCGGCAGTAAAGGTTCTTGCGCTTGTACATCTGTCAAATCCAAGTCGTATAGCGAGGGTCCGATCGTGGGGCCAAACGTGGGAGCGATCGACGAATTGGCTTCGTTACCACTGGTTTCGTTGCCCAAAAAAGCGGGAAACGGCGAGTCGATGCCCAGGTCGTTTGTTCTGTTGACAGTGAAGACTGGAGCACTGCTGTCGAGGTCAAAGTCACTTGCAGCACCCGAAGTCACAAGGGGCTCGCCAAAGCTGACGGTTTGTCCGATATCAAGCAACGTGAAGTCGCCAATGGTCTGGTTCAAGCTGCCTGCATCGAACAGGAAATTGTTCGCATTGGTCTGCAAAAAGCTATTCGCAGAGACGGTAATGAATCCGCCTTCGCCAGCGCTAAGCGCTAACGAAACATGAGCCACTGGCGAATTCCCCGACAACATCCGTCGATCTTCGCAGCGCTCGAATGCCAATCGTCGCGCGCGGCAACGTCGGCTCGACGGCGAAAGGGTCGAGTGCCGTTGATCGTGGCGTTTTCGTATCCAACGCTTCATCAGAGCGCCTGCTGGGGAGGTGCGGTAGTGACAAGTTTTTCGCTGGCCGTAGCAGCCAGCTTTTGGAATGCGGGATGATCGTGCCACGAGGCAAAGCGAGCATCCGTGCCTAGATCTCTTTTCGGTTGATAGCCACTGGCCAAGGCTGCTTCGAGCGTGGCAAGGACTTCGCCTTCAACTTTTTTCGCTGCCATTGGGGCCAATTCCACAGCGACGCTAAACAATCGCTCGCCGTTGTCTAGCCAAAGACTCCGGCGTGCCAAAGCTTGCTCTACCGCGTCGTCAGCGCGGCCCGCCTGCTGCAGCGCTCGCCCATGATTGTAGTAGATCCGGCTGAGCGCGTCACGCACAGCCGGCGAATCGGGAATCTGCTGCCAGACTCGCTCTTGGACTTTCACCGCTCGCACATACGCTCGAATCGCCTCGTCATGCCGTTCGATGTTGGCCAAGGCCAAGCCCTGGTTATTCAGCAGCGCCGCCCAACCGCTCGCGTAGGCGGCATTCGACGGATAATCTTCTAGCAATGCTGCAAACAACCGATTGGCGTAGCCGAAAGATTCGCTCGCGGCGGGCGTGTCTCCCGAGCGGATGTGAAGCAGCGCCAAGTTGTTCAGATTTGCGGCCAGTTCACTCCGATAACGCACAACACCGGGCGACTTGCGGACAAGCGATTCGCGCAGTGCCACAGCCCGCCGGTACGAGGCGATCGCCTTGACAGTTTGGTCGGCGTTGCCTTGGATTGCTGCTAGGTTACTGTAACAAAGCGATAGATCCGCGATGCTCTCGGTCGAAGCCCTCGCATTTCGGCAAACGTGTTCCAACAACTCGACCGCTTGTTGGGCGGAACGTTCTGCTTGGTTGGAATCGAATTTGCGCTCGACGTAGCCAAGATTGTTGTAGGCCATCGCTAAGCTACGGGCATAGTCAACATTCTCAGGGTCGGCATCGCAAACGGCACGCAGCAAGTCGACACCGCCCGTCAACGCCTCAACCGCCGCTTGCGGCTTAGCTGCCTGCCCCAGCAACGTCCCCAAGTTCAAATGACTTTCAGCAAGCTGGCTCGTGAAGATGAGATTATCGGGAGCGTCCGCAACCAACTTCTGTTGAGCGGAAATCGCCAACTTGTATTCTCGTTCCGCAGAGGCGTTGTCTCCTGCTGTCGCAAACAGCAGCGCCATGTTGTTGCGAGCGAGGGCCAACTGCGATTGCAAGTGATTGTTTTTGGGGTCTTGCTCGAGGAGTTTTTCTAAAAGCAACTGAGCTGACTGGTATTCGGCCAGCGCTTTGCGATTCGCTCCCAACTTGGCGGTGACGACCCCTGTCTTGAGGTGCGTCATGGCGAGTTGGTCTTGGGCACGCGGATCGCCTTCGATGTGCTGGGCAAATTCGCGGTAGTATTTGAGCGTCTCGACGAGCAATTGTTGCCGCAGCCGTTCGGTGCCTGGAGTTTCCTGCAATTGATCGGCCAGTTGAATGCCAAACCGATCGACGACTCGCCGGGCTTGGGCAAAATGCTGCTCGGCTTGCGCTAGGTTTTGTTCCGCTTCGACCAAGGCGACTTTCGTTCGCTGTTGTTCGCTAGCGATTTTCAGCGCCGCCACGGTTGAGCCGAACGTCAGCATCACCAAAAAACCTGCCGCGAGCGCCACCATGTTGCGATGCCGCCGGACCCACTTCGCCGTGCGATCAACCACGGTCGGTCGTCGCGCTCGGGTTGGTTTGCCATCGAGAAACCGCTGCAAATCTTCGGCGAATGTTTCGGCGGTCGGGTAACGACTTTCGCGCGACTTTGACATCGCTTGCATGACAATCGTTTCGAGGTCGACCGGGATCGCAGGGTTGATCGTGCGCGGCGGCACTGGTTCTTTGGCTTCGATGTCGCGTAGTACGGCGTGGCGATCTTCGCCAGGAAAGGCGGGCTGCAGCGTCAACAGCTCGTAGAGTGTTGCACCCAATCCGTAGATATCGGTACGCATGTCTACCAGCGCATGCTGTCCGGCGGCCTGTTCGGGGCTCATGTAGCGCAGCGTCCCCACAACGTCGCCGGTCATCGTCACACCAGGGCTATTTTGTATTCGGGCTAAGCCGAAATCGGCGACCCACAATTTTGCCTGGCTGTCGATCATCAGATTCGAGGGCTTGATATCGCGATGCACCACGCCATATTCGTGGGCATGATGTAGCGCCTCGGCAGCCTGCCGCCCCAACTCGGCAATCGCTCGGCAGTAACCTGTACGGTCACGAGAATGCTGCGCCGAAAAATCGCCGTTGGCCGGCCTCTGGGAGAGATCCCCGACCGCTTCGGTCGTGCGCCCCAACACGGTCGACGCCGACGCTTGCGGTTTCGCCTGCCGACCCTCTTTCTCTTGTCGCAACTCGCTAACCACTTGATCCAGCGAGCGTCCCTCAATCAACTGCATCGCGTAAAAATGCACCCCCCGTTCCTGCCCCACCGCAAACACGGGCACGATGTTCGGATGATGCAACTGGGCAGCCGCCAAGGCCTCGTTGCGAAAGCGAGCGATTTGTTTCTGATCCCACATCGCGGCGAAAGGAAGCACCTTGAGGGCGACTTGTCGCTGAAGCGAAAGCTGGCGAGCTTCGTAAACCACGCCCATCCCGCCGCGACCAATCTCACGCCCCATCTCAAAATCGCCCAAGCGCCGCGTACCGACGATTGGCCGGTCGGCCGTTTGCTGCTCGGCGGGTCGCATCTGCTTGGTCGCGTCATGAAGCAAATCTAAGCTGGCGGTGATCGAACGAATTTCGTCAGCGAATTCGGGATGCGCGGCAATCAAACTTTCCACATCAAGCGGCGCGGCTTGCTCAAGCGACACCAAATAATCGTCCATGATCTGCGCAAGCCGAGCGTCGTCGGTCGCTGCAGCGACTGCCCTAGCTGGTATCGGTTGAGTTAGGTCGTTTGTCATTTCATCCGCTCTCGCAAAACTTGGATCGCCCGCAACCACAACATCCGCGCCGCCCCGGCCGATCGCTCCATCCGCTGTCCGACGGCCTCAAAAGAAAGACCTTCGATATGCCGCAGCACAATCACGTCGCGATAGTCAACCGACAACGCGGCCAAATGATCTGCCAAGACAATCTCCATCTCGTGTCGCTCGGCGTGACCGCTCGGCGAAGTGCCAGGGTCGGGCAACAAGGCTTCCAACCGCGCGGTCGATTGCTCCAAATTGCTCGCCAAGTTTTCCAGCGACACCTCGCGACGCACGTCCCGCTTGGCGGCCAATACATGCTTTTCTACCACACGATGCAAATTGTTGACCAAAATCCGCCGCAGCCAAGCACAAAACTCGCCACTTGATTTACCGCGGAATTGTGGGAAATCTCGATTTGCTTCCAAAAAAGTTTCCTGCACCACGTCCGACGGGCTGACCCGTCGTTGTAGCTTTCGCTCCAATTGCGTCACGACCAGCAGTTTCAAGTAATTTCGATAAACGTGCAGGAGTTGGCCAAAGCACTCGCTCGAACCCGCAAGTGCTTGCGATAACAGGACTTCGGCGTTGATGGAGGAGTTTTTCGGCATGCGATAAATGGCACGGATTGGTACGGCCCACCCAGTAGGCCGAAAAAAAACGGAGTTGTCACGCGATTCGGATACAAAATGTGAAAAATTCGCAAAAAAACTCCCCACGCCTTTCTGCTGCGCGAGATAGTGTGCCTATTGTGTTTTCCCCTACAATAATCTGTCCAGCAGAACTGGGCAAATTTCACCTCGGAGTTACCAATGTTAATAAAAGATCAACTGGGATGGCAAATGCTTCAGGGCTGGGTAATTCTAGCGATTTTTGCTGGCTGGAGCCTCGCTGCGGAAGCCCCTGTCGAGGAGATCCCGCTCTGGTCGGGCGTGGCACCAGGCTCAGAAAACTACACAGGCGAAGAAGTCTATAAAGCACGTAAGCACAGAGGAAAGGACATCGGCTGGCTTACTGGCGTTAGCCGACCCACGCTCACGCTCTATTTCCCGGAACCGCAAAAGAGGACTGGCGCTGGCATCGTGATTTGCCCCGGCGGAGGTTACGCGGGGATGGCCATCGATCACGAAGGACACGTGTTTGCGAAGTGGTTGTGCGATCGTGGCGTGGTCGCCGGTGTGCTGAAGTATCGCTGCGGCGGCGGTCTGCACCAACATCCCGTTCCGCTCAACGATGCCCAGCGGGCGCTGCGAATTCTACGAAGCCGTGCGTCCGAGTGGAACATCGACACCGACAAAATTGGCATCGCTGGTTTTTCCGCCGGCGGTCACCTCGCCTCGACCGCCGGAACGCATGTTGCCGTAGGCGATGCTAACGCCGAAGATCCGCTCCAGCGCGTTAGTAGTCGCGCCAACTTTCTTGTGCTGATCTACCCTGTCATATCCATGCAAAACGGCGTTACGCACGAGGGCTCCAAGAAAAACTTACTTGGTGAGAACCCCGACGAAGAGCTGGTACGGTATTTGTCGAATGAACTCCAAGTAACTGCCAACACAGGCCCCACGTTTTTGGTCAATGCCTACGACGACGAAGCCGTTCCGGCAGAAAACAGCCTGCTGTTTTATCAAGCGCTCCGCAAGCACAAAGTTCCCGCCGAAATGCACCTCTACGAAACGGGAGGCCACGGTTTTGGCATGTACCGCGGCAACCAAACCGTTGATCGTTGGCCCGACTTGCTGGAAGGGTGGCTGAAAGAACGCGACCTCCTCAAATAGCGTAACCGTTAAAATTTACGGTCGCGTGCAGAGCGTTTGAAAATCCTACCCAATTGGGCGAGCGTAAGCACTTGCTTCAAGATGTTTGCAAACGGCTTAATTCAAGCGATTTATGGCGGTTGCTAGCATCCTCGCCGGTTTTGGCACACCAAGTGCGTTGTTGCTAAGTCGTGCGACACACCGCTTGCGGTTTCGCCACCGAGGGATGTCCGCCGGGAGTGGGCACCCTCAGGCAACAGTGTTCGGCTCCAAGGCCAAGGGATGTACGGCTTGGGCAACACCTGCCTCTTTTCATGTCTCTGTTCAAACCATCAAAATGGGCACATCTTGCCCACACGCGGGAAAGGAACACCAATGGTCGCTCCACGTAAGACGAGGAAGATTTTTTGCACGGTTATTCGGGTCTCAGTAGCCGACGATAACTCCATGAGAGCCAACAACCAACGACCCAACAGTCAACAACCTAGCAACCGACTCACCACCCGCCCCAGCGATTTGCTACCGTGGGCCGATCCCTACATCGCTCGGCTTGTGACGAAGTTACAAGACGAGGTACGCAGTGAAAGGAACCAAACAAGAGTCGTGTCGCGTATCGCAGGAAACTGCCTCGCAGAATTAGAACCGCCAAGCCCTAGCACCGACAACGATTGGGACTGGAACGAGGAGCCACGCTGGTCGATGAACGACGAGCCGTGAGCGTACTCGTCACTTGTCAAAAGGTAGACGCGTCAACAATTTGTAACCCGCGGTCATCAGGTCGCAGCCAAAAAATATTTGACAGGATTTACAGGATAGACAGGATCATTTCCACGTGCCGTTATCTTGTTGATCCTGTAAATCCAGTCAAATTTCGTTTTTTGGTTGCGGCTTTATGGCCGCGCTGGGTTTATCCGTCCTGGCGCGCCGGAATCGGTGGCTAATGGACGGCATTCGGCTGAAGTGTTATCGGGTTTCTTTGATTGCCTAAT
>JAADGD010000165.1:0-7569 GCA_013152515.1 Planctomycetota bacterium
CATTGGGTGGTAACCGAGATGCAACGCATCGCCGGAGCGATCGGGCTGCCAGAACTTTCCGGCGATGCATTGCATCTCGGTTAATGTTGAGGGGCAGTTGCTTGGTGAGCGATCTTCCAGCACATTCTACCCGACGGGGCGATTCATTTCAGTAACGATTTTTGGCCACCCAAAAGATCCCCACGCTTCCACGCCCAGATGTCCCCCACCCCGTAGGATAGTGCTTCCAGCCTGTCCATGAGACACAAGAAAAAGGCGAGGACAGGCGGCTAGAAGCACCTCTCCTACAGGCCAAACACCGCACGCACCTCCGCCGCGATAGCGCACACCCGCGAGTTGAGTCCACCCTGGAAACCGCACCGAAAAGCGTTGCTGCAGCAGCGGTACAAGCATACAATGCAGGAAATGATTTGGCCTTCCCTGCTGTAGAAGCACAGACGACTTGGCCAAGAAGTTTTTGACGCAAAAAAGGTTCCTGACACCTTTTTTGTCCAAAGCAAAACGGCGGTGGCGTGCCCCCCTCGAACCCGCCACCGCCGCGCTTTTTCTCAGAATGTCTTCCGCAGTTAGCGGCGAGTTGTATTGCTGTGGCTGAGCCGCGATCTTGCCGATTTTGGTCGTCGGGCGACTTGTGTACGACCTTGTCGACGGACGAGATTCGCGAGCGTCTTGCCTGCGGGCGGGATGACGAAAAACTCGGGGTCGTCGATCACCCAAGGGGTCGACCAATTCTTACCGTTTTCCCAATTCGCGACGTTGAAAAAGATATTGTCGAGATACAGGCAGCGCGAACCGTAGGGAAAGCTGGAGTAGAGGTGATCTTCCTCGGTCAAATCTTCGACGCCGGCGTGGGCGTAGTAATGGACTTGGCCGTCAGGTGTGAACGACAAACCGAAAGTCCACCAACCTGATTCGTATATTTTCGGTCCGCCAAAATCGCGGCCACTGCGTTGGGCACGGAAACTGAGCTGGGCGAAGTCTTCGTCGTGCTGCCTGCTGGTTTCACTACGGAACAAAATGAAATAGCCGGGCCAGTAGGGCTCGACCGAGCCCTGGCGGTCGCGGCCACGCACGTCGGCGCGAATGCCAAAGGAGGCACCGGTTCGATTCTCCCACTTGTCGAATGGCGGCAGAAAGACGCGTACCGTGCAGCTTGGGCTCCAACTGACGGGCACTGCTCGACCGAGTCGGCTTTTCACACCCATCAACAGGTCATCCTGCATTTGTTTGCCGGCCAATTCGCCGGGGATGCCTGAATACTTGGTCGCGAGCAGCATCGCGCTGTCGCTCCCTTCGAGCCCCTCGGGAGGCGTCGAAACGCGTTTGATTACGTCGGGTTGACCGCGCAATGCACTTTCGTACCAGCGCCCGTTACGCGATTTACCTCCGGGTGGGCGTTGTTGCTCGTCATCTTCGTAGCTCGCTTTGCGGCCATTCTTGATGTAGCTCCAGCGCGAATCCTCGAAGTCGTCGCCCACGATCGAGACGATCTCGCCTGTGCCGGGGACAAAGGGCTCGTCTGCTTGCACTTGGGTAACAGCTAACAGCACAACGGTCAAAGAAAAGAGTTGGGCCATCCTTGGCATCTCCGTTAAGAAGAGTAGCACGACTCTCCGAGTCGTGAGTTATCGTCGTGAAATAATATCGTCGTGAATTATCATAGCGTTCACGACTCGGAGAGGCGTGTTACAATCGTTATCGGCAAATTTTGCGCAATCGTTAAGATTTATCTGCCGCTAGCACGAGGGATGTTCGAAGTGAGATTTAGGATCGAAGCTGTGAAAGAGCTAGCAGAACACCAAATCATCAATCTCACTTTCAATATTTCACAGCTCTTCAGCAATCCGTTGGTCGATCACCTGAAGCATCAATTCGTGCAGACCAAGCGGGGCGGTCACCAAGAATTCCACACCACCGCAGGCCTGCGCCGCTTCAGCGGCCAGTGCGGGGATATCTTGATCCCAATGCCGCCCCGGGGCCAAGAAATAGGGGAACACGACGACTAGCTTCGCCCCCTGCTTGACGCAACGCGCAAACGCCATCGCGATCGAAGGCTCGGCTAGCTCCATGTGCGCAGGCTCGACAATTTGCCAGTCGGAGTGCTGTCGGTAGGCTTCGACGACTTTGAGGAGTTGCTGATTGCTCTCGTCGCGCCGCGAACCATGATCGACGAGGATGACGGCTGTACTTGAGGAGGACATTGCGCTCTTGCGACGTAGGATGGGTCAAGAGAGCGTAGCTCGCGCCGACCCATCAGTACCACGAGTGCGTTGGAAATCGATACCCCCAGGCGTTTGATGGGTCGGCACGAGCCTTGGGGCTCGCTTGACCCATCCTACGGCCAGGGCGTTTTTTTGCCGGCTAATTCTTATAAATCTTGTGCTGTGGTCGTCCCGAAAGGATCTGTTCTTTGCCCCAGTCGGTCACGGCTCGGAAATCGTCGCTACGGATGAAAGCCGTAAACGCCGCTTCGTCCGACCATTCGCTGGTGATCAGGTACGACGCACTATCGACCGTATCTTTCCACAACGTCGAGCTGGTGTGCCCGTCGGCGGCATTGAGGGCTTCGATGACGCCGGCAAATTTGTCTTCAAAATCTTGTTGTTTGCCTTCGATGACGTGATAGTTCATACCGACAGTGATCATAATTTTCGCTCGTCCTGTGTGGAATGTGCTGTGGTGCTTTGAGCGAGCATTATCACCTGTGCCACTGAGTTCGTAAAGCGGCCAATTGTCACCGTTGAAAAATTGGCAGGAGCTGGTTGGGGGCACTCAGGGAGAGGACAACCAGGGATGTCGTGTAGATGCCGCCGTATTGGCCATCGTTGTGGTCTGTTTGCTCTGGATCCCAGGAGCCGTTGGTGTTTTGGTTTGTCAAGAGCGTACGAAAAACGGGCGGGGAAAACCGCTGCCAGAAATCATCGCCCAACTGGTAAGCTGCCTGCGAGCATTGAAACAATGAATAATGGTATCGGTCCAGCCCCGGTTTGGGCATGTTGTATTCGGTGAAAGAAAATTCGAGCAGAGACTTTCCCGCTTGCTGGGCTTCGGGAGTGTTGTGCAATCCTGCGTGTGCCAAAGCAAGGATTCCTGCACCGGTCATTGCACGGCTACCGAAAGAAGCGTTGGGGTAATAGTTAAATCTACCCGTTCGCTGCGAAAAGTGCCTTCGTATACAGCCGACTGCTTCCTCGATCGCGTCGGCAGGCACATCGAATCCTCCATTCTTTGCCGAACGCAAAAACATAAGCTGCCAGCCAATGATTGAAAGATCGGCATCAGCAGATTCAAAATTAACTTGATCTAAATAACGCCAGCCACCTCGATCGACTTTGCGTCGTTTGGGACGACGTTGTTCGGCAAGCGTCACACGCAGGGCTTGTTCGATCGCGCGTTGCATCTTTTGAGAACGCTCGGAACTGGTCGTTGTGTAAGCTTCTGAAAGCATCAAGGCACTAATGGCGTGATTGTAAACGGCCGTTTGACCCATCGTATGATTGACATTGTGAGAGATTTCCTTGCCGCGCGGCCCAATATTCGAAAGTAACCCGCTCGCTTTTTGAGTACTGAGAACATAATCAATAGCTCGGGTTAAACTTTGGCCGTGCTCGCCCTGATCGGGCAATTCTCCTTGCGCTAACATGGCTAGCACGCCAAAACTAGTCACCGCAGGTTGACCGTGCGGAACGGTTGGAAACGATCCATCGCGCTGCTGTGTACTGACAATCCAGTCGACAGCACGCGATACCGATTGATCGACCTGGGACCAATCTTTTTCTGTGAGTGGCTGAGCATTGGTACAACATGTGGCAAGTAAGAAAAAGCTTAGCAAAGCCAAGGTCCGAATGATCGGCGAATTGAACAAAATCATTTGAGAAGTACTGAATCGTCTGCTAAACATGCCGACTCCTTGAGTTGGGCGAAAGAAGGGTTGCTTGTAGAGACTATGGTCGTACAACCTCGCAAAATCACTCACCTTTATTTTCGATAAAACTCAGTAATTCTAAATTGAGCCGTCGGCGCTAGCCGCAGGTGATGTGCTAGTCGGCGTTCTTTCGAGTTCATCCGCGGCTAGCGCCGTCGGCTCAGGGCTTAGATCGCATATTTGGAACTACTGAAACTAGCTAGAGTCCTTGTTCTGCTCTCGTAGTTTTACTCTGATCTTTTCCAACCGCTGAGCCAAATCTGCTTCAAACCCACGATTCACAGGTCGGTAGTATTCGCGTTCGACTCCTAAATAGTCTTGTGCGGCAACCCCGTCTTCGGCATTGTGAGCGTACTGGTAGCCTTCGCCGTTGCCGAGCTGCTTGGCACCGGGATAGTGGCTGTCGCGCAGATGTCGAGGCACGGGGACCGTTCGGCCTTCACGCACATCGCGGCGGGCTTCGCCGATCGCGACCGTCGCGGCGTTCGATTTGGGGGCACAGGCGAGATAGGTAACCGCTTGTGCTAAGCTAAGCTGGCATTCGGGCAGGCCGACGAATTCGCAGGCTTGCATCGTGGCGACGGCGATTTGAAGTGCTTGCGGATCGGCGTTGCCGACATCTTCGCTGGCGAGGATCACTAACCGTCGCGTGAGAAATCGAACGTCTTCGCCCCCTTCGAGCATTTGGGCCAACCAATAAATTCCGGCGTCGGGATCGCTGCCACGGATGCTTTTGATGAGGGCACTGATCGCGTCGTAGTGCGCGTCGCCGTCACGATCGTATTGGATGGCTTTGCGTTGGACCGATTCGGCGGCGAGTTCCAGTGTGAATTCAATCGGTCGTTCGTCGGTGGAGAGGACACCGATTTCGAGCGCACTGAGCGCTTGGCGCGCGTCGCCATCGCAGGTGCTGGCTAGGAACGTGGCTGCGTCGTCGTGGAGCAGTACTTCATGCTCGCCGAGACCACGCTCTTTGTCCAGCAAAGCGCGCTGCAAAAGCGAACGGATGTCGGTTTCGTTGATCGGCTCAAACTCAAATACGCGGCTGCGACTGACGAGTGCGCTATTCACAGCGAAAAACGGGTTCGAGGTCGTCGCGCCGACGAGTACGACAGTGCCTTCTTCGACGTCGGGGAGCAGAGCGTCTTGCTGCGATTTATTGAAGCGGTGGATCTCGTCGATAAACAGTAGCGTGCGCGACCCTTCGGCCAGCAAGACATCGCGCGCGTTGTCGAGCAAGGCCCGTAAGTCCTTGACGCCGCTGGTAACGGCATTGAGCTGGCGAAAACGGCAACGGGTTTCGGTCGCCAGCAGATGGGCGAGCGTCGTCTTGCCTGTGCCCGGCGGGCCGTAGAAGAGCAAGGCAGTGAGCCGATTCGCCTTGATCAACCGCCGGAGCAGTTTTCCTTCGCCAAGGAAATGCTGTTGACCAACAAATTCCTCCAGCGAGCGCGGGCGCATCCGCGAGGCGAGCGGCTGAGCTTGACGACGATTTTCGGCTTCGGCAGCGGCGAACAAAGACATGGCGTAAAAGTGATGGGAGATTGATGATGTGAGATTGATGATGTGACACTTATCACATCGTCAATCTGACATCACACATCTTCCATTCCCTCCTTCCCCAACAACCGTTGTACGCCCTACTGCTTCGCCCGCCTAGCCTTCCGATAATACCGGCAAGGTCTCAGGTTCTCATGCGTGCATGCATCGTAGTCGATACTGGCTAAACACGCTGCCCCGCGCCGTTTTCTCCAAAAACCAAGGCTCCCACTCCCCGAGAAGTAAGCATGAAACATTACGATTGCGTCGTCATCGGCACAGGCCCCGCTGGACAAAAAGGGGCCATTCAAGCGGCAAAGCTTGGCAAGAGCGTTGCCATCGTCGAGAAAAACAAAGTACTCGGCGGCGCTCAGATCAATACGGGGACGATTCCCTCCAAGGCGCTCCGCGAGGCCGTTTTGCAGCTCACCACTGGCCACCGACGAGGAATCTACGGCACGTCAAAGCACGTGAAAGAGCAAGTGACGATTGCCGATCTCGTGAGTTTTTCGCAGCGTGTCATTCGTCACGAATGGGAAATCATTCGCGATCAGTTCGAGCGAAACAATGTCGACTTGCACTGGGGCCACGCCCAATTTGTAGGACCTAATGAAGTCGCCATCGAAGGGCCTGATGGGGAGGAACGCATTACCGCCGACCGCTTTTTGCTGGGTGTTGGCACTCGGCCCGCTCGGCCTGAGAATGTGCCATTCAACGGTCAGACAATTTTCACCAGCGATGCGGTGATGAAGCTCGACCACTTGCCAAAAACGATGATCGTCGTCGGTGGCGGAGTGATCGGCACTGAATATGCCTGCATCATGGCGACGCTTGGCGTGCAGGTAACTCTCATTGAAGGCCGTAATAAAGTACTCGGCTTTCTCGATCAAGAAATTTGCGACGCATTTCAATACTTCATCCGGCAACGAGGCATCACGCTGCGACTCGGCGAAAAAGTCGAAGCCATCCGAGAAGTCGACTGCAATAGCAGCAGTGGGCAAAATGGCAGCGTGTGTCGATTAGTCGAAGCCAAATTGGAATCGGGAAAAATCATTCACGCCGGGACTTTACTCTATGCCGTGGGCCGACAGGGAGTTTGCAAACAACTCGGCCTCGACAAGGTAGGCATCGAGTTCGACGACCGCGAGCGGCTCCAAGTCAACGAACACTACCAAACTAATGTCGACCACGTTTACGCTGCCGGCGACGTGATCGGTTTTCCGTCGCTCGCCTCGACCAGCATGGAGCAAGGACGGCGGGCGATATGTCACGCCTTTGGATGCAGCGAAGGCAACTACAACACGTCACTCTTTCCTTACGGAATTTACGCAGTCCCTGAGATCTCGATGGTTGGCAAGACCGAAGAACAGCTCACCGCCGAAGGGATTCCGTACGAATCGGGGGTTGCCAACTATCGAGAGATCGCGCGTGGCCAACTACTCGGCGATGAACTCGGCATGTTGAAGATGCTCATCCATCAAGAGACGCACAAGCTGCTCGGCGTTCACGTTATTGGCACTGGCGCGACGGAGCTGATCCATATTGGGCAGGCGGTGATGGCACTGGACGGAGACGCAGAATTTTTTGTCAACAATGTCTTCAATTTCCCCACTTTAGCCGAATGCTACAAAGTGGCGGCTTACAACGGCTTGAACAAGCTAAATAATGTGTACAGTGGCAGTTGCCAGCCGGTTGCGGTAAGCTGTTAGGGAACATTGTAGCACGCCTCTCCGAGAGTCGTGAGAATAGCGATGCAAGAACAGCAAGAACTCACGACTCGGAGAGGCGTGCTACTCTAAAATCCGTGTACTTCCCTTCCGCCATTCCATAATGCCCAGCAATCTTTTTGCATACGGAACCTTGATGTTTCCCGAGGTGTGGAGACGCATTGATGTCGGAGAATTTCCGTCTCAACCGGCGACTTTGCCCGGTTTTGCCATCTACCGTGTGAAAGACGCCGTTTTCCCGGGCATCGTACGTGCAGAGCCTGACGACCTCGTCAACGGCGTGCTGTACCGTAACCTCGAAGAAGACATACTCTTTGAACTTGAGGCTTACGAATCCGATTTGTACGAACGCATCGCGGTGATTGCTGCGACCGAGCA
>JAADGD010000165.1:7598-7992 GCA_013152515.1 Planctomycetota bacterium
CCCGCATCACGTCGTCAAGCGCTGAGCAACGAGGTCTGGGATGCGAAATGGTTTGAAGAGCATCAGTTAGCGAAGTATCTGCACGGGTAGCTGACATTCTGTACGACTATTCCTTCTCCAACTCCTTCTTCAACGTCGACCAAATTACCCAGTCGCCATCTCTTTTGCGAACTTCGGAGGGCGCAAGACCAGCGGTGATCGGCGAGGGTGAAAAAACGTCGTAACGGGCGGATCCCTCCAGCGGCGGTCGTCCTTGGTCATCATCGGTATCGGTTCCCAGACTGTAGACCACCACACCCTCTTCCGAAACACGATACCTCAGCGGCCCACCATTAATCCGGTCAACCGGCAACTCCGGCAACCAGCGAGGCGAAAGCAGTTCGAGCGACACGGG
>JAADGD010000147.1:0-1746 GCA_013152515.1 Planctomycetota bacterium
GTGCCATCGCATGCTTCTGCATAGCGAACGCCTCCTTCTCGGATAACGACCAAGCTAACCTGCCCGGTGCTGCCGGGCAGAGGAAACAGTTTCTACCAAAACCCCCGCCCGGCAGCACCGGGTCAGGTTGAGCGCCTTGTTAGACTCCTTTTCGGAGTGCGGCAACGACTCGCTGCATGTCCTCGTTTGGGCTTAGGTGATTGTCGTGCCGAAACTCGTGAGAAAGGCGTTTACGCATTTCATTCGATATCGATATAGGATCACCATTGTTTTCAATGAGTTTGACGAGCCAGTCAACGCCTCCGTGATGGAATAGATCGAACGGGCAAATATCGACCAGCATTTCGACAATCGCCTGACCGATATCTGCGTATTCTTCTTTTATTGCGTCGAAACGTGTGCCGTAGTCGTCTCCCGTGACGAAAAATCGGTCGCCGATCCAGCTCCCAACCATCGGGTGCTCTTCGACGCCAGTGTAATAGGGGTCATTTTCAAGAATCAGGTAGCTGAGTGCACGCGAACCGATGTTGCGGCCCAGCGCATAGCTCTTGATGTCCGACAAGGACGGATCAATGCAGAAGAACTGCTTCTTCGTGTCGTTAACGTAGTAGTAGTAAACGCCCATCTGATTTGCGGCGGCTAACTTGTTATTACTTGGAAACTTCTTCAATAAACCCCTTATTGGGGACTTATTTGGAGAAACTCTCAATAAACCCTTGACTCTGGGTAAGATGCGAATGTATGCATGCGTACACGTTTCGCGTCATCTTGCCTGAGGAGGGAACATGTCTGCAGTGTATCGTAATTTGGGCGACGGGGCAAATTCTGCTCAGCTACTGTTCAGCCGCTGCGATTGTTGGATCGTCGTGATTTACTAGATCGAGTGGGGCTTAGGTGTTGAGGGCAAAACACTATGCCTACAACAAGGTGTGGTGGGTGCAGTTACGACAGGGGTGGCCAAAAATCGTTGCTGCAATTGGCCGCGCGGAGCGGTAAAATGAGGCTGTGCTCTAGGACCAGGAGCGTGTGCTGTAGCGGGGACGTCCACGTCACCGCGTACAAACGCTGGGCTTTTCTCGTGCTGCAGCGCAGAGTTTGGGACGAAAAAGCCACGGATATCACGGATATCACGGATAGAATTGTAGCTGGGAAGGAAAGATGTTGTTGACTGGAGATCAGGGAGTCAGAAAAGGGCTACCTGTAGAAAATCCGTGTTATCCGTGAAATCCGTGGCTGCCACTCTACGATGCAGTAAATAGGATCGCAAATGGGGTGACGTAGACGTTTCCGCTGCGTAGGACATGATGCGATTGCCCCTACTTTTGCACCGTCGTTTTCAAAGTCATCTGGAGGTTTGATGCTTGTTTTTCAGTGGTTTTCGTACTTTGCCCGTGAGGGTTTTGCCAAGTTTGACAGGCTCGACTTGGCAAAACTATGGAGGGTTTGCACAGCGGCTGGTTCGCAAACCACGGTATTTGCAGGACGCAACGAATCGTGGCGGTGCAAAACCTCGGAGGTTTTGCCACGAAAAACGTGTTTCAGGCACTTGGCAAAAGTGCGATGTTCGCATCAAGACAATTTTCGACCACACGCTAGTTGGACAGCGCCACATTAGCCCAGCGCGGCCTGTGGCCGCAACCAAAAAAACATTAAACGCAGAGCCCGCGGAGTCGCAGAGGGCCGCAGAGAGTTTGTTATGAGAACCATCGTAGAGAATCTATCGTCCGAGAGTTTCAGTTTTCATCT
>JAADGD010000147.1:1809-2897 GCA_013152515.1 Planctomycetota bacterium
TGTCTTACGCAAACTTTTACCGTTAGTAACACGAACTCGCTCTATTTTCCCGAACAAATTAGCCGCGATGGCGCTAGCCTGCGGTTGAAAACGCTGAAGTAACCGCAGGCTAGCGCCATCGCGGCTGATGAAAAGAGAAGTGCGCGTCTTTTGTGAGAAAGTGGCGCTGTCCAACTAGGCAGCAGCGGCAGAGACGGTCACGAGTTCGTCGCTGACCGAGTGGAGTTGGGCGGCGTCGATCGTGTGTTGACCGGCGGCGAAGCCGACGACGAGCGCAAGATCGCACAGGCGGTTGAGTTGGCGAGGGATGCCGCCGGTAAGCCCGTGGGCTGTTTCGAGGGCGTCGGGGGCGAAAATTTCTCGCGTCGCACCGGCGGCCTGGAGGCGGTGATTGATGTAGGCAGCGGTTTCTTCAACGGTAAAAGGTTGCAGCAGCATTTTCATGTCGAGCCGTTCGTCGAGCGTGGCGTGACGTTGCATCGCCGAAAGAAGCGAGGTTTGGCCGAGGAGCAGCAGCGTCAAGGGAGGTTGGCCGTCGACTTGAAGGTTCAAGAGCAGCCGCAAAGTTTCGAGCAGGCCGCTGTCTTCGAGCAGATGGGCTTCGTCGACGACGAGGACGGCGTGTTGGTTGCTGCGATGGCTTTCTTGGAAGGCAAATTCGAGGCGGCGAAGGCTTTCCTCGACGGTGTGTTGTGGCGGATCGGCGGGCGGAGCGCCCAGTTGTTCGGCTAGGTAAACGAGAAAGTCGCGACTCGACATGAGCGGAAACACAATACGGACAAATTTGCCGATCCCTTCGCCCGTTTGATCGCTGCCCAGTTGTTCGCTGAGCAGGGTGGTTAGTAGTGTTTTTCCACAGCCTGAAGGTCCGGCAAGTAGCGCGGCACCCCGTCGACTTTCGACGGCGTAACGCAGCTTGTGTAATGCAGCTTGTTGCGAGGCCGAAGTGAAGCGGAACGGCTCGGTGGCGGATGGTTCGAACGGCTTGGTGGCGAGTTGCCAGTATTCTTCGTACATGATGGGAGGTTTCCAGTAGGGTTCGCGCGATGAATCGCGACGCTTCGTTGAGTGGTGGTTTGGGAGTGGTT
>JAADGD010000147.1:2903-10445 GCA_013152515.1 Planctomycetota bacterium
TTTAGGTGGCGGAGTTGCCGATGACGCCGAGGCATTTTTGGCCGAAGAGCGACAGTAGCGTGTCGACCGGCTCGATGCCGGTCCGCTCGGTGTCGGCGACGATGATGCTCGCGTCGAGGCGGCAGTGCTGCATGATGCTGAACGCGGCTTCGTCTTGTGGTGGTTCGGCGGCATTGCCGAGATTGAACAGCACGACATCGTAGTGATAGCGCAACACACCAGCGGTGACAGACGTTTGAATGCTGGCGAGTAGCTCGGTGGCTGCCCCCGTTTGTCGGGCAAGTGGGAGTAGGGCTATGCGATCTTTGAGCGATTTGACGACGCATTCGGCGAGTGGCAGGTCGCCGGTGAGAACGTCCTGCCAACCCATGTCGAACTCCAAGCCAAGGTCACGAGCGAGCGCCGCCTTAGCGAAGTTGGCGTCGACCAAGGCGACCGACTTGCCAACACTCGCTACCAAACGTGCCAAGCACATGAGCACCGTCGAGCATCCGACATTGGGTCGCGTGCCGACGATACCGATCAGCGAACGGCCTTGCTCGCTCACGTCGAGCAATTGTTCGGCGACCGGCACCAGCAATTGGTGATGAGCAGAGAGCAGATCGTCGGTGATTTTCGGCCAACGGAAACCATCGACCTCGAACACCGGATTGAACGCAGTCGTCGCCGGTTGCTCAGGCGCAGAAAAAGTGGAAAGCGGACGGCGCTCGGTAGCAGGTCCCGCAGGCGCGGCCGCTTCAACGGTCTGCGCCGGTGCCGCCACAAAGTGTGGCGCCGGAATCGGCTCTGGTGCCCAAGCCACCGAAGGGTTCGGAGCTGGCACCGATGCCGGCATCGGGGGTTGCACTGGCGCGTGCAACTGGATGTGTGGGGCGTTGGGTTGCCCTGCCTGTTGGGGCGAACTCGCCTGGGGCGAATCGACCTGCGGTGGTGCGTAGGCTTGAATAAAGGCTTCGTCGATCTGGCTCATGGCAAGTCGTTCCGTACGATGCTAACGAGTAATGGAGGAAGTCTCTGGACTTCTCGCAATTTCGGACAAGGGTTTAGGTTCGGACAAGGGCTTGGGTTCGGGAAATGGCTGGGGCATGTCGCTGGAAGGCGGATTTAGCTTGGCAAAGTCTAAAGCCTGATGGTGGCCGGTCGTAGGATAGTGCGACTCGTCGACCGATGGCTGCTCTGGCAACGCCGAGTGTTTTGTTTCGGACTGTGCTAGCTGCTGGTGTGATTCGGTTACCGTGGGATCGGGCAGTGGTACCTCGGTCCATTGGCCCGAAGAACTGGCCGGCTGGTCGGCCTGCGAAGTGTTGGCGGAAAACCCAGGCACGATGTTTGCGGAGACACCAAAACCTTCGCCACGCAGTTCGGGGCCGTAGATTTCGCTAGAAGGTTCAAAGTTGAACGGCATCGGCGCTTGTGTGGGCCCAACGATCATCCAGTAAAGCAGGCCCGCAGAAGCGATCAGCGCTAACGCAACAATCAAACCCGCATGAGGAGCCAACTGAGCATGCAAACGAAACACCTTCTCGCTAAACAAGATTGGTTCGCTGAAAGTGGTTGGCTCAACAGCCGCTCGCGGCTTAGCCAAAGTCTCCTCCCGCACATTTGGAGCCGGCGAAGGCAAACGAACCGAGGGCTTGCGCTCAACAGCATGTCCTCGATCCGCAAAGTGGCTCGTCGTCGGAGCTTGGTCGTGCGCAGGCGTGTCGGCAAGGTGAAGCCGTGTGCGCTGCTCGATTTCGGTGCGCAATTCGAGCTGCGGCAACACCTCCGGCGGCGGCACCGCCTGAATAGCTGCCGGACTCGCCGGATTTGCCGCCTGAATAGCTGGAGGATTTGCTGGCACCGACGGCATCGCACCGACACGCGGCAAACGTGCCAGCACGATCGGCGTTTGGCCAGTGAAATCGGAGTTGTCGTTGTGTACAGAGTTCGCCACGTCGATCGATCCTTGTTCGACAAAGGTGAGTCATTGCGTGTCGGTGCTAGCAAACCGCCGCCTCAAAAATCAGCAGCGCATAGCCCGACCTTTGTCCTAAGTATCGGTGCGGGCTGGGAAAACCTTGAGGGTCGTTTTGATTGTAGTAGGCGATCGTCATTCGGGAGACTTACGCCAATCAACTGCCGGCCAAAGAATGGTCGCGCCGTCGCGGCCGCTGGTGAGGACGGTGTTGCCGTTGGGTGAGAAGCTGACTGAGGTGAGCTCTTGGTGGTGGCCGGTGAGGGTGAGAATTTCTTTGCCTGTTTCGGCGTCCCAGAGCTTGGCGGTGTTGTCTTGGCTGGCGGTCATCGCGCGGCGGCCATCGGGCGAGAAGGCGACCGAGGTGATGCTATCGGTGTGTCCTGCTAATTTAAGCAGCGGTTTACCGGTGCTAGCGTTCCAAATGAGTGCCGTGTTGTCTTCGCTGCCGGTGATGATGCGCCGTCCGTCGCGAGAAAATTCGCCGCAAAGGACTGCCCACTCGTGGCCGACGAGTGTTTGCAATGGCTCGCCTGTTTGGCGATCCCAGATGCGGGCTGTTTTGTCGTTGGCGGTGGTGAGTACCTGCCCGCCGTCGCTGCTGAAAGTGGCTTGGCGGATGCGCGAGTCGTGGCCGCGGAAGATCGTCTCGGAAGGCCTGCCGGTTGCCACGTCCCACAGGCGGGCGGTGCCGTCGTCGCTGCCGGTGAGAATCGTTTGGCCGTCAGGCGAGAACTCGACGCTGTTGACGTAGCCCTGGTGCAGACCGTCGAGCTTGCGTACAGCTTTGCCCGTAGCAATGTCCCAAATTTTGGCCGAGCGGTCCCAACTGCCGGTGACGAGCAATTTTTCGTTGGGCGAAATGTCAGCCGCAGCGACCGCGCCGTGCGGACTGAACCGCACGACCGACTCGCGCGTTGCCACATCCCACAGCCGGGCGTCGTTGCCGCCGATCGTCAGCACTTGGTTGCCGCGCGGAGCAAACTTCGCAGCCCACAGGATGCCGGCCCGATCGCCGAACTCCATCCAGGCGGCCTCGTCGTTGGTTGGGCTTGCGGAATGGATTTCGTCGCCTGTCTCCAGATTCCACATCTGTACCGTACCGTTGGCGGCAGTCGCGGCGAGGGCTCGGCTGCCATCGGGCGAAAGATCGACCGAGGTGAATACGACATCGCCGGTCGCATCAATCTCTCGCAATACTTGCGCTTCGGCCAGCGACCACAAGCGGAGCTTGCCATCGTCGCAAGAAGTCAGCGCCCTTGTGCCATCCTGCGAGACCGCCATATCGGTGACCCAGTCGGGGTGCCGCAACACACGCTCGGTCAGCTCTCGCCCCGAGGCGACATCCCATTGCCCGCAAGTGTTGTCGCCGCTGGCGGTGAGGAGCCGACGGCCTTGCTCGACGAACGCCAAGGCGGTAATCGATCGGCTATGACCACGCAACCAATGCGAACCAATCCACTCATCGGAGCCGGTTTGAAGATCCCAAAGTCGGCAGCGTCCCAGGTCGTCTCCGGTGGCGAGCATTTGACCGTCGGGGGAAAAGCCGAGCGAGGTAACCGCTGCTTCGTGCCCCGTGAGTACGGCCGTTTGTTCGCCCGTCTGAGCGTTCCAGACAATGGCATTGTTGCCGGGGCTGCCCGTAGCGATCCATTTGCCGTCGGGCGAAACCGCAAGTGAAGCGGTGCGGCCGGTGCCTTCGAGTTGGAGTATTTCGGTGCCGGTAGCGACATCCCAAATTCTGGCAGTGCCGTCACCAGCTCCGGTTGCTAGACGCGAGCCATCGGCAGTAAAGACTGCTGAGGAAGCGAGGAATTCGTGCCCCTCGGCGAAGCGCTGAAGTGGACTTTGTGTCTGGGCATCCCACAGCGTGGCGGTGCGGTCGCGGTTGGCGGTGACGATGAACTTGCCGTCTCGCGAAAACCGTGCAGCCAGGACGGCGTCGGCTTGTTTGGTTTTTTCATCGGCGCCGAGTACCAGCGATTCCGCGTAACTGCTGGGCTGCCAGAGTTTGATTTGCTGATCGCGACCGGCTGACAGAAGCAATTGGCCATCGGGCGAAAAGACGCAGTCGCGCACATGACTGGCGTGGCCGCGAAGCACGGTACGCTGTCGGTTGGCGGCGAGATCCCAGATGCGCAGGACGTTGTCTTGGCCGCCGGAGACGAGTTGGCTGCCATCGGGCGAAAACGCCAGCGTGCGCACAGGGCCTTCGTGTTGGGTGAGTTCGCGAAAGGGGGCGGGAGGATCGGTAAAGCGGTCGAGTCTTCGGGCAATGTCGACCGGTTGGACTTCGTCGGGGTTCCACAGCAGCACGCGGCGATCGTGGCCTGCCGTAGCGATTGCTGCCCCGTCGGGCGAAAATTGGGCGGCGTAGATCGGGCCGCGGTGTTTGGCGAATTCGGTGAGTGGCCGATACGCGTTACTTTCCTCACGTTGCTCGTCACGCTGCCAAACGATCGCCTTACCATCTTGGCTGACAGTCACGATACGTGAATCGTCGGGCGAAAACTCCGCTGCCCAAACCCACCAGCTATGCCCCGTGAGGGTTTGCACCAACTCGCCGGTGCCCAAATCCCAAATGCGGGCCGTATTGTCGAAACCGGCCGTCAGCAGCCGTTTGCCATCGGCTGAGAACCGCACGCTCACCACCGCATCGGTGTGTCCTGCGAGAGTTTGCAGCAGCTCGCCACTTTCGACTTCGTAAATGTGAACCGTATGATCGCTGCTGCCCGTAGCCAGACGGTGGCCGCTCGCGTCGAACGCGACCGCATGAACATATTGCCCGTGCGTCATCGAATGCAGTACGGCGCCGGTCTGCAGGTCCCACAACTGGGCCTTGCCATCCCAATCGCCGCTAGCGAAGGTACGTCCATCGGGCGAAATTGCTACCGCCTCGACCGGCGCATCGACTCGCCAAGTTTGTCGACTTAGTTGGCAAAGATACGACAGACGCCCCCACTCCCAATGACGCAGCTCCGGGTCGCACTGCTTCAGCAGTTCCAGCGCACGATCAAAAGCGTTCTCTTCGATCTTGGCATTCGCCAGCCCGATTCGCGCTACGTAAGCCTCATACGCTTCGGCCTGTTTCGCCCGGATGGCGAGCTGTTCTTGCTCCTTCGCCTTGGCCTCTTCGCGCTCAGCTCGCGCCTGTTCGGTTTCCGCACGTTCCTTTTCTGTCTCGGCACGCTCCTTTTCAGATTCCGCACGCTCCTTTTGCGTTAAAGCAATTGCCCGCTGTTCATCGGCAACCTTGCGGGCAGCCTCGGCTTCGCGAAAATTTTCATCGGCTCGATCGCGTTCTACGATTGCCTTGTTGCGCTCAGTACGCACGGCGAAATACGAAACCGAGACGATTCCAGCTACCGCCAGCAACAGCGCAGCCACAGCCCGCTTCATCCATGTGAGCCGTCGTTGCCGCGATTCGCTTTCGTCTCGACCTGCAATCAACTGCGCCAACAGGTCTGCGTGTTCAGGAGCCTCCGCGTCGAGCAGCGAGATTCCCAGTTCAAAGTCAGTACGCTCCAAAGCCGACTGGGCATAAGCACCACGAGAGGCAGAGAGCAACTCTTGCGCACTCTGGTTTCCTGACCAGAGGCTCAGTGCTTCTTCGAAACCGTAGACCGAGCGAGAATAGAGGTCGTAGTCGTCGGTGTTGATGGCCGCTTCGAGGTTTTTCGAGGCACTTTCGGTGAGCAGCACACTCTCGGAATGCGACTGATACAGCCGAACAGCGGCTTGAAAATCTTGCACGGTGCCATAGCGTTCGTCGGGCTTGGTCGCCATCGCACGCATCGCGATGTCGAAGAGTTCGCCAGAGAATTGATTTTCTGAGTCAGAGGATTCGACGAATTTGTTTTTGGCTGCTGCAAAAAGGCAAGCCATCACCGTTCTGCCTGAGTGAGGCGGACGACCGGAGAGGATTTCGAAGAGGATCGCGCCCAGCAGATAAATGTCGCTGGCGGTGGTGATCTCTTCGATGGGACCGGTCGCCATTTCGGGGGCCATGTAGGCAGGCGTGCCACCCATCACATCCGACTGGCTGACCGCGTCGGCGCTGGGAAAGTCCGCACTGATCCGTGCCAAGCCCCAGTCCATCACCAACACTTCGCCAAAATCGCCGAGCATCACGTTCTCGGGTTTGAGATCGCGGTGTAGCACACCGTTGGCATGGGCAAAGGCAATCGCGTCGGCCACGCGCAGCAAGATGTTGAGGTTCTCGTCGAGCGATTTCTGCTTGACCACATCGTCCCAAGGCGTGCCTCGGACGCGTTTCATCGAGTAAAACAACGCCCCGGAATCGTTCGACCCAAGATCGTAAATTGGCACGATGTTCGGATGATCCAACTCGCCTGTGACGACTGCCTCGGAGATGAACTTTTCACGCTGTTCGAGCGTGTGTTCTTCATCGCCCTTGAGCATTTTGATCGCAACGGTTCGCGCGATCGACGATTGACGGGCAGTGTAAACGACGCCCATGCCCCCTTCGCCAATCTTTTCAATCAGCTCGTAGTCGGGCGCATCGGCAGGCGAAACAAAAGAGCTTCCCTCTTTGCCCGGCTCGGTAAAATGACGTGACTTGACGACCAACGACGAACGCGATTCCGACCCCGGTAAAGCGATCGTCTCCTTTTGCTTGATCGTTACCTCGGGATCCGATTCGCCACCGGCGACGTTGTCGAGCCACTGGGCAGTGACCATGCTGTCGGTCACGTCGAGATCGATGTCGATCGAATCGGTGTCGATCGATTGGCCGGTGAAGTCGACCGTTTGCTCGCCGGCAGACACCACGGTCCCCGCCCCTGGTTCCTTGGGCTCCTTCGTTTTCTCGTTGTCGGCCGCCGACACTCCAGATTCGTTCAGCTCCAACGTTTGAGTCGTATCGGGATTGAGGTTTGGCCTCGTCTCTTCAAACGCCTGGGGATCGAGCGTTTCTAATTCCTCTTGCGGGGGCGTATCGCGAACCTCTTGGAGATTGCGCTGCGGAACTGTCTGCAACGCGGCACCGCACTTGCCACAACGACCAGCAGCAAGCGACGACACGTCGAATTCAGTGTGACAAGCGTGGCAAGTTGGCATCAATTATCCAAAATATTGAAAAGAGGACTACACGGCATCGCTATGAATGGCAGTTGCTCACAGGTAACATTGCAAGTTAAACGCAGAGGTCGCTGAGGCGCGGAGGAACGCAGAGGTGTTATAGGCTATCTTTCAACTGGTGCACGACTCGGCAAACGCCATCGACAAGTTTGAGGGAATGGAAATTAATAAGCAGGCCAAGATGGACATCTCGCAATCGGAGGTATGTGAGTAGTTGTTGCTTGTCGATTGCGGTAATCTCGGATTTCGCTTTATTATCGACGATTACCTTACCCTCAACAAGCAAATCAAGTCGCATTGGCGTACTTAGCAAAACCTGTTTATATTTTATAGGAACACGTTGCTGACGCTCAAAGGCAAGGCCCATCTGATTCAATTCGTAACACAACGCTTCTTCGTAAACCGACTCGAGGAGCCCCGGCCCAAGTTGGCGATGCACTTCAATCGCACATCCAATAATTTGACTAGAAATTTCATTTTCTTTC
>JAADGD010000300.1 GCA_013152515.1 Planctomycetota bacterium
ACTTCCACGCGGTTAATCGCTGCCTTGTGCGTCGAGGGGTCGACGATGAGGACGTTGTCGCCGAGGTCGAGGTCTTCGGGTTTTTCGTCGATCGGGCGGCCGCGGTCGTCGAGCTTCATGTCGGCGGCAGCTGTGTGTTTTTTGGCGACTTTGACGAGTTGCTCGTACAGCTCTTTTTCTTCGGCGGCGTTGATGACGCTGACGGCGGTGGCGACCTCTTTGAGGTAACGCAGAAAAATTTCGCGGCGATCCGATTGCTGTTTCACTTTGAGACGACGACGCAAGTACATGCCGAGTTTGCGACCGACCGCTTGCAGGGCGAGGCGGATTTCTTTTTGGATCTCGGGGTAGTTGGCGATCGCCTCTTTCGATTCGCTGGTGAACGGCACCCAGACGCTCGCGACGTGGACCATCAGCGCGACGGGGCCTTTGGGCATCGCGCCGCGCGATTGGCTCAGTCCGTAGCCGCGCCAGTTGGTGGCGAGTATCGTTTGCGTGACAGCGCAGGCCGAGTGCTGGAATTGCAGCGGGACGCGGTTGGCGTAGCGCAGGACTTCCATCTGCTGACCTTCGGCGACGTTGACGTTTTTCATCGCCTCGAAAAGTTTTTGCCGCTCTTTTGGCTTTAGCTTTTTCGGGTTCTGTCGCGTTTTGAGCGTAGCCGCCTTGACGAGCCGGTCGGCTGCGTCACTGCCGAGGCCGTTGAAAGTGTGAATGAGAAACTGCCGCATCGTGCGAGTGTCGGTCTCTTCGAGCAGTTCGAGCAGCAAATCTTCGGTGATGTTTTGTGTAGAGGCGGCCCCACCGTAGGCGAGGCCGACTTCGATTTGGAACGGGTTGCCACGGTAGACGCTTGGCGGGCGAGTCGCGGCGGCGTAGAACTCGCCGGGCACGACTTGATGCAAACCTTTGAGAATCAGCTCTTCGCCAATCGGGCAAATGCAGTCGGTCGCGGGCGGGCTGATCTTGGTTTGTTGGATCGTTTGATACAGCTTGTCGGCATGTGTGCGGTCGAGTTTGTGGACGTTCGCCCGACTGCTAACTTTGGCACCTTCGCAAATCCGTTTGGCCACGCCTGGCGTGACACGCGAAAACTTGGTGCGGAAGAATTCGCTGGCGCTCATCGCTTCCGACTCTTCGAGCATTTGGGCTAAGCGGCCCAGTTCGATGCCGTAGGGGTGCGGCTTGATTTCTTTGGGCTCGGGCGGCAGCACGGGGGCCGAGCGCTCGTACTCGTACTCGTAATCGTCGGGGTCGAGGTAATGCAGCGTGATGTGCGGGTTGGCGATCGCGGTCTGTTCGAGATACTCGTCGACACTACCACGGCCGCGAACGAATTTGGCTTCGAGTTCGATTGTCACGCGCGTGCCGTGCGGCTGGTCGACCCATTCGATGCCATGTTTTTCGATGTAAGCAGTGCCTTTTTCGCCGGGCGGGATGTCGACCCCTTCGCCTTTGTTGTTGAGAATTTTGGGCTGGTTGATTTTGGTGTCGATTTGAATTTCGTAGTAATGGGCCGGCTTGCGCACCGAGACTTTCGAGATAATTTTGATTGGCTTGCCAGTCGTTTGCACGCCGTACATGCCGGCGGCGCTGATGCCGATGCCTTGCTGACCGCGGCTTTGACGGAGGCGGTGGAATTTTGAACCGTAGAGCAGCTTGCCAAAAATAAGCGGGATTTGTTTTTTGAGAATGCCTGGGCCGTTGTCTTGGATGCCAACTTTATAGCGATTGTTGCCCGTCTGCTCGATATGGACCCAAATCTCAGGCAAGATGCCCGCCTCTTCGCAAGCATCAAGCGAATTGTCGACCGCCTCTTTGACGGTCGTGAGCAGCGCCTTACGCGGATTGTCGAAGCCGAGCAGGTGGCGGTTCTTGGCGAAAAATTCGCTGACCGAGATGTCGCGCTGACTGGCGGCCATCGCTTTGGCTGTGCTGCGGCGTTTTGGTGCGCCGTTGGTGGACGCGGCCGAGGTTTTGGTGCGGGTCGGCTTCTTCTTTTTATTTTTTGCGGTCGGCATTGTTGTAAGTAGTTGGTCGTTAGTCGAGCGGCAGTTGAGAACGTACCCACGCGAAACCGCAGGCTAGCGCCAAGCGGCTGATTTTATCAGCCGCAACGCGCTAGCGTCCGGTTCTCGGTTCTTCGCAGGTAAATTCTCATCTGCCGCTCGCCTTAGTCGTTAGTAATTAGCCGCGATCTTATAGATCGCCGGAGCGAGGCTTGCGTAAACGTAGCGATTGGGCAGATTATAACGATAAATGAGCGGTGTGGTACAGCGCTTTGGATGTTCCGGCGATCTGTAAGATCGCGGCTATAGGTGTTGGCTATTGGGGTTGTATTTCCTTGGCATATGGGTCTTTTTCGTTTCTTTCGGCTTTCGTCACAACTCAATCCATCACTATTTCCCGCACATAAAAACTCATCGTCAGGACCCGAACTGGCCGACATCCTACGGTAGAGACCCTGCAAGCTGGACCTTGGCCTCCCGCGGCCCCTACCTAGTTCAGCTCCCCCGCATTTGACCCACCTCTTGACTCTCGCACGGCATCCGACTTTTGGATCTTCGCTTAGTAGCGTCTGTCAGCCGTGTTAGTCAGGAAACCGCAAGGAGGCGATTCATGCCCATTCGTAGTATTATCCGCCGTATAACTCGTGTCACTCTGATCGTGTGTCTGTTGGCAAGTGTTTGGCAGAGCGGTCAAACCGCCGAGGCCCAAGAGGGCCGCTGGAAAAAAAGAATCAGCTACCAAGACAAAAACGATCTGTTCGCCAACTACCAAGTCGGTCCCCAGCCGAGTGGTACGGCCGCCCAGATGTATGTCTCGCCGCTGCCAACGCCTCCGCTCGTCGGTCACACGTACACGACCTATCAACCGCTCATGCCGCACGAGTACATGTACAAACACACGCGTTCGCATTACGCCTATCAGCAAGGGAGTGGCTGGACACGTTCCAAGGTGCGTTATCGCACTCGTGGTTTGCGGCTTCAGGACATGATGCACGATCTGAGCAGTCGTTTTTGAGGTTAGCTTTTCCTACTTCGATTGCATCACTTCACACCAAAAGCCGAACCGCGACCGTTAGTGAGTGTTCCGTAGAGCTAGAATCCTGTTGGTTCGCTCCCTCACGGTCGCGGTTCGGAAAAAACGCTTTCGATAGCATGCTGGCTATCAAGGCATTGCAAATATAAAAGAGGAGGATTAGTCCCGTGGTTAAGAAAATTTCTCTGGCTGCTGTCGCGCTGTTGCTGACGGTTGCCGCATTAGATGTTTCGGCGCAGGCTGCCGAGTCACGATACTTGCGGCCCAAAACTCGCCGTGCTCCGCAGTACAATTGGCATGCCAACTATGCCCATGCCGCTTATGGTCAACCGGTAGCGCTGGTGGTGCCGCCGACAGCGCAAATGCAGACCAACTGGAGCTGGGGTGCGCCGAGCGCACATTTCAGCCGCATTGACCACCAATTTGGCCGCGACTATCCAGGCGCAGGCCCGTTTGGCGGTCGCTTTAAGCCGACTCCCGGTTGGCCGAGCAACATGCAGCAGTTTGGCGTGCATTACGTGCGCGGGCCTTGGTATCCGACGCAAAGATAGCTGCTAGGCGCTAGTTGCTGGGCGCTAGGCGCTAGTTGCCATCACTTGAAACTAGCGCCCAGCGCCTAACAACTAGCGCCTCTTTACTCGTAAAGAATTTTTGTGAGCTGCCGCAGCTTCTTGGCTTGTCCCCCCTCGCCGAGGCTGTCGAGCAGTGCAAGTCGTGCTCGGCGGCCGCGCCACCAGCGTGGGCCGCCGGGCTTGCTTCGTTTTTCGAGGGTCTGCCAGACTCGCAGTGCTTCTTGCAATTCGGTCTTGTCTTTTCCCGTGGCGAGCAGTTGGGCGTAGGTTTCGAGCAGCTTGGCGTCGTTGGGTGCGTCTGTGATTAACTTGCGATAGAGTGCAAGAGCTTGCCTGCGGTTGCCCTGGTTTGCCAGCTTTTGGGCTCGCTGGCGGTCTATTTCAGGAAGCTCTGAGCGAGTCAGCCATAGCTGCACTTTTCTTGCCGATGGTGCTTTGGGCCACTGCTGCAAATGTTCTTTCAGCAGTATGACGTATTGATCAAATGTCTCGCCGCGTCCTTCTGCGGTTGCGTCACGAGCCAACTCGGCAGCAATACCAATCGCAATCAAATGGACGCTTGCGTCTTCGTCATGCGGAGGTTTCTGCAAGGCCAGTTTGCGAAAGCGCACCAGCGCCTCGCCGGGGCGTTTCCTCTCTCGAACAATCGCCGCCGCCGTTTTGAGGGCTTGGAACTTGCGATTGGCGTGCCCCTGGGCTGCTTCCAGCGTGGCGATGCGATCGTAAGTCGCAACTGCCTCGACGAGTTCACCGCGGCTATAGAGGCTGGCGGCAGCGTATCTGAGCAAAGCCGGATCTTTGTGGGCCAAGGCGTAGGTCAAGTTGCCGCTTTCGAGATCAAGATAAATTTTTTCGTTTGCGAGTCGCGAAGCAATGTTTGCCGGCGGCGAGGCACTTTGCCAGCGTTCGATAAGCTTGGTTGCTTGCGAATGTTTTTTCAACAGCCGTAGACAAACGATTTGTTCCAGACGCGCTTGCCAGACACTGGCGTCGTTGAGCGGTAACGTGATGATCTCGGGGAGCTGTTCGAGTGCCAAGCTCAAAGCGTTGATACGGTCTGGGGATGCGACCGGATAACACAGCGCCTGATTGCGGTACGCACGGGCGAGTTGCAATTTTAGGTTGCGGGCGAGCGATTCAAGCTCACGAACCGTCCAATCATCCTTGTCACGCTGGGAAGGTTTTTGCTGATAGGCTTGGCGCAGAAGGTCAGCCAATTTCCCTTCGATCTCACGAATTTGCAAAATGGCCAAGCGAAACTGCTTGCGTACTGTCTCCAGCGAATGGCCACGCTTGCTGTTTTCGCGAGCGATCTCTGCACGCGACAGCGTGTCGAGGGCCTGTTGAGTTGCTTGATAGAGTGGGCGCGATTGCTGCGCGTAAAGGTCGGTCGCGACTGACAGTGCCAACAAAACGACAGCTAGTTGGAGTTTGTTCATCGCGACACCTCGGCGACGAATTGTATTTTCGCGAAACCTGCTAAGCGACAGCGGTCGTAGACATCGATGGCTGTGCCGAGCGGAGTCTCGCCGGCGATGTCGAGCAAAATAGGCAGTGTGGATTCCACGCCTGCCAGTGCTTCTAGTAATTCAGACAGTCGGGTGAGTGTGGGGCAGTTTTGACCGTTGACGGTGAGGAGTATTTTTTCGCCGTGCTGCGCGATGGCAATCAACACACGCTCCAACTCGGGTTCCGCTAACTCCGGTGGCATTGTGGCTGCCGTTGTGCCGGATAGTTCCAACGGACTGGGCAAAATCGCCTCGGGGATTTGAAAGCTGGCTGTGCAGACGAAAAAAATGAGCAGTAAGAACACGACATCGATCATCGGCGTCATCGAGACGCTAAAATCGCGTTGCATCGTTGAGGAATGAGGGACACGCATAAAGCAAAATGACGAATGACGAATGACGAATGACGAAAAAGGCGAGCCCCGACCGTAAGGGAGCGGGAGTCGAATGTCAAATTTACTGCCGATGGCTCAAGGCCGACGGCCCACTTCTTTCAACGACTGCAAACGAGACGTTCCAAACGTGCGCTTCTGCGCAGGCTAACAACAGCGGTTCAATGTGTCGGTAGGCGATATTGCGGTCTGCGCGGATACGGACTTCTAGGTCTTGGGTGGTTTCTCGGCGTTCGACTTGCAGGCGGCGGCTGATTTCTTGGGGGACGACTTCTTTGCTGCCGAGTAGTAACTGGCCGTTGGCGAGGACGTTGATCGTGACCCGCGGGACAGGCTGCGCGTCTTGTTCTCGGCTACTGCTGGCCGAGGGCAAGGTGAGTTCGAGTTGCGTTTCTTGCTGAGCCAGATGACTGCTGACGAGGAAAAAGATGATCAACAAAAACACCACGTCGATTAGTGGTGTGACATTGAAATCGACTGAACGGCTTCGACCGAAGCGGGGTAAACGCATGTTATTTGGCTCCTGCCACTGGCGGTTTTGGGGGCGACGCTTGTGGGGCACCGGTTTGGAAGGCTCGTTTCAACGGGGCGACGGCTGTTTGCGCCTGCTGGCCTGTTTCCGCGATCAGCCCGTCGATTCGATTCCGAAGCACGGCAAACGCCGCGAGCGACGGGATCGCCACAAGCAATCCACCGACGGTCGTCACCAGCGCCTGATAGATGCCGCTGGCAAGCTCCGCGGCGCGGGCGGCACCTTGGGTGTTGGCGACTTCTTGAAAGGCAAAAATCATGCCGAACACGGTCCCCAGCAGACCGATCATGGGGGCGATGTTGCCGATGACAGACAGGTAGTCGATTTTTCGCAAGAGCCGCGCCGATTGTTCGGCCAAGGCTTCTTCCATGCCCTTTTCCACTGCCGGCCAGCCGCCGGGAGTTTCGGCCAGTCCTGCTTGCAGTACTGCCGCGAGCGCGCTGGGCGTTTGTTGGCATTGTTGGTTGGCTGCCGCGATTTTGTTGTTCGCGAGCTGCTTGCGTACTTGTTCCGTCAAACCTGCGGGCATCAAGATCGGTCGGCGGATGGTTAGCAAATGCTCGACGACCAGCGTCAACGCGATTACTGAGATGACAGCCAGCAACAGCAAGATCGCGATCCCAGTCACACCGCCAGAGAGAATAATGCTCCAAGCATCGTTCGGTGCTGGGGGCGTATCCGTTGCCAAGAGAAGTAGCGTGTCAGTCAAACTATTTTGCTCCGATTAGCGGCTTAATTGTTGCGTATCGACATAAACATAGCGTCCGCCAGTTTCGTGGGCGAGTTGAACCAAAAAGTTCTCGCCCGTGGAAGCCGTGCCGCTGCCATATTCGATCGTGTTGATGGCGATCGTGTCGCGTCGGGCGCGCCGAATGGCTTCGGCGAGATCGCCTGTCGTCATGGGGTCGTCGGTATCGGTCAAAAAAAAGATGACATCGGGCCGGAGCTGCAAAGCGAGTTGCAGTGCCGTACGACGAAAAGTACCGCCGGTCGCGGAGACGCTTCGGACGAATTTGTCGGCGAGGTGTTTGTTCGCTTCGCTGGCAAAAGCGATTCTGTCCTGCCCGCCCGTTAAGTCCCAGGCTTGTGGCTCATGATTGAAAAAAATGATTTGAAACTGATGGACACTGTCGAGCGAATCTAAACTGGCGATCAATTGCTGCTTGGCGGCGCGTAGGGGCGCCCCGGCCATGCTGATCGAACGGTCGAAGACGTAGACAAACCGGCTGCCGGTACCCGAGATTCCAAAGATGCTGACGGTCGCTTTGTTGCCAATGCTTTTTGACGGCGTGCCGCCTTGGGTCATTTGGCCGATGTTACTGGGGCGATCTTGAGTGGGTGTGCTGGGGCCGAGAGTGGGGAGACGCGGCAGAGCTGCGTCGCTTCGAGGGATTTCGGTGGTGGTGGGGAGTGCGTTTAGGAGAGGATCGTTCGAGTTGGCGTTGCTGGGGGATTCTTCGGGGGAATTGGGGTGATCTTCTTCGCCCTCGACTCCTTCACTCTCGAAGCGGGGGACGTCGTCGGTCATTTTTCTTAGCACGATACCGACCTCGCGCGTCGGCTGTTCGGCAGCACTGCGGACCGGCGGGGCTTGCAGCCAGTAGAACATCGCGGCCAGCAAACTGGCGTGAATCAGCAACGAAGCGGACCAAGCAGGCCAGCTAGGTGGTCGGTCGGCAAGCAAGCGGTTACGCGTGAGAGCCATGCGTAGAGCGTCTCCGTGGATTTCATCGATTCGTTGGCAAACTCACACCTACGCCCCTCGTCGTCTCTACTCTATAATTGCTTTTGTGTGAAAGTACAAGATTGGTCCTTTTTTCTCGCAGGCAGACCGTTGAAACTTGAAATTATCCTTTATCCCCACCCCACTTTGCGGCATCTGTCGAAACCGGTGAAACGGGTTGACGCCGAGCTGCACGACATGGTCGCGCAGATGTTCGAGCTGATGTACAAGCACGAAGGCGTCGGGCTAGCGGCCAATCAAGTCGACTTGCCGTATCGGCTGTTCGTGGCCAACCCGACGGGCGATCCCAAGAACAAAGAGGCCGAGCATGTGTTTATCAATCCCGTACTGAAGGGTGGTAAGGGGCAAGTCGAAGGTGAAGAGGGGTGCTTGAGTATTCCTGGAGTATTGGGACAGGTGGTGCGGAAAGAAAAAATTACGATCGAAGCGTACAACTTACGGGGCGAGCAGTTTGTCGGTGAAGTTGACGGCCTGTTTGCCCGCGTGGTGCAGCACGAGGTCGATCACCTCGATGGCAAGCTGTTTATCGATCGACTACCTGCCGCCCAAGCGGCGGAGTTGCGTGATGACTTGGAGGAATTCGAGATCGACTTTGATAGCAAGCGTGATTGTGGCGAGTTGCCCGACGATGATACTATCGCCGAGCGATTGTCGGAGCTAGAAAAATTGCGAGCCTAAAATTTAGAATCAACAACTCAACTGAAAGCAGGTGAACCATGCGAGCTTTTCTCTGTTGTTGTATGGCATTGCTCTCCTTTTCGGCACTGGCTGAGCCCTCTGAGGGAGAGTCGCCGAGGCAGATCCTTACCGACACGGAATGGGAACGAGTCAACAAGTCGGTCGACCAAGCGCTCGAATGGTTGGCCCATCAGCAAAACCCCGATGGCTCATTTCCGACGAGTCCCACCGGCCAACCTGCGGTGAGCAGCCTGTGTACGATGGCGTTTCTTGCTCAAGGGCATCTGCCGGGTGAGGGAAAGTATGGGGACCACTTGCAAAAGGCTTTAGATTACATTGTTTCGTGTCAAAAACGGAACGGTATCCTCGCCGCAGTGGCTCCCAACGGTAGTCAAATATCTCGAACAGTTCAGCACAACATTGGCTATACCGTATCCTACAACCATGCCATTGCGGGACTGGTTTTGAGCGAGTCTTTTTCGATGGCAGGGTCGGAAAGAACCAAAACGACTCAACCAGTGATTCAAAAAGCATTGGATGTATCGTTTGCGATGCAAGACTGGCCCAACGAACAGGATCGTGATAAAGGAGGCTGGCGCTATCTGGACGACTACGAGCATATCGATTCGGACTTGTCCATTACTGGTTGGCAATTGATGTTCCTGCGGTCGGCGAAAAACGCGGGATTTGAGGTCGAACAGCAGCGCATCGAGCGCGCGGTGGCTTATGTTCGTCGCTGCTTTTTGAAAGACAAAGGCACGTTTACCTACAAACTGGAACGTCGCGATCGTGCGTCGCGCGGCATGGCGGGGGCGGGCATTCTTGCGCTGGCGCATTCGGGACTGCACCACACCTCCGAGGCGCAGCGCGCCGGGGATTGGGTTTTGAAAAGTGGGTTTCAGCGGTACAATGCTCCCGGACGTGTGACAGGCGACATTCGTAGCGATGATCGCTATCATTATGGCCTGTTGTTGTGCAGCCAGGCGATGTACCAGTTGGGAGGTCGTCACTGGCGCGAGTTTTTCCCACCGATGGTCAAAGTCTTGATCTCAGGTCAGAATGCCGATGGCAGCTGGCAAGCCGATGT
>JAADGD010000050.1 GCA_013152515.1 Planctomycetota bacterium
TGCTCATCAAGATGAAATCGAATCGCCATCCTTGCCCTGACTCTTTATTTGCCGAGAAATTTTCGATGGATAGAGCTTCCGCATCTCAGCTTCAATTTCCTCGCCACGTTTCATCTGCTGCTGAATTAGCTCCTCGTTATCCCAGTAGTACGTCATCGCGGCATGAATATCGGCTTTCGTCAGTTGTGGAAAATCAGCGACGATTTCGCTCGGCGTCCTACCCTGCAATTCGTGCCAGACATAAATGTCCAAAATGCGTATGCGTGTGCCCGCGATCACGGCTTTCTCGCCGTGGTTGGCACTAGGCAGCATCGCAATGTGTTGGCTGATAACAGGGGTCATAACAGATTTATTTTACCATGTACGATCAAGCTAGGTGTAGCCTAAAAGTAGCCCTTGCGTTTCTTTTCTTCCATGCTGCCCGATTGGTCGTGGTCGATCACGCGGCCTTGGCGTTCGCTGGTGGTGGCGAGGAGCATTTCTTGGATGATTTCGGGGAGCGTTGTCGCGGTCGACTCGACGGCGCCAGTAAGAGGGTAGCAGCCGAGCGTGCGGAAGCGGACCATGCGCTCTTCGGCCTTGGCGGCGATGTCAGCAGGCATCCGATCGTCGTCGACCATGATCAGCGCTCCGTCGACGTCGACGATGGGCCGCTTGGCTGCAAAGTAAAGCGGTGGAATCGGAATTTTTTCGAGGTGGATATATTGCCAAACGTCAAGCTCGGTCCAGTTCGACAACGGAAAGACGCGGATGCTTTCGCCTTTGTGGACTTTTCCGTTGTAGAGGTTCCACAATTCGGGGCGTTGGTTCTTAGGATCCCAGGTGTGGTTTTGGTCGCGGAAGGAGTAGACGCGTTCTTTGGCTCGCGACTTTTCTTCGTCGCGACGAGCACCGCCGAACGCCGCGTCGAACTGATGTTTGTCGAGTGCCTGTTTGAGGGCGTCGGTCTTCATGATGTCGGTGTGGACGTCGCTGCCGTGGGTGTAGGGGCCGATGCCTTGCGCAACGCCTTCTTTGTTGATGTGGACGATCAGATCCCAGCCGAGTTCTTTGCGGATCAGGTTCTCACGAAACGCGATCATCTCCTTGAACTTCCAGGTTGTGTCGACGTGCATCAGCGGGAAAGGGGGCTTGGCCGGGTAAAAAGCTTTTTCGGCCAGCCGAACCATCACCGCCGAGTCTTTGCCGACCGAATAGAGCATGACCGGGTTGTCGAACTCAGCAGCAACTTCGCGGATGATGTGGATGCTCTCGGCTTCGAGCTGCTTGAGGTGAGTAAGATTGTAGGAAGTCATCGGAGCGAAATATGGGGGCTGGGAAATGGGGCTGGGATATGGGGACTGGGGGGTTGGAGAAATGGCGAGCCCCGACCGTAAGGGAGCGGGAGAAAGGCAGCCAGGGAACCACACAGTCTAAACCGCAGGAGAAAGGAGAACAACTCGACTTTACCACAAAACCGACCCCTCAAACCCCAACCCGGCGAGGCCGCTTCAGCGACTGGGGCCCACACAATAATCAGCCAAACCATTCAAAAAGACTACAAACCCTCAAGAACGGCGCGAAGCATTGGCAAAGAAGCCAGCAGCAGCCAGCAGACAGCCCACGGCCAGCAAATAGCGGCTCCAGCGTTTGGGCTGGCTCTTCGCACGATCGAGCTTTTGCTGCAACGCCTGCATTTGCTGCTTCATTTTGTCACGTTGGGAATCCCACTCTGCCTGACTGAGCCCCGCACGCGCCGGCGACTGGTAGGCGGAGAGCTTGTATTCGCCGCTAACGCGATCGTAGACAGCCGAGTCTTCGGGAGTCCATTGCGACCGAGCAGCCCAATTGCCGAGGGGCAAGAACGAAGCACCGATCATCAGCACGCCAACAACCAACATCGCCACAGGCAGCGAGAAGCTAAACTGAGGCAACGATTTTTTTCGTGCCCGGGACATCACCTCCGTCATGCCGTCACCTCGGTCATCACCTCAATCATCAATTTAGTCATCAATTTAGTCATCCATTTGTTCATCGCCTTATCCATCGCCTTATTCATCGTAGCTGCCTTCGAGCTGTCCGTCGTTGATGCTGATGCGATAGGCGAACGAGAATTCGTCGACGTCGTCGGTGACGAAACCGGTATGTCCATCGAGATAAGCGACATTCACGCCGCCCGCGTGCAAGCTACGTGGCGAGGCAGAGTAGTAGCCGAGCCGTCCGACTCTTCCATTCCAACGCGTGCAGGGCATACTTTCGAGGTCAGCTTGGTTTTGATGAACGCTGCCAGCGGAACAGAGATGGAGCGTATCTTTGACAGGCCCGTGAGCCACGTTGGGAGTTTGAGTCAACCCTACACTGCCGGGGTGGGCTCGAAAGTATCGGTCTTGTGGGCAGAAGATTTTTCCATTGGAACACTTGTGGTGCATATCGAACGAAAGAATGCTCGATCCCGCCCAGGGCAGCACCCAAACGCCACGTTCGTCTTGATCGACGTCCATCGTTCGCACCTCGGAGAACGCAATCGTTAGTGAGCTACCGTCTTCGATATGCTGAAGCGGCTGCCCCGTAGCGATCAAAGCGCCGGGGTAAATGAGCTGCATATCGACGTGGTAGGGGCTGACATACGCGGCGTAGTTGCCTTTGGCGAACTGTTTGCCGCGGGTGAGTTCTTCGTCGACAAAGTAGCGTCCTTCGGCTTCGTCGCTGGGGCAGAGGTAACCCGAGACGAACGCAGCTTGGGCTTCGCTCGTTTGCTCAAAGGCATTTTTGGTCAGATCGAAAGCGTCGTAGAGATTCTGCTGTTCGACGTAGGGCAGCAAATCGACAGCCCAGCTCGTTTGGGTGCCAGCTTGGTGGTTCGCAGCAGCATAGAAAACCTTGGTTCCATCACTGACGAAAGTCAGCTCGTCGACCGCCAGCCTGCCGGAACGGGGCAGAGAGCCATAAGCCGACTCGTAGCTGAGCGTCGCTAGGGCAACCTGCTTGAGATTGTTGGTACACTGAATCCGCCGCGCCGCCTCACGGGCGGCTTGCACCGCCGGCAGCAGCAGCGAGATGAGCACACCGATCACGGCGATTACCACGAGCAACTCGACCAACGTGAAACCGGCGGTTTTCGCCCGTTGTTTTGATACGAGTTCGGATTTCGATCGGTAAAAAGCGTATGCCATGAACTGGTGTCCCGCAACAAGATTCGAGCCCCTGCACTTTGCCGGCTTCTGCTACGATTGTACCTCATTTTCCAGGTTACAACCAACAACCTGTACCGGGAGGAAACTCGTAAAATAGGCGGCTTCAGGGCAGTTTGCGGGGAATAAATGCTCAAAGTAAAAACCGTCAGCCATCAGCCGTCAGCTTTCAGCCTAGCACTTCAGGCGTTTGCACACGAATTCTAGCTGATTGCTGATGGCTGATGGCTGAAAGCCGTCAGCCAGAACCAGTGAAAAGAACAGATGGGGAATACGAACCGACGCAAAAACAGTATAATCCCGCCTGTAGAGCTGTCCGCTGTGACTGACGGCTAGGTAATCAATGGCTGTGACAACCGAGATAATGTTGGTAGATGGAGCAGCGAGCCTCTTGCGAAGCGGCTGAGCCAGCCGACAGGGAGAAAAACAAGACGATGAAGAGAATAGTATTAAGTGCGTGCGGTGTATTATTGACAATCGGCGCCGCCTGGGTCGTAGCTCAAGAGACCTTGCCAGCCAGGGAAGCCAAGCAACCCGTCAGCAAGCCGACGACCGCCGAACTGTACAGCTACGCGATCGGTGTCGACATGGGCAGGAGCTTTCACCGTGCCGAAACCGCGCTGAACATCGAAAGCCTCGTCGCGGGTGTGCAGGATGGGTTGAGCGGTGGCAAGTCAAAGTACGACCAAGCAACTTGTGGCAAAGCATTACAACAACTTCAAGTGCTAATGAGGAACAAAGCAATGGCGCAGCAACAAGTGGCCGGGGCAGAGAACCAAAAATTGGGCGCAGCGTTTCTCGCCGAAAACAAAACCAAAGAAGGTGTCAAAGTCACCAAAAGTGGTTTGCAGTACAAAGTGATCAAACCGGGCACCGGCGCCACGCCGGGGTTGAACGACACGGTCAGTTGCAACTACCGCGGCATGTTAATCGACGGCAAGGAGTTCGACGCTTCCAATGGTACGCCGATTGAGTTTGGTGTGCAGGGAGTGATTGCAGGCTGGACCGAAGCGCTGCAACTGATGAAAGTCGGCGCTAAGTGGAAACTCTTCATCCCAGCCGAGTTGGCCTACGGCAACGAGCAACGCGGCCCGTTGATCACGCCGGGCAGCACGCTGATTTTTGATATCGAATTGCTAGGGATCAAGTAAAAGCAATATTGCAAATTGCAAATGATCCATTGCAAATTGCATATTTACGATCCGAAAAGCCCTGGAGGTTTCCTCCGGGGCTTTTTCTTTTACTTTTTTCTTTTTACTTTTTACGGCTTCTGCCGTAAATCCTCTTGACGGCGCACGGCGTCGGTCGTAAACTGACCCCTGTACGGCAAGTGCCGTAAATCACTTACCTCCGTTCCCGGGTCAACAAGCAACAGTAGAGCCTCACGCAAAGGTGCCCAGGAAAGAAGGAACCGCCGAGGGACGCCGACAAACGCAGAGGAGAAAATCGAGTTCAAATATCGGCGTCCATCGGCGGCTCTTTCTTTTTTCGTGAACGATTACATTTACTTCCTGCAAACTACCGAGGCTTTCATGGCTGACGAAATACCGACCCTTGGCGAACTGGAGTCCCGCGTGTTGCAACTTGTCTGGCAATATCAGCCCTGCTCAGAACGCCATATCTCGGACGTCGTGCGAGAGGAACGCGACGTCGCCAGGACGACCGTGCTCAAGACCATGCAGCGGCTCGAAGCGAAAGGCCTCTTGCAACGCGACGGCGCGCGGCCCGCCCAATACACAGCGACCGTCGAGCAGCAACAGGTGCTGCCCGAACTCGTCCGGCGGTTTGTCGAAGGCGCGTTGGGCGGTTCCGCCGAACCTTTGGTGGCCTATTTGGCCGGCCAGAAAAAACTGTCGGCCAAAGATATCCAAACGCTGAAAAAGATCGCAGGAAAAATCGATTCCTAGCGACATCAAAAACGAAAATGCTGCAACAAACATCGTAGCCCCCGGCTCTGCCGGGGGATAGAACCACCAAGGATTGAACGACCAAGCCGTTGGGGCGATTCATCCCACCGGCAGAGCCGGGGGCTACAGGGAATTGAACAATGAACCAGTTTTTTGAAATCAGCAACGCAGCGTCAACACTTTTGATCGATCGATCGGCAACATTCTTGTGGCAGTCGACCGTACTGGTGTTGCTGGTTGCCCTGGCGGCAATGCTGTTGCGTCGCGCCTCGCCAGCCGTTCGTTTTTGGCTCTGGCAGATCGTAGCACTGAAACTGCTGTTGCTACCGTTCTGGCTGGTCGATGTGCCGCTGCCCGCTCGATTCGCCAGCAAGCCACCACCGACGGTCACAAACACCGCGATCGAACTGCCCTCACCGGCACCAACACCAACCGACGCCCCAACGAAAACCAGCGCCCCGTCGCTTGCGATTTCGCCACCGCAAACCGCCAACCCCTCATCTCTTGGGCCGCAAATAAAATGGCAAACCGGCCTCCTGGCCGTATGGCTAACCGTTGTGGCGTACCAAATCGCCCGTGTACTCGCCCAACGAAAAAGCTTACGCCGACTCCTGCACCAAGCCCAACCAGCGAAGAATCAAGAAGCCCTGGTCGTCGAATGCGCAGCAGCACTCGGCTTGCCCCGTCCGCCAACAACACAACAAATCGACGCAGATGTTTCGCCCTTCGTCTGCGGTGTGTGGCAGCCAATTTTGGTGTTGCCCAAATCGCTAGTTGATTCAGCCACGCCAACCCGCCTGCGTCAAATCGTACTGCACGAACTGGCCCACATCCGGCGTCGCGACCTGCTGTGGTGCTGGATACCGACCGTCATGCAGCTCGTCTACTGGTTCCACCCAGCGGCGCACTGGGTCGCCTATCGAATCAAACTCGAGCGAGAACTCGCCTGCGACCAACTTGCCATCCAGCACAGCAACAGCTCAGCAAGCGACTACGCCGACACGCTCGTCGACGTCGTCAGTCACAACGCTGCACGAATCGCCGCCCACGCCGCCCTTTCAGCCCAATTCGCCGGAGGAACCAAACGATGAAACACCAACACAAGAATTTTGGCCCGTGGACGACGTCGCTCGATTCAGGTTCGCGGATGCAGTTGAGTACCTTTTGGCGGCAACGAATGCGCCGGCTGCCGGGGCTGGTGTCTACGGGGCGGACGCCTCGACAAACGCTCGGTGTGGCGATAGTGCTTGCTGTTGCCGTTGGGTTGTTGCCGCTAGTCGAGTTGGTGCCTGCTGCACAGGTTGACGGGGTAGCGAAGGGCAACGTAACTTCTGAAACTCAGGAAGCACTGCAGCGACGAACTCGCCAGAAGGACATGATAAACCAGCTTGCTGAGCTGCATGGCTACAAACTTGAACCGGGCCAGTTGCTAAAGCACATCGGCGAACCATTCCCTGAACTTCGCGAAGAGCTTCGGCACCTCTTATCGAACTCTGTTAATCCTGGTGACGAAATGAAATCTGAGGCGATTCTCTTTCTGTCGGCGCCTGAAGAAGAGACTCGTGTTGCCATGTTCAGAGTGAAAATCGCCACGTTGGAAGACGTGCTGAAAAATGTCTTGCATTTGGAACGGCAGCAGTTTGAATGTCACGAATCGGTGTTGGATTCCGCATTTCCTGGTGACTGGGTGATGTCCTGGGATGCTTGGGATTTTCGCCTTCCGACTGTCGAAGAAGTCGCCTCGCTCGAAGAGATTTTCAACGAAGAACTACCGTCCAAACTAACGCTGGAATGGAAACAGGTTGAGAAAACAGCACTGATTGTCAAAGGTGATTACGAGTTCTCACCCTTGCCAAGAAAAGAGGGAAAGCCTGTAGTGGTCGAAGGGGAGGAAGAAGGGTTTTTTCTTTTTCCAGTCCTACGCAGGGGTTCTTTGCATACTTTTTCTTCAGGTTCCTTTCAAAGGCTCTTGCAAGCCATCGGGGAGGTAGTGCGCCTGCCTGTTGTCAACGAAATAAACAAGTTGCCGAATACTCCACGTTTTCTTTGGAAGTACGAAGGCAAAATCGTTTCTGAGCACGCTCCACTCGATCCAGATCTCGAAAAAACCTTCCTCGACTCGCTTTCCAAGCAAACCGGTTTTCAGTTCGTTAAAGAAAAACGGCTCGTTCACAAGCTGTTCATCAAGGCTGAACCGACGATTGAACTCAGGGAGAAAAGCAACTAGTGCGCATCACTACTGTGCGTTCCGGCACATCTATCCAAAGGGCAGGGCCAAATCGCCCTTCGTGTTACTAACGGTTAGAATTTTTGCAAGAGAGCAAAAAAA
>JAADGD010000220.1 GCA_013152515.1 Planctomycetota bacterium
CGCCAGAGCCGTCGCCGTCGGAAAAAGTCTCCGCCAGTGCCGAGCTCGCATCCGCAAGACCGGGAGTTGAGCGTGTTTGAACCTGCGAAAACACCTACCGAAGTGGCAACACCCTCTGCCTTTGCCGGCATTGATGTTTCCAAAGCCCAAGTTTCCAAACCCCCCCTCGATGTGTGTGTCATGCCGGGTGGCCCCATGTCGAGCGAGGAATGGCACGCTTTCGACAACAACGCGACAGGCCATGCCAAGTTGGTTGCTTGGGGGCAATCCCTGGGCAATGTCTTGCTGGTCATCGAATCGACGGGCGGGTACGAGCGTCCGGCGATGTTCGCATTGCAAGACGCAGGACTCGCGGTGGCGCTGGTGAATCCACGCCAGGTCCGAGACTTTGCCAAAGGCATTGGCCAATTGGCCAAGACCGATGCCTTGGACGCGGCGGTGCTGGCCGAGTTTGCCCGTTTGGTCGCGCCGCGGCCGACGGCGAAAACCTCGAAAAAACACCGAGAACTAGAGGCTTTGGTGACGCGGCGTCGACAACTGCTGGAAGTCCATGTCGCAGAAAAAAATCGCTCGAAGCAGACCGCCGATAAATTTATCCAGAAGACGCTCGGGCGAGTGCTGAAGACGATCGACCGAGAAATCAAAACGATCGAAGATCGTATTGCCAAGCTGCTCGACCGTTGCTGGAAATGGGGACGACCAGTGGAAAGCCAGGTTGGAGCTGCTCATGAGTACACCCGGCATTGGCCCCACGGTCGCAGCGACACTCGTTGCAGAACTTCCTGAACTAGGAAAACTCAATCGCCAAGAGATTGCTTCGCTGGTGGGCGTCGCCCCCTTCGCCAAGGACAGCGGCACCATGCGTGGCCGACGCTCGACTTGGGGAGGCCGGCGGAAAGTCCGATCGGTACTGTACATGGCCGCCCTCACTGCCCGGCGGTACAACCCCGTCATCAAGGCGTTTGCCCAACGGTTGGCCATTGCCGGAAAATCCTTCCAGGCGATCCAGGTCGCTGGTATTCGCAAATTGCTGGTCATCCTCAACACCATGGTAAAAAACAACACTCCTGGGAAAAATCTTGAAAAAATCTGATCCGAGCAGGATTCCTTACTTGACCTTTAACACAGTCGCTCTGTGGTGATGCTTTTTATCGAAATTGAAGAAAAATCCGTCTGGATGCTGACTTTGCAGTTCTGCTGGAAAGACAAATGGAATTTGCAAATATGCGGCAAACAGGCTCTAATGTTGCCCGAAGAGACCGCTTCCTTCCCTCCCATTTAAGGAGCCTCCCGATGCCAACCGATGAGCGATTGATGAACAACCGAGTGGTCAGCCCCGTTGCCCGGCGTACTTTTTTGGAGCAAGCCGGCAAGACGACCCTCGCAGCGGGAGCCACGTTGTGCCTGCCAGCATTGCAAGCCGTTGCTGCCGAGTCAGCGGGCAGCCAAACGTCCTCTGCGGAATCGCTCGTAAAGGTACTCTACGATTCGCTCTCGCCCGGGCAACGCGAGGTCATCTGTTTCGGCTGGGAACATCAAGATTCAGAACGAGGCTTGCTGCGTACCCGTATCGCAGCGAACTGGCTGATCACCGACCCTGCCGTCAACGACGATTTTTATTCGTCGGATCAGCGGGCCATGATCCGTGGCATTTTTGAGGGTTTGTTCGAGCCTGAGTGGCATGCGCGCATCGACCAACAGCTCGACGAAGACTCAGGCGGTTTTGGCGAAGCGAACAGCATCGCCATTTTTGGGCAACCAGGCAGCAAGGAGTTTGAATTTGTCTTCACTGGTCGTCATCTGACCATTCGTTGTGATGGCAATACGGCCGAGCATGTCGCCTTTGGTGGGCCCATCTTTTACGGCCACGCCGCCGATGGCGACGACGAAGGCCCCACTCACCCAGGCAATGTTTTTTGGCCGCAGGCAGTCGAGGCGAACAAGCTGTACCAAGCCCTCGACGGTAAACAGCAAAAACTAGCGCTCGTCAAACAAGGTCTGCCCAAAGAATCGCAAGTCGGATTCCGAGGTTGCGAAGGCGAATTCCAAGGCATCCCGCTCACTGAGTTTTCCGCCGACCAACGCGAGCGCGTCCAAGAAGTCCTGCGCAAGCTCGTCGAACCGTACCGCCAAAGCGACCGCGACGAAGTGACCGCTTGCCTAAAAAAACAAGGCGGCCTAGACGCCTGTCACTTGGCCTTCTACGAACAAGGCGACATCGGCAAAGACCATACCTGGGACAACTGGCGACTCGAAGGCCCGTCGTTCGTCTGGCACTACCGCGGCGCGCCGCACGTTCACGTCTGGGTCAATGTCGCCGACAATGCGTCGGTGAAGCTGAATGCTTGATTTTCCTGGTAGACAGTGAAGGCGGCGACAGCATTACTAAAAAACTCATGGACTACGCAACAATCGAATTCAAATGTCCTGGCTGTGAAAAAGCGGTTTCATTCGCGGCCGCTGAAATCGGAACTATTGAAGGATATGGTAGGCAGATCCAAAGAGACGGTGAACTCCAGGCACAACAAGTTCTCCTCAATGAAAAGTGGAACCAAACTCTTGACGATGCCACTCGCGATTCGTGGCCACCTTCGTGAAATAGGCTTCCAGCCTGTACGTTGCCAAGTCAGTACCTCCCAAGAGGCGGGCAGCACAACAGATATGTGTCAGGCCAGTATTCGGCGTAGAGCGTACGGGGCGATACGAAACCGCTCGGGACGATGTGTTCCGAACTGGTCACGGAGCGACCTAGCTGCGTCGGAGTTTCTGCGGTAGGCCGACGAAACCGAAAGAAGTTGTCGAAATGTAGGATGGTGCCGCAAGGCCCATCGTATCGAGAGATTCAAGGTCAAACGAAACGATGGGTCGCCGCTTCGCACCGGACTGCATTCGAAATCAGTTTATTGTCAAGGTTCATCGGAATTGCCCGTTCGGCGAAAATTCCGCAAAAAGTCCAAGAATACACCGATAGAAACTGACAACACGAAGAGCACGGCTGCTGTACCCCAGTTCCGCCACCAGGGGGTGAACGCCCACTTCAGCGACACGCCGGAGATAGCAGGTAGGGTTGAACACCAGTAGGAAAACCCCAACAGACTAACACCACTCAAGAAACCAATGACTAAGCCGCGGATAGTTTGCGTGAAATGGTGTGGCTTTAAGGACATGGGGTACTCGCGGCAGGTTCTCAATTGCCTACTGGAGGCTGGCCAGTACGCAACGAATGTGCCCTGATGCTACAGTATGTACGTAACATTCTTACTTCGTCATATTGTAACTCTTTTGCTTCTGGTGGGCAAAAATCCAGGTGGGTTACAGCCTACCGTTCACGCGAGGGAAAAAATTAGCCACGGATGAACACAGATAAACACCGATTTTCCGGAGGAAGTCGGAGTTTTTTCGCTAGTTTTCTTTTGGGCAATCGAATTCGGCTAAAAATTATTCCTCATCAGCATCTGCGTTTATCCGCGTTTATCGGTGGCTTTTCCTTTGGATTTGAACCCTTTGATGCGATGGGCCTAGCGGCATCATCCTACAACTAGATATGTGATAGGAGCATTCCCCTAGCACGCGATTTCTCAAAAATAGATTTTCCTATGTTTTACGTATAACGGCCAAAGCCTCGACCACTCTGGCTAGCATTTTTTCGTCGTGGGCCGCCGAGAGGCATAGCCGTAGGAGCGACTTGCCCTCTGGGACCGACGGGGGGCGGATGCCGGGGACCCAGCAGCCACGGTCGCGTAATTGCTGGGCCAGTTGCATCGTTTTTTGGGCGGGGCCGATGTAGAGCGGGATGATTTGGCTGGCGGAGTCGCCGGTGTTCCAGTCTTGGGCTTGGAGTTTTTTGCGGAGCTTGGCGGCGGTTCGCAACAAGTTGCGCCGCTTCTTTGTTGGTTCGGAGGTGATGATTTTTAATGCGGCTGAGGCGGCGGCGCTGGTGGGGGCGGGTTGGGCGGTGGAGAAAACGTAAGTTCTGGCGCGGTTGGTTAGCCATTGAATCAGCGACTGGCTGCCGCAAACAAAACCTCCGGCAGCGCCGATCGCTTTGCTGAGCGTACCGACGCGAACATGAACTTGCTGATGGAGCTGAGGATGTTCGGTGGAAAAATGCTCGACGACGCCGCGACCGTGCTCGCCGAAAACGCCGGTGGCGTGGGCTTCGTCGACCATTAGCATCGCGTCGTACTGTTCGGCCAACTTGCCAAGCTGGGGCATTGGGGCCAAGTCGCCGTCCATGCTGAACAGTGTGTCGGTGACGATCAGGCGGCGGCGATATTTTTGGCCGGCTTGCAACAAGCATTCCAGCGAGTTGACATCGTTGTGCGGATAAATGTGTATCACGGCCGACGACAAGCGACAACCATCGACGATGCTGGCGTGGTTGTGCGCGTCGCTGTAAATCGCATCGTCTGCGCCCGTTAGCGCGGGAATCGTGCCGGTGTTAGCGGCGAAACCGCTAGCAAATAAGAGTGCCGCTTCGGTGTTCTCGAACTGAGCGAGTTGCCGCTCTAGCTCGAAATGTCCCGTCGAGCGGCCGCAAATCAGCGGGCTGGCGCCGCGGCCTAAACCGGTTTCTTGGAGCGATTGGGCGGCCGCTTCGACCAACCGCGGGTCTGACGCTAGGCCGAGATAGTCGTTTGAGGCGAAATTCAGTAGTTCGCGACCGTCGACCTGGTAGGTCGGACCGACGGTTTTGAGCGGCTGCGGCAGCTCGCGATGGAGGTCTTGCTGCCGCAGGCGATCGAGCTGTTCGTCTATCCAAATGAGCGGATCCATGAAACAATGGTAGCAGAAACCGTAGGGTAGTAAGAAATTTGTCTTTAGTTAATTTGACAAGAGTCATTTGTCAGTGGAGAGCAACGGGCAAACCAATGACAAATGAAAATTGACTATTAACTGATGACCAATTTTTCGCTCCTCAATTTCTCGATCCATTTGCATTGGAACTTTCCCCCACCCTCCAGCGTCCAACCCCTTAGAGCCTAGCGTGAGCGACGTGCTGACGGACGACACACAACTGGTGCAGGCTGCCGTCGGCGGTGACAAAGAGGCGTTTGGCCGCTTGGTTGAGCGTTACCAAGATCGGGTTTTTAATACGCTCGTGCGCGTGCTGGGTAGCCGCGACGACGCGCGAGACATCGTGCAAGACGCTTTCGTGCAGGCGTTCGTCAAGCTCGACAGTTTTCGCGGTGACGCCAAATTTTATACGTGGTTGTATCGCATCGCGATGAACTTGGCGCTAAGCCATCGCCGCCGACGCCGACCGACCGAATCGCTCGACATGACCAAAGAAAACGTGGGGGAGGAACCTGTGGCACAGCAACCGACCGCCGCACAAGAACTGATCGAGCGCGAGCGGGCCGAGCAATTGCAACTGGCGCTACTCAAATTGAACGAAGAGCATCGTCAGATTCTCGTGCTACGCGAGCTGGAAAGTTTTTCGTACGAGACGATCAGCGACATTCTAGAACTACCCGTCGGCACGGTTCGCAGTCGGCTGTTTCGAGCGAGAATTCAATTGAAAGAACAATTGCAGGCCCTTCTGCCGGATGAAATGACGAATAAGGCGAACCCCGACCGTAAGGGAGCGGGAGTTGAATAACGACCCCATGACCAACCAAACCAAAAATTTCGACGACGAATTCCTTAGCGATGAATTCCTTAGCGCCTATGTCGATGGCGAACTGACGAGCGAGGAGCTTGCGCAGGTCGAGCAACGTTTGGCCGACGATCCGCAGGCGCGCCAGTTGGTTGACGAACTACGTGCGCTCAGCCAGGAATTGCAATCTCTACCTCGGCAGGCGGTCGGTGACGATCTACAGACGACGGTCATGCAGCGTGCCGAGCGTGCCATGTTGTTGGGAACCGAAGAAGCACGGGCTTCGATGTCGCGCGAGCCGCGTTCCTCACGACGCTGGATGTGGCCAGCGATGGCCCTGGCGGCGTCGTTGCTACTGACGGTTTTACTGCCGAACGCCCAGCAAGAAGAAAAACCGCTGGCTAGCGCCAAACCGGCTCCAGGCGAGCCACCACAATTGGAGCCACGCTTAGAAGCTGTTGCAACAGAAGGAAAAGAGGAGGAGGTCGCCGTAGACGAAGAGATCGTGGCACGAGGGGGAGGCGGTGGAGGAGCTGGGGGGGCCTTTGCTGACAGCGCGAGCGTTGACGGTGTAAAAGTTGACCGTGAGAGCGAGGCGGGTGCCTCCTCTGGATTTCGCGCTCGAGCAGCCATGTCCCCTGGCAGTGCGACGCTCACAGAGGCGATGAGCAAGCCGGCTGCCGACGACGTTCAACCGGATTGTCAGGTGATTCTCACTCTGAATGACGGTGCAGATAGTTTTGAGCAATTTAATCAGCTACTGCTCAGCAATGGTGTTGTGCTGGTAGGAGCCAATGAACAAGAAGAGGATAGCGATAGCGATGAGAGTGGCGTAGTTGACGTTGACGGTGTTGCTGTCTCGAGCGATCTCGCCATACGCCGTGGGAAGTCAAAGAAGTTGCCAGAGGAACAGCCAACCATGCAAGAAGAAATAGTATTGGTCGAAGCAACGACCGAACAAATCGAAAACCTCCTCGAAGCCTACAATGCCGACACGCACAACTTTGCTTCCGTCCGAGTGCTGGCCGAACAAAAGTCGACCAAACTCCCACTTGAAAAATGGCGGCTATTGGAACGCAGCGGTACGCAACTCGCCCAAAACAAGTTGCAACAGCTCAAGCGAGCGAAACAGTCTTCCACCTTCTCCCAGCGTGGCAGGGCACAGCGACTTGATGCCAATCAATACCAAACCCAAGGAGGAAACGGTGTCTTGAAATTCGATCGCAAGCTACTCACCGAGCAATCTTCCTCGCATTCGGCTCCCTCAAAAGTAAAGCAAAATCCCCAAGTCCAAGTCCTCTTCATTCTCCAACAAGCCACAGGCGAGCCCGCTTCAGCGGGCGGGTCCCGCTAACACCCCCGCCACAAACACGCTATACTCCGCCCACCCATTCACAAACCAAGCAACCTCTCCCCCAAGGCCCCCTATGCCCGACCCCGTCAAAATCAGCATGCGTCCCAACGGCCCCTTCCTCGTCTCTGGGCCAATCACTTTGACCGATTCCGAAGGCAACGCCTTTCCGCTCGATGCCGACAAGCCGGCGATCGCGCTCTGCCGCTGCGGCGCATCGGGCAACAACCCCTTCTGCGATGGTTCGCATAAAACGTGCGGTTTTGAGTCAGATCAGCGCGCCTCGGCCGAATAGCCCGACGCTATCGACAGGTTTTCCCCTTCGCGACGCTTGGTGCTGCGCTCGCCGATGCGCGAATCTGCACGCCGAGCACGCTCGAATGTGCTTGCCGTAGGGGTTACGCGGGCTTTGTTCGCTCGTGAGGCAATTTTCTTGTCGTTTGTGGGTGCTGCGCTGCTGGCTGTTGGCCAGCAGCTCATGCTAGAATTCGCGGCCCACTCAGAATAGCCGCGTTGTCACGCAACGCACGGCGCGATGAAGAAAGCTCTCTAGCGCGCCGTGCGTTGCGTGGCTACGCGGCTGACAATCTCTCTAGAAAGGAATCGCCCACGATGGCCAAACGAAAACGCGCTCCTCACGAAAAACCTTTTTCTCGCCCCATGACAAAGCCCGAGGCAGATGCTGCTGTGGCTGTAGCGACTGAAGGCCCCGAAGCAGTGGGCACGAAAGCACAAGACACCGACGTAGCCGACCAATGCGTTGGCAAGTGGAACCACCTGATCAGCACGACCAACTGGGAAAAAGGCCAGATCATCTGCGAGTGGCGTGAGGCCATGATAGCTTCTGACGCCGCAGTGACCGAGTATTCCGACGAAACGTGGGCACAACTTGTCGGCGGGGTCACCAGCCAGCACGTCGGTCGGTTGCGCCGCGTGTCGCAGCGTTTTGGCGATGTCTCGACGCAGTACGAGGGCCTGCACTGGAGCCATTTCCAGGCCTGCCTCGATTGGGATGACGCCGAGATGTGGCTCGAAGGCAGCATCCAAAACAGTTGGTCAGTCTCGCAAATGCGCGGCAAGCGTTGGGAAACCGTCGGCACCACCCCCGAAGAGCAAACCGCCGAAGTCGCCCAAGCCACCGCCGAGCAGCAGACCGAAGCTGAAGCCGAAGAGGCCCAGACGCAATCCTCTTCGTCTTCCGCGGATGGGGATCGGGAAGCTACGGGCGATTCCGATTCCCTGACTTCCAGCACGGCGGAACTTGGTGGCACCGGCGAAACCGCAAGCGAGTTGCCAAATTCTGGCGTTGGGGTGGCGGGTGAATCAGAATCGGTTGACCCGGTCGAGAAACGTACGCGGCTTAGCGTCGATGTGGAATCACTGCCCGACGATCTCGCCGAGGCGTTCGAGAGCTTCAAACTGGCAATCATCGCCCACCGCCGCGAAAACTGGCGCGACACCACGCCCGAGTCGGTTATTGAATGCCTCGATTCGCTAAAGCAACTTGTGACCGCTAGCGCGGAATGACGAATTCAAAAATGACGAATGACGAAGGACGAAGGAGTGACGAAGCTCGAATGGCGAATGACGAAAACATATTCGTCGTTCGTCATTGGGCCGTTTCTCAATGGAATGGGCGTCATTCGACATTTGCCATCGTTTGCGCAACTCAGCTGCCGGCGTAATGCTCGGCATAGTCGAGCGTCCACCGTTCGATCAGTTGCCGAAAGGCGTCGAGGTCGGCATCCTTCAGCAGTTCGTAGTGACTACGGCTGAAATTTTCTTTGTTACGAACGGCACCCTTGGCTTGGAGATCAAGCACCTTGTATTTGCTGAATGGGCTGATAGTCATTGCGAGTCGGCTGAACAAATTGTCACGCTTGCCCGCGTTGAGCGAGAGATCGTCCCGCCGGATCGCGGCACCCCAGCCTTTGTCGTCGACGATGGTCTCAAAATCAAAGCCAGGAAAATTGTCCGCCAGTTGACGCAGGCACGACTCGATGTGGTCGGTCAGCTCGCGACGGCACTGCGAGTGCAGTCGTCGGCACTCTTCTTCGCTCATCGCCTTGGCGGTCGCCTCAGCCGCCTGAGCCTCTTTGGCCTGCTGGCCACGCTCGGCCGCTCGGTGAAGTCGTTCTTTGAAGTCCATAGTGTTCACGTCTCAGCTTGATGCTAGCATCGCTACCTAGAAAGTGTGGCAGCAGTCATTGCCGCCATAATACGCCACAGCGGCTCAATCCTCCAGGGCGCTGACCGTAGGATAGCTTGACCTTGCTAGCGCTAGCACTCACCAACGAGAAAATCCGATTTATCTTCCGAAAGAAATCAAAGCCCGCCGTCCACACAGCCGATACCTAACTGAGTGCGAAGGGGGGCGTTGGGTCGTGACGGCTCGGCAAAGTGTCTGGTCGCACGCTAGAAACGTCAATTAGCGCGATGGGAAGGAACCCTCACGAAATGATCAATACAACGTCAAATACCAAGCTCAGAATATACCGTGGCCCAGCAGAAGTACCTGCTACGGCCCAAGCCGACGAAACCCACACCAATGAAGACACCGTCACCGTCTCGGTCGGCGAAGCATTGCCGCTGATCGCCGACGCGATCGCCAGCGAGCGCACCTGGCTCACCGATTTCGAGCACGACGACATCACGATTTCGCGTGATCTCTACGAAGTGCTGTCGGCGTACCAGTATTTCCGCCGCCCGTCGGCGTAGCAAAAAAGAAACCGACCAACCCAAAATGCAGCCCGACGTATTTCGCCGGGCTGTTTTGCTGCGCTTTCATGAAAGCAGCCAGTCATCACCAACGATGCGTTATATCACCGTAGCGAACTGCAAACACGACGATCGCGCCTAGCAAAACAAGCGCAGAAATCGCCGCGACGATTGGATGAGCCTTCACCCATTCCTGAACGACGGCGGGCATTTCAACTGAGTTCATAATATTCGTTTGGAGAAAAATGCTTGTTAAAAAAGCATGGCCAACCCCGACATCACAACAATCAAAATCACCACTAACACCATTTTGCCAACACTCATCACCCCCCTCACCGGCGATCCGCCGTCCCACAGCGCGTGGCGGTCGGCGGTGGTTAGCCAGTAGCCACACGCCGGGCACATTTCGGCCTCGACGTCGATTTCGGCTCGGCATTCGGGGCAGAGTCCCGTCGCTTCGTCTTCTGCTTCGTATTCGTCGTCCCAATCTTCGTCGTCCTCTGCCCATTCGTCACTCATCTTCGTATCCTTTGTTTCTCTGTGATTTCACTTCCTTCGCCTGCCTCGCCAACGGCGTTCTCATCGCATCGCCTGCCACGCGCTCGATCGTCTGCTCACGCCGCTCAGCTGGCGATTTCAAAAGCCGTTGTCGGGCAAAAATGCCCGTGGCAACGATCAGCAAACCGCCTAAACCGATCAACGCATAAGGCACCACCTGCGCCACACGGTGCAACCAAGCATGTTGCTCGAGCGTCCGATGGAATTTCAAACCAGCACGGCCCAACGCCTCTTGCGCCGCCAGTTGCTTGCGTTTCAACACCGGCTCACTACGTCGTTCGATCGATTCGTGGAGCAAGCTACCCGGCATCGGTTGTAGTGCCGTCGGCTTTTTGACGAACAACAGCCGCTCGCGCACCTCACAACCACGTACTTCCCATCGCCCCAGCAAGGTGGCAAGACTTCCGCCAGCCGAGCGGGCCGATTCAAAACCGCCAGCGTCAAACGCGAACACCAGTCCGCCATCCTCGCCGTTGATGCCAACAGCAAATCGCTGCTTGGTCGCTGCCGACCATTCCCGCAGCTGGGCAACCTCCTCGATCGTCGGTTGCTTACCCGGAGCGAAAACCACATACCGATAAATGCTACTCATCCTGGGGCCTCCTAGCCCCCCACAAAAAGTAGCGTAGCAAAAATGTCCGAATTTTCCAAGTTTTCTTCGTAGCCAGTCCAGGAAGATAGCAAAGTCAGCACCCAGACAAATTTCTCTTCAATTTCGATAAAAAGAATAACCACAGAGAGTAACTGTTCACGGGTATTTTGGGATTTAGCCACGAATGAACGCCAATGAACACGAATGTTTGAGTTTGGCGTTTCATTTTTGGGCCACGT
>JAADGD010000060.1 GCA_013152515.1 Planctomycetota bacterium
CACATCGCCATGATTCAACTGATGGCACGACGCCTGACCGCCGCTGGCGTTGCCGCCACCCCATGATAGCGATTCAAAAACAGGCTCTAACCCCCAATCTATTCGCAGCAGTGCTATCACCCTTACGACTGGTGGTGAGGACTGGCTGGAAATCAGCCTCTATCTGGAGCACCGGAATTTCACGAAGTTGAGTACCATGCTTGATGCTGCCAAGCAGGCAGCGGAAGCAGGGGAATCGCCCCAAGACTAATTGCGATTCAACGGCCAGCAGTTTATCTGTCGTTCGACGACCTCACGAGCTGAGTCGAAAGAAAAACGCATTGCCTACCGCTGGTCGATTGATTCGGAAGCTGGCTACACGTTGCTTCTGATGAATCGGGAACGTCCTCACGCTACGATGCCAAATGCAATCTTCCGGGCAGCCTCCCTGGCACTGATGCGGCATGGAACGGATGGCTGCTGGGCAATGGCTCTTGATGCTTTACCGTCGAAACGATCAGCAAGAAGAACGGCAAGAGTTACCGTTACTACCGCTGTGCAGGTTACACGGCAAACGGTCACGCACGTATCCGCCTGAATGAGGCAAAGCTCGATGAGCAGATGCTCAGCCTGTTCGACAAGTTGCGCGTGGAAGATGAAAAAGTCCGTCACTGGTTTGCCCGTGTACTACGTGAACGGACGCAAGATCAGCAACGAGAAAACCAACAGCAAGTCACCAAGTTGAACCGCCAGTTGACGCGCGTGCGTCATCAACAAGACCAACTGCTCAACCTGAGGCTCTTGGAGGAAATCGACCAAGGAACCTTCGCATCGAAAGGAACCGAGCTACGTGACCGCCTAGCGAAGCTCACGCTACAAGTAGAATCGCATGATCGGGGACGTTCTGAAGTTGGAGAAATAGCCGTGAAAGCGTTTGAACTTTCGCAAACCCTGAAACAGCAATAGTTTACCGCCGATTACCGAGCCAAACGTCGATTATTAGAAATCGTCTGTTTGAACTTCACCCTAGACGTCGTAACTCTAGTCTCAGAATGGAGAAAGCCCTTCGACGTACTCGCCAAAGGGCTCGATTCTAAAAACAGCCGGGCCTCAGGGATTTGAGCAAGTGAGAAAACCGTTTCGCTATTATCCCTGCGGCTACCAGTTGCAACAACAGTCGTGTAACGATTGACGGCGGCGAGGCGTAGCTCGCCGGCTATTTTCGTGTGATTCGTGTCTTTCGTGGTTCTTGGAAATTTAACCACGAAAGAAACGAAATGCACGAACAAGGTGCGATTCGGTTCTACTCCGTCACGCCGATGCGCTCTTTGCCGACCCATTGTTGGAGGACTTCGGGGACGAGGATCGTGCCGTCGGGTTGTTGGCAATTTTCTAGGATCGCGAGGATCGCCCTGCTGATTGCGACGGCGGTGCCGTTGAGCGTGTGGGCAAAGTGCGTCCCCTTTTCGCCTTTGTTTTTGTAACGGATGTTGAGCCGACGAGCTTGGTAGTCGGTGCAATTGCTGGCAGAAGTCACCTCGCCGAACTCGCCGCTCTCGCCGCGACCGGGCATCCACGCCTCTAAGTCGAACTTGCGAAAGGCGGGGCCGCCGAGGTCGCCGGTGGCAGTGTCGATCACGCGGTAGGGGATGCCGAGACCATCGAAAATCTGGCATTCGAGGTCGCAAAAATAGTTGTGCATGTCTTCGCTCTGCTCGGGCGCGGTGAACGCGAACATCTCGACTTTGGTGAACTGATGCACGCGGTACAAGCCGCGCGAGGCGCGACCGGCGGCGCCTGCTTCGGTGCGGAAGCAATGACTAATGCCGCACATTTTTAGCGGTAGTTGCTCGGCGTCGAGTACTTGGTCGGCATACATGCCGCCGAGGGTTATTTCGGCGGTGGCGACGAGATTGAGATCAAAATTTTCGATGCTGTAGATCTGCGTCTCGGGACCGCGTGGAATAAAACCGACGCCGTGGAGGATTTCGGTGCGGGCCAAGTCGGGCGTGATCGTGGGCACAAACCCTTCGCCGACGAGCAGTTGGATCGCGTATTGCTGCAAGGCAAGTTCGAGCAATACCGCTTCGTTCTTCAAAAAGTAAAACCCGGCCCCGGCGATGCGCGCCCCTGCCTCGAAGTCGATCAGATCGTGCTGCGCGGCCAGCTCGACATGGTCGAGTACCGGAAAACCGAGCGGGCGGACTTCGTGTTCGCCGCGGCGAAGCTCTCGGCTGTGCGCCTCTTCGCCGATCGGTGCTTCGGGGTGTGTCATGTTCGGCATGCTGCGATAGATTGCGCCTGCTTCGGCAGCGAGCCGCTCGAGATCGGCCTGCTTGGCGTCTTTTTGCTCGCGCAGCTGACGTCCCTCTTCTTTGCGCTGTTCGCGCTCGGCGTCGTCTTTGGCCTGGCCGATCGATTTGCTCACGGCGTTGGCTTGCCGCGATAACTCTTCGACTTCTTGCTGAATTTGGCGGGCTTCGGTTTCTAGCGAAACGTAGCGCGCCACATCGGCTTTGACACCCCGATGTTCGCAGTTTTGTTGGACAAGTTCAGCGTTGGCAAGGATGAATTTTTTATCAAGCATGGGGGTAGGCGTTAGGTTAAAGTTTGTAGGGAGCTTAGTAGCTATATGGTTCTAAGGCGGAGGTGGGAAGGCGGAGGGCGGAGGGCGGATTATGGAAGACAGGAATGTCATTTCCGAGCCTTGGTTTTCCTGATCGCTGACACCGTCATCTTTAACAGCTCTTCGCATTCTTGGAGCAAATCTTTCATGCGTGATTCAGTCACAATGTTTGACTCTACAAGTAACTCCAGCCATAAAGAAGTTTCGTCTAGTTCTTGTTCGACAATCCCTAGCTTTGAAATTAGCTCGGCATCGGAACGAGCACGACAAGCTTCTCGATAGTTTGCTGCAACGGAAGTTCCCGAGCGTAATACTTGTCTGCCTAGCACTTGTGCTTCTGTCGATTTGGGCAATACACCATACATACGCACTATCCGCAAAGCAAACTGCTTCGTTCGGAATCGGAGTTCGGGATTCTTGGCCATCAATTTTCCCGCCTTCCGCCCTCCGCCTTCCGCCTTGCTAATTGCCTCCACAGCGCCGCGCTGGCGCGGATGCCGCGATGAAAATCGGCCAAGCAAAACTTTTCGTTCGGGGCGTGTAGGTTATCGTCGTTTTGGCCCCAGCCCAAGAGCAGTACGTCGGCGTTGAGCTGCTCGGCGAAGGTGTTGACGATCGGGATCGAACCGCCTTCGCGCATAAACACGGGCCGGCTGCCAAAGCCAGTTTCAATCGCGTCAGCGGCGGCTTCAATATAGGGGCTTTCCAGCGACATCGCGATGCCGGGGGCACCGTGGTAGTCGATCAGCTCCATCGTAATACCGGGCGGAACGAGCGGTTCGAGGAATGCACGCAGGCTGGCGGTAATTTTTTTGGGGTCTTGATTTGGCACGAGACGGAAGCTGAATTTTGCGTTGGCACGGCCTGGGAGAACCGTCTTGGCACCTTCGCCTTGGTAGCCGCCCCAGATGCCGTTGACGTCGAACGACGGGCGCGCCCAGCGGCGTTCCAGTGTGCTATACCCTGCTTCGCCAGTGAGGCCTTTGACGTCGAGCTGGTCTTGAAAAGCTTGTTCGTCGAAGGGAAGTTCGCGAAACTGCTCGCGTTCGCGGTCGGTAAGCTCGGCGACGTCGTCGTAAAAGCCAGGAAGCTGGATGCGTCCCTCGTCGTCCGTGATCGCGGCCAGCATTTTGTGCAAAGTGTTGGCGGGGTTCGTGACCGCGCCACCGAAGACGCCGGAGTGAAGATCGCTGTTGGGGCCGGTCAGATGGATTTCGTAGTAGGCAATCCCGCGCAGGCCATAAGTGATCGCCGGGATGCCGGGGGCGAACTGCGCCGTGTCGCTAACGACGACGCAGTCGCAGGCAAGTTTTACGGTGTTGTTGGCAATGAAGGCTTCGAGGTTTTCGCTGCCAACTTCTTCTTCGCCTTCGATCAGCAACTTGACTTGCAGAGGCAATTTGCCAACAGTGGCGAGCCAAGCTTCGACGCTTTTGACATGTGTGAGCATCTGCCCTTTGTCGTCGGTCGCGCCGCGGGCGTACAGGTTGCCGTCGCGTTCGGTCGGCTCGAAGGGCGGGCTGGTCCACTCGTCGAGCGGGTCGGGCGGCTGAACGTCGTAGTGGCCGTAGACCAAGGCGACCGGTGCGCCGGGCACTGGCGGTGACTCGGCGTAGACCAGCGGGTGGCCGGGCGTTTCGATCAACTCGACTTCAAGGCCTTCGCCTTCAAAAGCTTGCAAATGCTCGACCAACCAGCCAGCGGCTTGGCGAACATCGCTGGCAAACTGCGAATCGGCACTGACGCTGGGGATTCGTAATAGCTGGCATAAATCGTCGACAAACTTCGAGCCATGTTGCTCGAGGTAGCTGAAAACTTCGGCGAGAACGGGATCTGTCGGGGCGGGTGCTGTCACGGTAGGTTGTGCAGGAGTTGAATGAAACTGTTCGAGCAGGAAAACTGTCTCCCCTGCGCGTAAGAAACTAACCACAACGACACAACGGACACAACGTAAAACCCGTTCGTGTCTGTCGTGTCGTTGTGGTTTAGTTTATGGATTCTTAGCTAAAAGAAGGAATTTACAGTTCGCCTAGCTTTACAGGGCTTACGTTTCCCCAATAGCGGACTTTCCAATATAATACGGCGAACCGATTTACACCACCTGGCTGCCGCCAGCCGCAAGAAGCAAGGACCGACGGAAAAATGGCACCTTTTCAGAATGATGATCCTTACCAAGACGACGACGCTGGCGTGACGACGGTCGTGCCGAAGAAGCAGCGTCAAATGGAGCAGCAGGCTCAGCGCCAGCCTCGTTACAACGTGCTGCTGTGGGACAGCGATGACCACACCTTTGAGTATGTCGAAAAGATGCTACGCGAGTTGTTCGGCCACCAAAAGGAGCAATGCAAAAAAATCGCCGACCTTGTCGACAAAGATGGCAAGGCGGTCGTCCTCACCACGACGCGCGAACACGCCGAACTAAAATGCGAGCAGATCCACTCGTACGGCAAAGATGATATCGAGGGGAGTAAAGGGTCGATGTGGAGCACGATTGAGCCAGTGGAATAGAAAATAAGGATGAAGGATGAAGGATGAAAGTTGGCGAACCGCGACCGTAAGGGACCGGAGTGATGAAGGATGAAAGCTGATGTTTAAGAACCCAGATTTGCGAATTCGTACGAAGCAGTTTGCTTTGCGGATTATTCGTATGTATGGGGCATTGCCTACAACAACGCAGGCACAGGTTCTAGGCAAGCAGGTGTTGCGTTCGGGAACTTCTGTTGCTGCAAATTATCGAGAGGCATGTCGGGCTCGTTCAGATGCCGAATTGATTTCAAAGCTGGGCATCGTTTCTCAAGAACTGGACGAGTCGTTACTCTGGTTAGAGTTACTGGTCGAATCAGGCATTTTTTCTGAGGCGAGACTGCGTGACTTGATCGGAGAATGTGAAGAACTACTAAAAATGACCGTAACAGCCATCAAAAGAACCAAGTCAAGAAAATCGTAGGCCATCAACACACGGCAGTATTTCTCCGCCTTCATCCTTCATCCTTCCCCCTTTTTTTGCAATGAATCTAAAAACTATAACCCTCGGCTGCAAAGTCAACCAGTACGAAACCGAATATCTGCGTGAAGGCCTCCAAGGAATCGGCTACGTAGATGCTACCGACGATCAGACGGCGGACTTGTGTGTCGTCAATACCTGCACGGTCACGAGCGAAGGCGACTCGAAAAGCCGGCAGATCATTCGGCGCATGGCGCGCGAGAATCCGGCGAGCAAGATCGTGGTGATGGGTTGCTACGCGACGCGAGCTCCCGAGGAAGTCGCGGCGCTGCCCAACGTGACCGAAGTTCTCACTGACAAACGCGAATTGCCCGACTTGCTGGGGCGGTTTGGTGTGACCGATGTGCCGACCGGCATCTCGGGGTTCGGACGGCGGCAGCGGGCCTACGTCAAAGTGCAGGATGGTTGTTTGCTGCGGTGCAGTTTTTGTATTATTCCCCATGTCCGCCCGCAACTGACGAGCCGTCCGCAGCAGCATATTTTGGACGAGGTCGGTCGGTTGGTCGCTGACAATGTCTGCGGACGCGAAAAGGGCCATCGCGAAGTTGTGCTCACCGGCATCCACCTGGGGCATTACGGCGTCGATTGGAATCGCTCGATGTCCCAAGGAAAACCTGTGCCCAAAGAAAAATGGACGCGGCTGTCGCACCTAGTGCGCTCGATCGCCGAGCTGCCCGGCGACTTTCGCATCCGGCTTTCGAGCATCGAAGCGACCGAGGTCACGCGCGAATTGATCGGCGTGATGCAAGACCATCGCGAAAAAGTCTGTCCACACTTGCATATCTCGATGCAAAGCGGCAGCGACGGCGTCCTTCGACGGATGCGCCGCCGTTGGGGCAGTCAGCGTTTTATCGATCGTTGTCAGTTGCTCAAAGAAAGCCTCGACCGCCCGGCGATCACGACCGACATCATCGTCGGCTTTCCTGGCGAGACCGACGCCGAGTTCGCCGAGACGTGCGACGTCGCCCGCGAAGTCGGTTTTTCCAAGATCCATATTTTTCCGTTCAGTGCTCGTCGCGGCACGCCGGCGGCGGATATGCCTGACCAGTTGCCGAAAAAACTAAAACAGGAGCGTGGACGCGAACTCAAAAAGTTGGAAGCCGAGCTACGCAACGCGTATTTCGAGAGCCTGCGCGGGATGAAGTTGCGGGTGCTGGCCGAGTCGCCGCTAGCCGAATCGCCACTGAAAGATCGTCCAGGGCTGATGGTGGGAACCTCCTGTCGCTACACACCGACGGTTGTTGAAGCGAGTGAGCCTGGGGATTTTGTCGAAGTGACGGCTGGGAGCATTGAGGAGGGATCCATCAACGGACTGGCTAGCGTTGGCAAGTAAGGGTTTTGCATCACTAAAAATCCTGTCTAAATTTTGTCGATAGTTTCAAGCTCCACGTGTAACGAACAACAAATATCCGAACCGCGCCCGTAAGGAAGCGTTCAAGTAGGATTCTAGCTCTAGTAGAACGCTTCCTTACGGGCGCGGTTCGGTGGCAAGATTTTTTGCTGCGGGTGCCACTAGTATTGCGTCGCAGCTTATTTTTCGGATTGGCTCATTGTGGCACGCCTCTCCGAGCTTAAGTTTTACCACATCTTATTCGCTCGGCAGTGTCGTATCCATCGAGCATGGCTTGCAGTTTTGTCCAGCCACG
>JAADGD010000314.1 GCA_013152515.1 Planctomycetota bacterium
TCGATATGGGCATTATTCTCTGCGAAAACATCCTCAAGCACTTGGAAGAAGCTGCGCCAGAGGAAGATCGCAAGGAGGTTATTTTTCGCGCGTCGAAGGAAGTTGGTGGCGCGGTATTGACCGCCGTTTCGACCACTATTATCAGCTTCCTGCCAGTCTTTACGATGATCGGCGCCGAAGGGAAATTGTTCAAGCCTCTCGCCTTCACCAAGACGTTTGCGCTGTTGGCATCGGTGATCGTCGCGCTGACGATTATTCCGCCCGCTGCTCATTTGCTGTTTACTGCCAATATCGGCAAGCGACTCCGCCGTGCTCTGCTCACTATGCTCGTAGCGCTCGGGCTGGTGGCATTCGCCTGGGTTTCGTGGTGGATTGGCGCGATTGCAGTTGCCCTGGGTGTCTATTATCTGGTCGAAGAAAGTTTGCCAGCACACGTTCGCCGATTCACACCTTTTGTGGCTAGTGGAGCTGCGATCGTATTGGTGGGAATGATGTTGACCGAGCATTGGCTACCGCTAGGACCAGAAAAAGGCATGCTGAACAACGTCGGTTTTGTCGTGCTGCTCTTAGGCGGCTTGCTGACATTTTTCCAGTTTTTCGAACGCTACTTCTACGCTCCGATCTTGCGGTGGTGCCTAGCGCACAAACTGCTATTCCTATCGTTTCCAATGCTCATCGTCGTGGCAGGCGGTTGTGTCTGGCTGGGGTTCGACAATATCTTCGGAACTTTGCTCGGGCCACTTGCCAAACCGGCCCGCAGCACGGCAGTTTGGCAGTCGACTGCGAGCCTCTTTCCTGGCTTAGGTAAAGAGTTCATGCCGCCGCTCGACGAGGGATCGTACCTCTATATGCCGACCACGATGCCTCATGCTTCGATCGGTGAGGTGATGGATGTGTTGCAGTATCAAGACAAGGCCCTGATGGGCATCCCCGAAGTCGAACTGGCCGTCGGCAAGTTGGGACGCGTGGAGAGCCCTCTCGATCCGGCCCCTATTTCCATGATCGAAACGGTAATCAATTATCGACCTGAGTACGTGACTAACAAAGACGGTCATCGCGTCAAGTTTCGTTATCTCAAAGACAAAAAGGAATTTGCGCGCGACGAGCACGGAGATCTCATTCCTGATCCCGACGGCTTACCTTTTCGTCAGTGGAGAGATCATATTCGAACCACCAACGACATTTGGAAAGAGATCACCGACGCAGCCCGAGTTCCTGGCACCACGTCGGCACCCAAACTCCAGCCGATCGCCGCGAGAATCGTCATGCTCCAAAGCGGTATGCGCGCACCGATGGGCGTCAAAGTCAAAGGGCCTGACCTAGAGACGATTGAGCGCGTCTGCCTAGAAATCGAGACGCTCTTAAAGCAGGTGCCCAGTGTAGAGCCTAACGCCACGATTGCGGACCGAATTGTTGGGAAACCCTACTTAGAAATTGATTTCGATCGCGAACAAATCGCCCGGTACGGATTGACCGTCCGCGATGTTCAAGACGTCGTCGAAGTGGCAATCGGTGGGCGACGCATCACAACGACCGTTGAAGGCAGAGAACGATTTCCGGTCCGCGTGCGTTATCTTCGTGACTTACGAAACGAAATCGAGCCGATCGAAAAAATCTTGGTTCCGACCCGAGACGGCGCACATGTACCGTTGTCGCAAGTTGCGAAACTCAAGTACGTTCGCGGTCCGCAGGTCGTCAAGAGCGAAGACACTTTTTTGGTGGGGTACGTGCTATTCGACATGAAACCCGACCACGCTGAAGTCGACGTGGTGGAAGAATGCCAACGCTACCTCAAGGCAAAGATTGAGAGTGGCGAATTCATCCTGCCAAAGGGTATCACCTACGAGTTTGCCGGAAACTACGAAAACCAGCTCCGTTCGCAGAAAACGTTGATGGTGGTACTGCCTGTGGCGCTTTTCGCCATCTTTCTGATTCTTTACTTCCAATTTCACTCGGTCATTACCACCTCCCTAGTTTTCAGCGGTATCCTTGTGGCATGGTCGGGCGGATTCTTGATGGTTTGGCTCTATACGCAACCGTGGTTCCTTGATTTTTCGTTATTCGGAACCGACATGCAGACGTTGTTTCAAATCCATCCCATCAACCTAAGCATCGCGGTCTGGGTCGGATTTTTGGCCCTGTTTGGCATCGCCTCCGACGACGGAGTGGTGATTGCAACTTATTTGGATCAGAGCTTCCTGCGCCACAACATTACGACCGCGCAGGAAGCAAGAGATGCCACTGTCGAAGCTGGGAAACGCCGATGTCGGCCCTGCCTCATGACGGTTGCCACGACGATCTTAGCGCTCATCCCCGTCCTTACTTCTACCGGCCGTGGTTCAGACATCATGGTGCCGATGGCCATCCCCAGCTTCGGCGGCATGACGATTGTCATTCTGACGATGTTCATAGTCCCCACCCTCTATTGCGCGGTGCAAGAATGGAAATTGAAGTTGGGTGTCAAAGATCCACGGTTTGCAGCTCACGAGTAGGAACGGCTGTAGTCTTCGCACACGGGATGGCGACCACCGTCCCGGCGCGCCGGGACGGTTCGGAGTTTCGCTACGTGTCGCATGTGAAGTTTGAATTCGCCCGCGTTATTCGCGGGCAATCTTTCCTAGGAAAAGTGCGAAAGTCGAACTAAGTGAATTTAGTTTTGAGGGTTCTTCAGTGATTTTAATGGGTAGAGATGATCAAGGCATTAATCCCCCTCTTCATTTTTATGGGGAGGGGGATTCTTTGGACGAGTAGCCATTCGTTGCCACTAAAATCTCTGAAGAACCAGTTTTGAGATAGGCGCTTAGCTAGAGCACACTCTCACTCAACGGCTCTGATTCCGATAGCGTTTGTCCAAGTCGAATCTGCACGCGTCCCGATTCGGTGGAAACGATCACGAGACGACGCTCGCCGTCGAGCTGTTCGATGGTGCCTTTGAACTGGCCGATCTCAATCGTATCGCCTTCGCGGAAGTAAGAGACTTTGCCCGATTTCTCAAGCCGTACCGACATCTGCCAGCCATCCTGGCCGTAGTTGATGCCTGAGAATTTTGCCTGCGTGGCCTCATCCTCTTTGCTACTAGCACTCTCTTGCGCGGTCTTGTTGGGCTGATAAGTGGCAAACAAGTTGCGTCCAACGATACTGTTGCGAAACTGGTCTAATGTTTGCTTGAATTCCTCGTGAGTGCCGTCAGCCAATTGGTTCTTGCGGTCGGTTTCTGCTAGTGAGAGTGCGTCAATGGTCAACGTGATCGTCAACGATTTACGATCCTCGGTCGGCATCAAGTCGGCCTTCGAAATGCGGTGCAGATGGGGAGCTTGATAGAAACGATAGAGAAAATCGGTCAGTTGTTCCAGCTTGCCGGTGGCGTTGACGACGAACGAAAACTGCCGATAGCTGGTCGAGCTTGCCTGCGAACTGCGAAGGTTCAACTCTTTGACGGTCAAGCCGGCAGTGGTAAGCTGTTGCTGGAGCCAATCTTGATAGAGCGATTTGGCGATGTCTGGATCGGTTGGTAGCGATTGACGTTGCCAGCGGCGAAGTTTTTGCTGGGCACGTTGGCCTCGCAGTTTGGCCGTTCGAGCGGTGCTTAATTTCTGGGCGACATTTTGCTGGGCATTGATGTTTTTCTCCAGCGTCACTTGATACTTTTCCCAGCCTTGGTTGGCACCCCACAAAATGCCCATTGCCGCTACGGCAGCCGCTAAGATTTTCTCGCGATCATTCATGATTGAGGCTCCGCTGTTTTTTTATCCTCGGACGCTTTGCTTGTTGAAGGGTCGCTGGCTGAGGGGTCGCTGGCTGACGAATCGCTTGCTGAGGGAACGGTCGTTGGGGAGTCTGTCGTAGAAATCTCCGTAGGTGTACTACTTTCCGAAGCGTCGAAGCTGTCGCTGACTGTGGTGATTTCTATCGTCGACCGAAAGTGCCAAGGATAGGCCTTGTTCTTTTCAGAGGGCTCACTCTTCCCGCGCTGCGGACGGTATGCTGATTCGCGCAGACGCGATTCAAGTGGTTGGACAGCCTTGTTGTCGCGTGCCAGTGCTTCGAGAGTGAGATGTCTTTTGTCGAAAACGAGCTTTTCCAACACCACGTCCTGCTCAGAAACAAATTCCTCGTCTTCGAGGGGATTCGGTCGAATTGACTTGCTGACTTGTTGCAAATGGCGTAACACGTTGGGCGTTTCTCCCTGCCAATCGCGAATCGACGCGGCGCGTTCTTCGTCCGCTTTCAAATCGTCGAGTGATTCCTCGAGCAAAGTGAGTTCCGCTTGGTCTTTGGCGGCTTTCTTCAGAGGGGCGCTGAGCTTGGAGTAGCTTGACCAACCTAGTGATCCGATAAGCAACGTGCCAGCCACCACCGCCAAGGCGTACGTGCGGACGTCGATTTTTTTCTGCGGGCGCTTGCGTGGGTGAAGTAAATCCACCAACGGCTTGTTGGCTTGGGATTCGTCGATGGCTAAGCCGACGAGCGGCAGTGTTGACGCGGTTGGAAGGGTCTCGGGAGAAAGGTTGGGGTGTTGGGCGGTCACGTCTCGTAGTTGCACTGGGGCTTCTAGCTGTTCATCGAGCGTTTTGGCCAATTCTAGGTGGTGATCACGCTGATTGCTAACAAGCGAAATGACAGGGTTGCCATTCTCTTCGTGCTGCGACAAGGTGAGCAAAGTTCGGCGTAGTTCGCCGCTTATGGCACCGGCATAAGCTACGGGATCACCGTTGGAGGCGAGCTGAAATTGGCGAAGAAGAACCACATGCCCCGCGCGCGTGGCCCAGAGCGTGGCATCTTTGGCCTGCGGAGCGACAAAAATCTGCGTTCCTAACTGGGCATCGGGGGCTGCCTGTTGCAAGAGGGCTGGCCAACCTGCTGCCAGCGGAACGATCCGTTCGAGCGTCAGGTTGGCGGCTCGGCAAACCTTGCGGATCTTGGCCAGTTCGCTCTCTTCGAGCGCGACCGTCAGCACCTCCTGCGGCGTTTTCTCATCGCCCACCAGTGGCAAGAAGTCGAAGCCTAAGTCCTCGTCTGCGGGACGAAGCTCGCGATCGGCCTGCAAACGAACCACGTCGGGCAATTCGTCGGCGGTGCAAGGCGGTAACAAAAGATGCTGCCATTCGAGCGCGCCACGACCGAGCGCCACGACCACCTTGGCACGTCCCGGCGAATAGGGAGCCAATGCTTCGGCCATTCGTTGCCCAAGAGCAACAGGAGACAAACCCGATTCCAAGTCGACACTCGCAGCCGCATCAACATGCTGGTCCTGAACCACAACATAATGCAACGCTGATTCATTCCAATAAAGGGCAATGGCGGTGGACATCGAATACGAGTTTCAAGTAAAAGGTTGCGGGTTGTGTGGAAAGATTCCAGTAAGCGTTCATGGTCTCAAAAAAGCTAACCACGACGACACGACGAAAAAACCTTGTCGTGTATCTCTAGGTCGTTGTGTTCGTCGTGTCGTTGTGGTTGATTTCTTTCTTTGTGCATTGAGCACGGTTTCAAGCTGCTTCGGTCGTGATCGGTTATGGATTCTATTCTACACAGCCAAAATCAGTGTGGGGGAAAATTACCTGTCTGGATCAACCAAAGCACTCAAAACGGAGAGTGAAAATCCTGGCCCCAAGGAACTTAGGTTGTGCCAACTGAGCAGACGTGCCGGGCTGCCCATGTCTTCCTGCGTACCAGAACGATCTAGAATCACCTCAATGCGATCCTGGGCAGTTCCCGCGTCGAAAAAGCCGACGATCTGACCACTGTAAACGTCGCCGCCAGTTGTCACCCAGGGAAGCATCGGCTTGAACTCTTCCCGTGTCATCAGCCCCTCAGCAACTAACCAGACCGGATGTCGCTGTTCGCCGACCGCCAGGTCGACCGCCCGATCGCGGCGATCGAGGATTTGATCGGCCAGTTTTTCGGTCATCTCGGGAATCGTCAACAGCACGGGACGCGAAGCCTGGTTGATATTGATTCGCCCAGCGGTTCGTTCCGCTTGATCGACAGTTGCCACATCAAGCAAATCAGAAAAACCTCGCTGGTACGAACTGGCATTGTCCTTCCACGGCGAGGTGATGTTTTTGGCAGGCTCCTTTTCCTTGGCCTCAATGCTCACCGTCGCGTCGATCAAGTCGAGTAGCGACTCGATCGGCGTTTTCGCTTCTTTCGTAAAGTCGGGCAACGCTCCCTCCGCACTCGTCGCTTCCCCGCTGGCGGAGCCACTGGCTGGCCCATACTGCCGAAACGCGATGATAAAATTCGCCTCCGCAGCGCCCAGCACCTTTTCTAGGTCGCGATGCAAGGTTTCCAAATCCTCCGCATTGACATCGATTTTCAGATCGCCCTCTGGCGTCACATTTTTTTCTAGGCTATGCACGGTCAAGTACGCCGACCAGCCACGGTTGAGTTGGCCATTGCTGTTGTCGAGCTGTTCGAGCGCGCCCCGTGGCTGCTCGTCGGCATCGACCACATAGTTCCGGTTGGCGTCGACGCCATAGAGCAACTCGGGCGTGACCCCTTGGATCATCAATAGCTCGTCCAGATGAGCAAGTGGCCCGTTGTTCGGCCGATAAGGAGGCGTAAGATTTTGGTAATAAGAAGCTTCCACGCCATAAGCACGTGGCGAATCGTCTTCGTCGAGCCAATCGAGGATCGCGTCGACCACTTCTTCGTTCATTCCAGGAATGAGGAGCAGCCGTTCTTGCGGTGTTATCGTTTCGCTCATAGAGAATGACGAATCTTCCTCGACCAGGAGCGTATTGAGATTCAACTTCGCCGATTCATTTTCCAAGCCATAGCGAAGGTTTTGGTAGTGGCCCCCAATCATCTCGGGTGCGACGACCGTAAAACGACCGCGAGAGCTGTCCGACTCGTCGTCAATCACCAAGAGATCTTGCAGTAAGTCAGGATTGTTGAGCACGCCGCCTTGCTGCTCGATCTCGGCGGTTGTCTGAGCGAGCAATAGACGCAGATAATCGACACCCGACTGGGAGAGCATCTCCGCTTGCAAATGATTGCCACTATAGCGAGCCGCCCGATGTTCGTTACGCATCAGCAGCAAATACGACGAAGTCGTCAGCGCCATGAGGATGATCGCCACCAACACCATCAGCAGGATACTGCCGTGGCGA
>JAADGD010000125.1 GCA_013152515.1 Planctomycetota bacterium
GATTATGCCAAAGCGGTGCAATACTCGCTGCGTTCTTTGGAGTTGGAGCCAGGCAGTCCCAGCTACCTCGACACTTTGGGCCGCTGTTACTACGCGGTGGGCGATTTCGAGAACGCTGTGAAAGTGGAGCGAGAAGCGGTGGCCAAACATCCGCATTTGATGGTGCTGCAACGACAGTTGCAATTGTTCGAAGATGAGTTGCAGAAAAGCAAGGAAGCCAAACCCGTGGAATAGGCTTCTAGCCTGTCGATGGGGTTTTCTTACAGGCCGGAAGCCTATTCCACGTCATTTACTTTGGCAGTTGAAAAGACGACTGGATTCTTAAAACGGCGCAGTCGTCGGGAAAGGTGTGGAAGGCTTGGACGCGGAAGATTTTGTCGCGTGATTCGACATTGATGTAACTCATGGCGCCGGTCTCCCAGCGACCGCTGGAATCGAATTGGTGCAGCATTCCTTGACGGGTTGCTTGGAGGCTCAACTCTTTTTGGTAAGTGAAAAATCGCTCGGCGTTCGCAGGCTCGAGCGAAAAGGCGACCTCGTATTTGATTCCGCCTCGGCATTCGAGTTGATCAGCGCGATCACCTTTGAGCCGGTGCGACATCAGCCGACGTTTTTTGGGCAGCGGATGGTGCGCGGCGGTGGCGATTTCGGTCAGTGTGATCCCCTCGTAGCGCCAAGAGACCAAATGTCCTGCGCTAGTAATTTGGATGTCGGCTTCGTACTTGCCTCGCCTGATGGTGCGCGACTCGTAGATTTCAAACAGCTCGGGGTGGAGCGATCTGCCGTAAAGTTGAAAGACAAGTTCAGCGATTTTTGGTCGGGTTGATAACACGGGATATATCTCAGCATCTTGTGATGGTGATTTGTTGGCGAAGTGATCGCGTTGATAGGTTCGATTATAGTTGCCAAGGACGCGCATCACAAAGGGCGATTCTTAAAGCAGAAAGTTGAGTGATATTCACTCTTGACAAATGTGTGGCGCGTAAGTCCGTGTCGCGTTTTTTTTGCTAGCAGAAAAGCAATTGTAGCCCCCGACTCTGTCGGGGGATTGAGCTACGAGTCTTCGTAACATTCGCAAATCGTTTCCGTTGATCATCCCCCGGCAGCGCCAGGGGCCACGTCGGTTTTGTCGTCGCGTTCGTCATCAAGTTTGTGGTCGAGTTCGTTGCGCAGCACTTGCAGCAGTGTACGAATGTTTCGCGGGTTTTGCCCAAGATCACCTTTGCCTACACGCGATTGGCTCGTGATATCGACGCGTGTACCTAATGCCGTCGGTTGCAAGAAGACACGTACGTCGTCAACAAAACGAAACAGCTGTGATGTACGCGTCAACCCAATAGCCACGATATCGTCTGCCTCGCTTGCTTCTTCGCCACCACTTTCTTTTTCATCAAAGGCCCAAGCTCTCGATCGTTCAACAAACCGCGTCATCGCTCCAGTCACTTCCGCAACAGACGCAGAGAGTTCCAGCGAACGCAGCGAACGATCGGGGGCATCGAGACGGGTCGCGGCACGATTGGTCGTCAGGTCACGGCTCCAATCGTCGACTTGCAGAGCAACCACGCCAAGGATTGCTAGCACCACCAGCAGGATAGCAATCAGCATGTTTCGTAATCTCCGAAGCATCGGTTCCTCCCCTGAAGCTCTTTTTCGCCATGCGTAGCGTGGCAACGCGGCTGTTGTATGCAACGCGGCTACTGATGCTAGCACAATAGGTGCGACCATGACAATCAATCGGTGGTTTCGTCAGCATTGCTGTAGCTTGGCTGGGGCCGTTTGCCTATTATCCCGACCAGTAGTTTTTCGATTCCTTACCCAAAATAGACATCGACATAGATAGGGAGTGCGAGCCGTGAGTTCGATCCGACCTCTTGCCACGATTACCGTATTGGCTTTAGTGGGTGTATTTCTGTATCTGAAAATCAACGAGACCGAACCGCCACTGCCCGAAGGTGTTGAAGACTGGTCGGCAGACACAGCTCTTCAAGTCGATATGGGGGGCTCCGATCCCACAGCTGCTCCGCAGTTTGGAATGGCACCTGTTGCTAATGATTCGGCACCTGCGTTCAATTCCAATACGGAGGCGGCTACTGTCGAACTGGAGAGTTTGCCAACAAGCAATGCGCCGCCAATTGCGATGGCTGCGGCGCCTTCGTTTGATGCGGTGAAAAGCGATGAAGCAAGTGTTGCGTCGTCGACGCTCCCCGATTTGCCGCCACTGCCGACTTTGCCGCCGGCTCCGTCGACGGCGCCTTCGGTGGAGAGAGTTGCTGATGTTGGTGGTGAAGTGGCACCTGCGGAGGTGGAAGTTTCTGCTAAGCCGCAAGCGTCGGTGCCGACCACGACGTTGGATCGAGCCGCCTCGGAAACGCACGTGCATTCTTCGCCCTTTTCTGCTTCTCGGTTGGAAGTGCAGGCGGCCCTGGATCGGGGGGAGTTGTCGCAAGCGTTGTTGCTACTGTCGAATTGGTATGGCGATCCATCGCTTTCACCGAGCGAAGCCAGCGAAGTCAATGCTTTGTTGGGACAGTTGGCTGGCAGCGTGATTTACTCGACCGAACATCGGCTCAAATCGCCTCGCATGGTCCAGGCTGGCGAACGACTCGAAACGATCGCTAAACAGTACGATGTGCCTTGGCAGTTGCTAGCGAAGATCAACGGCCTCGGTAGCGCCGATCAGTTACAACCTGGCCAAGAACTGAAAGTCGTGCCGGGACCGTTTTCGGCGATCATTGACATTAGTCAGCGAAAGATGACGTTGATGCTCGACCGACGGTATGCGGGACAATTCTCGCTAGAAATTGATCCGAGCGTTACGATCGAAGAGGGACATTGGGAGGTCAATCAAAAGTTGTTGACACCAGCGAACGTGAGCTTGCCAGGCACGGGGCCGACAACGCCAACCGAAGAACGTAGCTTAATGCTTTCGAGCGTCAACGGTGGTGCCACCCAAGTGGCCATCCTGCGCGGGGCGATGGCACCCAACCCACTCGCTGCACATGCGGGACGCGTGATGCGCATGAATCCTACGGATGCCAAAGATGTCTTCGACATTTTGTCGTTGGGTTCCAAAGTGATCATTCGCCGCTGAGTTTCAGCCGGGCCTCCTAACTGCGAGCGGAAGCCACAGCCGAGTCTCGAACAACCACGGCTTCCGCCAGTGGCTTGCAACTTGTAAATTGGAGACCTCCATTTACGAATGTTTAGCCCCAAGGTTTTACGATGTACGATCGACAAGCTCTCCAGGAATTGATTCGCGAACAGGCGCTACAGTTTGGCGACTTTACGCTTGCCTCGGGCAAGCAGGCGAGTTTTTACCTTGATTGCCGCAAGGTGACGCTCGACGCGCGCGGCGCGCAACTCATTGCTGCTGGGATGCTCGATTTGCTTTCGGAGAACATTCCCACATTGATCGGTGGTATGGCGATTGGTGCTGATCCGATCACTGGGGCGATTCTCACTCTGGCAGGCATGCAAAAACTTCCGATGCGCGGCATTATTGTCCGCAAAGAAGCCAAAGCCCACGGTACCGGCAAGTTCGTCGAAGGACCGTATCAAGAGGGCGAAACGGTAGTGATTGTTGAAGATGTCGTCACGACAGGCGGTTCGTCGTTGCTGGCGATCAAGCGCTGCGAATCGGTCGGGCTGAAAGTCGAACGTGTGTTGGCGATCATCGACCGCCTGGAAGGTGGCCGCGAAGCGTTCGCCGAGCGCGGTTACGAGCTGACGACTTTGTTTACCGTGCGAGATTTTGGTATCGAATGAAAAGGAATTCTACGTATTTTTCAGAACCGCGACCGTAAGGAAGCGCCCAAGCAGGGATTCGAACTCCCTCGGTCGCTTCCTTACGGGCGCGGTTCGGCATTGTTGTAATCCAAACTCCACATTTGAAACATGGAAACCTCTCTGCACCGTCAGTTAAAATCGCATTACGCCCGCGACGACAGTCAAATCGAGGTGCGTCTCGGAGACTACCGGATCGACGCGATTCGTGGCGGTCGGTTGATCGAGATCCAGCATGGCTCGCTCGCCGCGATTCGCGACAAGATAGCTGACCTACTAGAAAATCATCGCGTCACGGTCGTCAAGCCGATTGTGGCGCTCAAGCATTTGGTAAAACTCGACCAACGAGGCGGCAAAGTGGTCGATCGTCGGCGCAGTCCTAAGCGCGGGCAGCTACTCGATGTGTTCGACGAGCTGGTTTATTTTACGCGAGTTTTTCCGCATCGGCGCTTGCTGCTCGAAGTCGCGCTGGTTGAAATCGAAGAGTTGCGTTATCCCGGACATGGCCGTCGTCGACGACGGCGTGCCAACGATTTTCAGGTGGAAGATCAGCGGCTCGTTGAGATCGTCGAGACCTATCGATTTCGCACGTTAGCTGACTTGCGCAAGATGTTGCCGCGCGGCTTGCCGGCGACTTTCCACACAGGGCACATTGCCAAAGGTTTAGAGATACGTCGGCACACCGCCCAGCGAATGGCCTACTGCCTGCGTGAAACGGGTGCGATTCACACGGTTGGCAAAGAAGGCAATGCAGTGCTTTATAGCCGACGGCAACGGGCAGCATAAACGACGACGAACCCCGAACAAGAACGATTGCGAACCCTGAGCGTAAGCGATAGCGAACCCCGAGCGTAAGCGACGGGAGAAACTGCGGCTGCCGCTCGCAGCTAGGAACCCTTGCGAGACTCCCCAGCAGGGCGTAACCTGATAGCACTTCAATCGAGCAACTCAACCCTCCCTTTTGCCCACAAGATTACAAGTCATGAGCGATTACAGTGCGCCTTCGTACCGATCGCCGATGCGTCAGTTGATGGGCGTACAGATTGTTGGCACGGGCAGTTTTGTGCCGGACAACGTCGTGACAAACGACGATCTGGCCTCGCTCGGTTGCGACGCCGACTGGATCGTCAAACGTACTGGCATTCGAGAACGCAGACACGCGCCGGCTGGGATGAGTACCGGCGATATGGCTACTGTTGCCGCTGAGCGCGCCATGAATGCCGCCGGTGTTGCCCCGTCGGACATTGATCTCCTCATTCTGGCCACTTTCACGCCCGACCGCTTGATGCCCGCCACGGCGACCAAGGTTCAAAACAATTTAGGTTTGCAATGCGGGGCGATGGATTTGGCGGCCGCTTGTTCTGGTTTTTTATACGCGCTGACCACGGGGATGCAGTTCGTCGCCACGGGCGGCAGCCAACGCGCGCTGGTGGTTGGTGCCGATACGAATTCACGCGTGCTTGATCCGACGGACAAAACCATCTATCCGCTGTTTGGCGACGGAGCAGGGGCCGTAATTTTGGCACCAGGCAGCCCCGAGCAAGGTGCACTTTCGTACACGCTGGGCTCAGACGGATCGGGAACCGATTTGCTGGGGCGTTTGTCAGGGGGTGTCGAGATTCCCTACGATCCTGAACATTGGTACATGGAGATGGACGGACGGGCGGTGTTCAAATGGGCCGTGCGATTGATCGAAGAAGTTTCGCGCAAGTCGGTGGAAGCGGCGCAGTTGTCGCTTAACGAAATCGACTGGTGGCTACTACATCAGGCGAACGTGCGCATCCTTGATGCAGCGGCTGAATCCCTGGGAGTCGATCGAGAAAAAGTCGTGATGCACCTCGACCGCTACGGAAACACCTCGGCTGGCAGTGTGCCGATCGCCTTGGACGAAACCTTTCGGGCAGGGAAAATCAAGCGTGGGCAACATCTGTTGATGTCAGGATTCGGTGCGGGATTGACGTGGGGCACGACGGTTTGGCGGTGGTAAAAAAATGCAAAATGCAAATTGAATAATGCAAATTGCAAAATCGGTAACAGTTCAGTCATCCGCAGCAAACCAAAAGCCATTTTCCCGGAGAATACGGTACCACAGAGAACACCGAGGAAAAAAGCCACGGATGAACACAGCGCGACATAGCCGCGCTAGGTTCATCGGTGGCTAATTTTACTGCATTCGACTGTGAAGTGTTACCAAAATTGTTCTTGCGACAAGTATTTTTATATTTTGAGATTTGCATTCCAATTCATACATAAAAACTCCGAAAACTATGACTACCAAAAAACCCAAACAAAAAGCTCTCCCAGCACGTAGCAAAGTCAAAGCGGCCGACACCTGGGACTTGAGCAGTTTGTACCCCAACGACAAGGCCTGGGAGGTCGCTTTTGCCAAGTGGAAAAAACAGATCAAAGGCTATGCGAAGTTCCAAGGAACGCTCAGCCAAAGCGCGGCCCAATTGGCGGCGTGCCTGAAGTTCGACGGCAAGTTCGATCGGCTCGCCGAACGATTGGGCACCTACGCGTTTTTGAAAACAACCGAAGATACAGCCGAGGGCACTTATCAACGGATGATGGGCCGCTTTCAACACGTCGCTAGCGAAGCGAGCCAAGCGGCCAGTTTTATCCGGCCCGAGATCTTGGCGATGCCGACGAGTAAATTCAAAAAGTTTCTCACAGCAAAAGAATTGAAGCCTTATCAGTTGATGCTCGATCGCCTAGTGCGTTACAAGCCGCACACACTCAGCGACGGAGAAGAACGTCTGCTCGCTATGCAAAGCCAGATGTCGGATACGTCGAACCATACTTTCAGCCAATTGACCGATGCCGATTTTAAGTTTGGCATGATTAAAAACGCTGAGGGCGAAACGATCGAGCTGTCGCACTCTTCGTTTTCGGCCTTGCTGCATTCGCCGAAGCGATCGGTACGGAAGGCGGCGTTTCATCAGTATCACGGCGTCTACGAATCGCACGAAAACTCGCTCGCCGCGACACTCAGCGGTTCGGTACAGCGCGATGTCTATTACGCCAAGGCCCGCGGCTACGACAGCGCCCTCCAAAAAGCCTTGTTTGCCGATAAAGTGCCGCAGAGCGTGTATGATAACCTCATCGCCGCAGTACGAAAACGTCAACCGGCGATTGGTCACTATCTCGAACTACGTCGACGCAAGATGCGACTGAAAGAGATTCATCACTACGACACCTACGTACCAATCCTGAGTGACTTGGATCAGAAACGAACCTGGAAGCAGGCGGTCAAGGCGGTGATGCAATCGCTCGAACCCTTGGGCGACGAGTATTGCCGCGTCTTGCAAG
>JAADGD010000263.1 GCA_013152515.1 Planctomycetota bacterium
TTGCCCAAGCTTCTGCTACGGCGAAGCCCACCCAACCGCGTCCGCAAAAACCGGCTGAAGAAACGCCCGATCAGGCGGTGGGGCCTTCGTACACGGAAAGGCTGCTCAAAGCAAAACGACAAGTCTGGCAAGATCGCGAAAAGGGAAATGACGACAAAAAGTGATGACTTTATTCAATCCATCCACTACACGCAAAACTCCGAACCGCGCCCGTAAGGAAGCGTCAGCTTGAGCTTGACGCCTGTCCGGACGCTTCCTTACGGGCGCGGTTCTGTTTATTATTTGCGGTTCCTAAAAAAGAAAGCACATATCCATGAGCATTGGTGAATCCATCGAAAAACGAGCCCAAGAGTTTTCTGCACGCTACCAAGCGGTGCAGGAGCAACTAGGGCGGGTGATCGTCGGACACGGCGATCTGATCCACGGGGTGCTGACCTGTTTGTTTGTCGGCGGGCACTGTTTGATCGAGGGTGTGCCGGGGTTGGGCAAAACGTTGCTCGTGCGGACGTTGGCCCAGACGCTCGATCTCAATTTTTCTCGCATCCAATTCACGCCCGACCTGATGCCCGCCGACATTTTGGGGACCAACATGGTCGTCGAAACCGACCAAGGTGGCCGCGTGTTTGAATTTCAGAAGGGGCCGATCTTCACACAGATTTGCCTTGCCGATGAAATCAACCGCGCCACGCCCAAAACACAATCCGCAATGTTAGAGGCGATGCAAGAAAAAAAGGTGAGCATCGCCGGCAAAGTCTTTCCAATGGAACCTCCTTTTTTTGTCATGGCCACGCAAAATCCGCTGGAGCAAGAAGGAACTTATCCGCTGCCCGAGGCGCAGCTCGACCGCTTTTTTTTCAAGCTGATGGTTGGCTATTCAAGCCGTAAAGACTTAGCGGAAATCATCGACCGCACCACTCGCGGTGTGACGATCGAACCCGACAAGGTGATGGACGGCACCGAGATTGTCCGGTGGCAACAACTGGTTCGCGAAGTCATCGTCGCGCCGCATGTGCAAGACTACATCGTCCGGCTCACCTTGGCGACGCACCCCGAAGGCCCTTTCGCCCAACCGAGCACCAACAAATATCTACGCTGGGGCAGCAGCCCGCGCGGTGCGCAAACCTTGACGCTCGCCGCCAAAGTACGAGCACTGCTGGGCGGTCGCTACAACGTCAGCTTCGACGATGTCCGCCGCGTTTTCTTGCCGGCCATGCGTCACCGGGTAATCCTCAATTTCGAGGCCGAAGCCGAAGGAATCAACCCCGACGAAGTGCTGACCGACATCGTCAAAAAAGTCCCCGAGAAGGCCGACAATTAGCGACGTCGGCAACGACGCTCACAACCAACCACGCTTGCCAATCGCCCTTCCTTCTCCCAAAAAAACCCCATGCCCGCCACCCCCACTCAAACAAAACTCCTCACTCCCGAGCTACTTGCCCAGCTCGAACGGCTCGAACTGGTCACGCGCAAGGTCTTCCGTGGTCGCATGAAAGGCGAACGACGCAGCAAGCGCAAAGGACAAAGTGTCGAGTTCGCCGACTTTCGCAATTACGTCGCCGGCGACGACCTACGACTGCTCGATTGGAACCTCTACGCGCGGCTCGACAAGCTGATCATCAAGCTCTTTCTCGAAGAAGAGGATTTGCACTTTTACACGCTGATCGATTCGAGCCTGTCGATGGATTTTGGCTCGCCGACGAAACTCGAATACGCCAAGCAACTAGCGGCGGCGCTCGGTTTCGTTGGCTTGATACGCACCGATCGCGTGCGGATCGAGACTCTCAGCCAAGGCGTTGGCGAACGCGGCCCAATTCTGCGCGGACGGCAAAGCGTTTGGCGAATGCTCGAACATGTCGAAGCGATCCAGCCCGAAACTAGCGATCCTGAAAAGGGACCAACCTCACTGGCCGAGGGCGTCAAAAACTTTTGCCTTCGCAACGCGGGCAAAGGCGTCGTCGTGCTAATCAGCGACCTGATGGACAAGGCTGGGTACGAGCAAGCACTACGTTATTTTGTCTCGCATCAGGTCGATTGCTTTGTGATCCATGTCCTCTCGCAAGAAGAACTCGAGCCCGACGTGCAGGGCGATCTCAAGCTGGTCGACTGCGAAGATCAAGACGTCGCCGAAATCACTGTCAGCGCGCCACTGATGAACCGTTACAAACAGACGCTCAATGCTTTCGTCGCTGGTGCCCAAGACTTTTGCACGAAACGCGGCATGCACTATTTTTTAGCGAACAACCAGTTGCCGGTACAGGAGTTGGTAGCGCAACATTTGCGGCGGCGAGGGTTGGTACGCTAAGCAGAAAAACCCGAAACGCTCACAGCTCAGCCTCGCTTGGCCCTGTTGCTTCCGATGCGGCTGAAGACGGTGTCGATGGTTTGGCGGAGCGTCTGGCCGCTGTTGCGGATGCCCTGAACTTCTTTGGGCCAAAGGTCGATTTCGTGGATCGCGACCACACCCTTACGACCGACCACCGTCGGCGTCGAGAGGGCAACGTCGCGGATGCCGTAGCAGCCGTTTTGCACGCTCGAGATGGGCAACACGCGATGGCTGTCCAAGGCGATCGATTCGATCACGTCGCGAATGGCAATGCCTACGGCAAAACCGGCCCCGCCTTTTTTGCGGATGACTTCGGCGCCCGAGCCTTTCGTCCGCTGGAACAACTCGGCTGCGGTGTTGGCGGTCCAACCTGGATATTTCTCAAGCGGCAGCCCTGCCACCGTTGCGCTCGACCAAATGGGGACCATGCTGTCGCCATGCTCGCCTAAGATAAGGGCCGAGACTTGGGTCGGCGGAGCGCCCAGTTGCTGGGCAATCAGACTGCGGAAACGGATCGTATCGAGTTGAGTTCCTAGGCCGATCACTTGCGATCGATCGAGGCCAAGCCGGTCCCAGGCCAAGTAAGTCAGCACGTCGACCGGGTTGGAAACCACCAACACGATCGCATCTTGCTTCGGCCCAGCCGACTGGACGTCTTCGAGGATTTTGACGAAGAGGTCGACGTTGCGATTGATCAGATCGAGCCGACTTTCGCCTGGACTACGTCGCAAACCGGCAGTGATGCAGATCACATCGCTGTCGGGGATATGTTCGTAACCACCCGAAGAAATAATCTGGTCGGCTACACTGGGCGTGCCGTGCAGCAAGTCGAGTGCCTGGCCGGAGGCCATCTCTTGGTTGACGTCGAGTAGAGCGATTTCGCGGACGATGCCGGCTGTTTGCAGCGCATAAGCTGCACACGAACCGACTAATCCGCCACCGCCGATAATGCTAATTTTCATGAGTTGAAGGGGGCTGGGGTTTGGTGTCTAGGGACTGGGACGCTATTGGGCTGCGGCCTTATTGTGCCTTGCTTAGTTCGGCCATCACGCGGCTGGTGATCATTTGAATCAGAGCCTCTTGGTCGGTCGGTGCCGCAGTAGCCGTTGCCGCTGTCTGGGATGCTTTTGGGCTAGCTGCCGGAGGTGGGGTAAATGCCCTCTGCTCTGCTCCTGCCGAGGCCCAGCTATTGCGGAAGATATCGTTGGCACACACATCGCAGTTTTCATATTCTTCGGTATTGCGGGGATCGCTAAAGCCCCATTTTTTCTTCAAGTCGAGTAATTCATGCGTATGTTGATCGGACAAATAGTGCACGTTGCCTAAGCTGCGCGAAAGCATCAGAATTCGACAATACGCGTCGAGGATTTCTGTCCACCAGTACGCCTTTTCGACATCTTCGCCGTAGCTGACCGTGCCATGATTGGCGAGGATGATGACGTTTGATTTTTCGACAAACGGCAGAATCGTCTCGGCGAACGCTTGGCCGCCGGGCGTTTCGTAGCGAGTGATCGGCACATCACCCAGAAAAACTTCGACCTCGGGCAAAACGCACTGTGGAATCGGCTCTCTGGCCACAGCAAATGCGGTCGCGTGAGGCGGATGGCAGTGGACAACGCTCTTGATATCAGGTCTTTTTTTCATGATTTCGAGATGCAACAGGGCTTCGCTACTACGCTTTTTAATGCCGGCAATCTGGTTGCCCTGCATGTCGAGCGTGCAAATGTCCTCGGGCTTCAAAAAGCCTTTGCAATGCAACGTCGGCGTGCAAAGGACTTCGTTCTCGCTAACGCGATACGAGATATTGCCATCGTTGGCGGCTGCGAATCCTTTCTTGTAAATTCGGTCGCCGATTTCGCAGATTTCTTGTTTGATTTTGTGAATGTTTAACATCGGAGTAAGTTCCTTGTGAAGTAATTTTTGGCAAGAGGCTATAAGCTAATTTGATCGAGGATTGCTGCGTTGTAGGCGTCGACCGGTTTCAGTTCTGGGCGGAAGGGTTGGGCGGCTTCGCCCCCTTCGCTCAAAGCGATGCGTGTATTGATGTTCGCTCCTAACGGGTCGTAAACCACCAACGGTTCGGTGTCGACGCTGGCGGTTTCGCCTTGGATATCCAAAAGGCTAAGCGGGCGAGCTAGCCGTAGCGTCGCTCCCTCGAACTCGGGAAGGCAATGACTGAGCGTCACGGTTCCTATGACTTCGGCGATTCGCATCAGGGGTTACTCGATTAGGGGGTTACCCGTTAGTGGCTCGAACGATTTCAATTTTCTTGGCGGTCAGTTCGTCGCGGACCGAAGGGGTGAGAATGGCACGAGCGCGGACTCTCAACTGATGAACACCTTCTAGTTTGCCTGCTAATTCCGACAAAGTGATCACCCGTGCATCCACCGTCAGCGCTGCGACAGGCTGCACTTCCATCTCGGCGCGCAATCGGTTAACGATTTCACGGACGATTCGATCAATATCCAGCGTCTCAAAGTTCATCAGTTTCTTTATCCGTTCCAGCATTCCTCAGTCAGAAATTCCTAACACACTCCATCGCACGGGCGTTTTGTCGCACCCTAATAGCTCTCGCATGTGTCGTCCGTCGCTCGTGAGGATGACCAGCGACCCACGGTCGGCCCCAAACGGGTCGATCGCCAGTTGCGGATCGCCATCGGGCGATTCGCCATCGGCTGCCAACGGCTGTACCAGCAGCAGTTTCCAACCCTCCATCGAAGGATGTTTTACCGTGGCAGTCGCAATACCGATGGTCCGAGCTAGTAACATGTTTCTAGGTTTCCGCTTTCCATTTTCCGCTAACGTTATCTATTTCCCCAAAATGAACAAATCGTCGATGAGCGAGCAGCGTCGCTCCCGCGTAAAGGTGAGCGGCGTGGTCACGCCTTCGCCTGTCGGTGTGGCGATGGAGAACGAAATGTAACCTTCGCCCCCCAAGCCCAACGCCGCCATGCAGGGACCGTTTTTCACAAACAGCGTGGTATCCATCGCCCGACCCATCTTGGTCATGTTGCGTACATTGTTTGTGTGGATGATGCTCGTGTGCCGGAAGCCATGTTCGTAGTATTTTGCTTTGGCAATCGCTTCGTCGATATCGCGTACGCGAACAAACGGCACAAAGGGCATCATCTGCTCGACAGGGACGAAAGGATTCGATTCGTCGACCTCACCGAAGAGGAGTTCGGTATCAGGAGCGATCTGTCGTCCTGCGGCACGCGCCAGCACTGCCGCGTCTTTGCCGATGAAATCTTTGGCAGCGACTTCGTGTCGATGGTCACCTTCGCCGACGGTGGCGATCGCCTCACGTGTTAACGCTTCGATCTCACGAGAGTTGAGCCGCACGGCACCTGCTTGCTCCATTGCTTGGAGCATCGCGTCGAAGACCGAGTCGAGTACAAACACTTCTTTTTCTGCGATGCAGAGCAAGTTGTTGTCGTACGCAGCGCCTTCGATGATGCAACGTGCAGCCCGCGGCAGGTCGGCCGATTCGTCGACCACGACGGGCGGGTTTCCAGGGCCGGCGACGACCGCTTTCTTACCACTGAGCAGGGCAGCTTTCGCGACGGCAGGTCCGCCGGTAACGCAAATCGCACTCACACCGCGGTGATGGAAAATCGCGTCGGCCGATTCCAGGGTGGGCTCGGCAATGACGCAAATAAGATTGTCGATTCCCAGATCGCGATAAATTGCCTCGTTGAATCGCCGAACTCCTTCGACCGCGACTCGCTTTCCGCTGGGATGCGGGTTCACGACCAACGTGTTCCCGCCGGCAATCATGCTCACGGCGTTGCCGGTGATAGTCGGTAGCGAATGTGTGACCGGCGTGATGGCGCCGATGACCCCGAAGGGTGCATGTTCGATGACGGCCAGCCCTTTGTCGCCGCTGAAGACTTCGCTTCGCAGAAATTCAACGCCGGGCGTTTTCTCGCCTAGCGTTTTGAGCTTTTCGATCTTGTGCTTGAGGCGACCGATCTTGGTTTCTTCCATCTCCATCGTGCCTAGCTCGACGCACTGGTCGATCGAGATGCGGCGGATATGATCGATGATTCGCTTACGGTCTTCGATCGTGCGCTCGCTCAGTTGCTCAAAAGCTTCGTGCGCTGCTTCGACCGCTTCGTTAGGGCACGTAAAGATTCCGAACCGATTCTTTTTGTGGCTAGTGCCGTTCGTAGTTGCTGGGTTGCCCACTTGGGCCAAAACCTGTTCGACAACGCTGCGGACTAGAGTTTCGTTGATTTGCATGGTGAGATGACTCTAAAGTTGGAATTTTTTGAAATGAGAGCGGAGTTGGGGGCTTGGGGGTTGGGGGGCGTGAACTTTGACGGCAAGCCCCCCAGTCCCCAGTCCCCAACCCCTAGCTCTTACTATCCATTACGCACTTTTGATCGACATGAACCGTGTCAATGATCCCGACCACCAGGGTGTCGATGGGCAGGTTTTTGGTTTCCTCCGACATGCGGGCACTGGAACCTTGGGTAATCAGCACAAACTGTCCTTCGCCTGCTCCCAGCAGGTCGGCCGCGACAAACGTGCGACCCGTGGTGACCAAGCTGTCGCGACTATCGGCGTCCAACCGGTAAGGTTCGACCACGAGCATTTTATAGCCGCTCATCGAATCAACCTTTTGTGTTGCGACCAACGAGCCGGTGACTTTGGCGATGAACATCAATTCTCTCCTGTTAGCTGTCCGCTAAAAGATTTTCCTGAGTCTGCTTGGCAACAACGATATCTCTTCGTTGGTGGGGACCACCCATATCTGCGTGCGGCTGTCGCTGGCGCTAATTTGCGTTTCTCCGTCGACCGACGCATTTGCGTTGGCGTCGAGCTCGATACCTAGCTCTTCCAAACCAGCACAAACTTCAGCACGTATGTCCTGACCGTTTTCGCCGATGCCGCCTGTGAAGACGATCGCATCGGCTCCGCCCAATTCGACCAAATACGCCCCGAGGTAGTGCCGCACCGAGCTGACATAAGCGTCCAGTGCCAAGCTTGCTTCTTCATTTCCTTTCGACGCGGCCTCTTGTAAGTCACGGATATCGCCGCTCACTCCCGACAAGCCAAGCAGCCCGCTACAATTGGCCAACTGCTCCAGGACTTCTTGTAGCGACAACCCAC
>JAADGD010000160.1:0-6983 GCA_013152515.1 Planctomycetota bacterium
TGAGTCAAAAAACCATTGATTCTTTCACTTGAAATAACTCGAATTTGGGCGCTCCTATATCCCCGCGCTCCGGGATGTGTCCTTTCCCACAGCACTTCCAACCGGCCAAAAATAACGTTGGACTTTTTCTTTGTCATCGTCGATAATCGCGTCTGAAGATTGCTCTTTGACAACTAGAAAAAGTAGCGCAGCGAATCCGGTAGCTGGGGGTTTTGCCAAGGTGTGTCGACTCGTACAAAATCGAATAACCTCGGTAAATGCAGTGTTATTTTGGAAATTTCGTGTTCGTGACAGTGGGGTTTTGCCAAATGGGAGTTTACGGAATTGTCAAAACCTCCGCCGTTTTGCAACTGGGCAATTCGGGAAAACGCTTCTACCAAGAGGTTTGCCAATTGCACACGGTGCAAAACACCCAAAGTTTTGCCACAAGAAACGTGTTTTGAACACACCTTGCAAAAGTCAGTCGATCCAGTTGGGGAGTTTTTTTCCGTGATTTTGCATTTTTCAAGTTCTTCAGGAATTCTAATGGCTAATAGTCGGATACTTTTGGTCCTGGAAGGACTTCTGATACTAGCCCAGCGATTCATCGCTGGGGTTTGCAGAGAGATCCATCAAAGAGTCCTGGAAGGACGGCTGAGGCTGTCTGTACAGTAGCTGCGATTCAGCCGTCCTTCCAGGACTAGGTGATTAACCGGTTCATTACCCAGCGATAAATCGCTGGGCTATTATCAATGGTCCCTACCGGGACAACCAGACGCCGCGTTGAAGCCACTAAAATTCCTGAAGAACCATTTTCCAAACGGGTAACGCTAGTAGCTGTCAATTGATGGCTGATGGCTGACAGCTGATGGCTGACAGCTTTGAAATCGCATCGCGTTCATTACTCGTGCCGCAGCGCTTCGATCGGATCAAGTCGTGCGGCTCGCATTGCCGGGTAGACACCAAACAAAACGCCAACGAACACCGAAATCAAAAACGCCAGCGGGATCGACCACGACACGAGCCGAGGCTCGACGGTGCGGATCAACTCGGGCAAGCTGTTCATCTGGTCGGGAAACCAGTCGATCAAACGTTCTCGAAACCAGACCGAAAGTGGCCGGCAAAACAATCCGCCCAAAATCCCCAGCCCGCCGCCGGTCACTGAAAGTACGGTGCTTTCGACCAAAAATTGACGCGTGATATCGCGGCGCTTGGCGCCGAGGGCGCGGCGGATGCCGATTTCGCGCGTGCGTTCGGTCACGGTTGCGAGCATGATGTTCATAATGCCGATGCCGCCGACGACAAGCGAAATCGCGGCGATGAGGCCTAGAAACAGGATAAACATCAGCCGCGTGGTTTGAGCTTGCTGCAACAGTTCGAGCGGAACGGTCACGCCGAAATCGTCCATCGTGTGACCTAAGGCGATCGTGTTGCGGACGATGTCGGCGGTTTGGATGACGCGGTCGCGCGCTTCGACTTGGATGGTTATCTGGCTGATTTCGTGAATATCGCGCTGGAATTGTCCTGGCTTGGCTACGATGTCCATGTCGCCATTGCGACGCCACAGCGTCGTGATTGGTACGTAAACATCACGCGAATAATCTTCGGCAGCCAACGAACCTCCGATGCCTGCGGAAGGGGCCCGCGATTGCATGACGCCAACAACCACGTAAAAATCTTTGTCGACCATGATTCGTTTGCCTAACGCATTACCGCTGGGAAACAGTCGGTTGGCTGTTTCGGCGGCGAGAACGCAGTGGTTGCGTTCATGGTCAAGATCGGCATCCGAGAGAAAACGCCCGAGGTCTTGTTTCAGGTGCGTCACTTCCGCATAGTCGGGCGTGCTGCCGATCAATCGCCCTTCGAAAGAACGTGTTTGATAACGAAACTCACGCACGAGAACGCGGATCGGCAGCGCCTTGTCGATGGTGGGGACGGTCGCCAGCAGGCGAATGTAATCGTTTCGCGTCAAACCGTAACCGCTGTTGGCAACCTCGTCGGCGGGTGGTTTGACGGTCCGCACGATGATGTTTTTGGCACCGAGGCTCGCAATCTGTTCCTGCGCCGCGCGACCAATCCCTTCGCCAATCGCCAATAGCCAAATCACGCTTGCCACACCGATGAAAATGCCCAGCACGGTCAGTGCCGATCGCAAGGGGTGGAGCAAGACACCTTTGATGCTCAGTTTGATCGTACGAAGCCAAGTCGCCACAGTCACCGCCTTTTGTCGGAAAGGAGGAGACCGTCGCGCAGCACGAGAGTGCGCTTGGTATGTTCGGCAACGTCGGGCTCGTGCGTGACTAAGATAATCGTGCGGCCCTCAGCATTGAGCGTTGCGAGCAGCTCGAGGATTTCGGCAGTGGTCGACGAGTCGAGGTTGCCTGTGGGTTCGTCCGCCAGGATAAAGCGCGGGTTGTTGACCAAGCTGCGAGCGATTGCGACGCGTTGTTGCTGACCGCCCGAAAGCTCAGCGGGGCGGTGCCTCAAGCGTGATTCGAGGCCGACGAGTGCCGCCAATTCGAGGCAGCGCTCGCGCGCTTCGACCGTCAGTTGCCCGCTGTAGTAAAGCGGCACTTGGATATTTTCGGCCACCGACAACGCCGGGAGCAGATTGTACGACTGAAAGACGAAGCCGATCCGCCGCGCACGTGTTTCGGCGAGTCGGTCGTCCGACAGCGTGGCGACATCGTCACCGCCTAACAGATACTTTCCTGCTGTCGGGCGATCGAGGCAACCAAGCAAATTTAGCAGCGTGCTTTTCCCAGAGCCCGAAGCGCCCATGATCGAGATGTAATCGCCCTGTGGTACATCAAAACTCACGCCGCGCAAGGCGCGGACTGTCTCGCCGCTGAGGACGTAGTCTTTGCAAAGTTCATGGACGCTGGCAGCCAGCGTCGTTTCGGCGGAGAGAGTCACGCGACCTCGTGGCGAGCAATCAAGTGGAGTCCTTTTTCGCGGCGGTGCTTTTAGCAATTTCTTTCTGTGCACCTTTGGCTTGCGGAACGACTCGCTGCTGCTGTTCTGGAGGGAGTTCGGGGAGTTCAACCTTGCTCAAAAACCGTCGCGGGTTGAGTGCTACACGATCGTGTTCTTTTAAGCCGTTTTCAACGACGAAAAACTTGTCGTTCGTTGGGCCACAGGTCACCTCTTGGGCAGTCCATTGTTTACCATTGTGAATCAGGCAGAAAAATTTCTCGCCGTGTGCGTATACCGCTTGAACAGGCACCTTGATTGCGTCGCGAACAAAGGCACATTCGATCGTGACCGACGCTGTCAATCCGCTCCGCAGGGTGAGCGGAGCATCGATCACGTCGACAAAGGCCTTGTATTCTTTGACGTTGGCTTTCCGCCAACCGGACGGTTCGGGATAGCGGTTCACTTTTTCGACCGTGCCTTGCAAAACGAGATCTCCCATCCCGACAGGCGAGATGTTCACCGGCAACCCAGGTTTCACAAATTGGATGAGCGACTCGTTGATGCTGATTTCGACTTGCATCGAACTCGAGTCGGGGATTTGCAAAATCGCTTGCCGTTCGCGAACTACCGCTCCCTCTTCGACGATGAAACTATTGTTGCCGTGGCGATCATGTTCGTGCGCATACATCACGGTGCCATCTCTGGGAGCAGTGAGCGTACACTTGGCGATCTGGTCTTCGATCTCTTTCAGCTTATCGAGTTCCAACTGATAGCTACTTTGATTGGCCTTCCACTTGGCTTTCGCAATCAGGATGTCGCTTTCAAGTTGTTTTACGGTCTTGGCCTTGGTGAATTCGTCAAGAACTTTTAGTTTGGTCTTCGCCGCTTCCAGCTCCTTGCGAGATTTTTCGACAGCGAATTTATCTGCTTCGAGCTGGAGTGCGTTGACGTAGCCTTTGATGGCCAGCTTTTTGCTGTATTCGTGATACTCTATCGCGCGGTTGAGATTCTCTTCCGCGACAAAAACTTCGCTCTCGATCGTCTGCCGAGATTCCACAAAGGTACCTTCAATGTACTCGCGCTGGGCGATCACGGCAGTTTGGTAGATGTTGCGTGCTTCGATCACCAGTGCTTCGACCGTGTTGCAAGAAATTTGCTGCGAAGTGCGTTCCGAATCGAGCGCCGAAGAGTCAAGCTCGGCCACGAAATCGCCTGCCTTGACGGTGCTGCCTTCGGGGATAATCCGCAAAATTGCCACGCCAGGCGTACTTTTTGTTTTGACCTCGGAGCGAATCTCGGTCATGCCAGCCGAGATAATCTCTCCACGCTCGGTTACCTGGAGAACAAAATCGTCGCGGACAACTTCGTGCAAAATCGCGTCGGTTTTTTCTTGGTCGCTGGAGTTTGCGGTCCAATACTGATTTCCGCCCCACCAGGCTGCCGATCCCAGCAAGGCAACGACGAAGACCGTGACAACGGTGCTGGCACCGGCAGAATTTTTAGGCATGATTCGGTTTCGAGCCATTAGATTTCCTACGACTGAGTTCGGCTTTCGCAGTTTTTTGCCCGCGAATAACGCGAATGAGCGCGAATCAAGTTCTTTGATCCCGATCACGAGCGATCGGGCTCTTCCGAAATGAAGGCTCCAATATACTCATTCGCGTTGATTCGCGTTATTCGCGGGCAATCTTTCCTAGGGGAAATGCGAAAGTCAAACTAAGGACTCATTACTTCGATGGTTTGATTATAGGCTCGTCCAGGTCCTTTGTCAGGTCAATGTTGTCTGGGATTTTTTCGGAAAGTGCGGGCAAGCGTTCAATGCCTTCAGCTTCCTCACCACTCGGGGTCTGATCGGGCAGGACGCTTGTGGGATGCATCAATTCCACTCGCTCGCACAGCAGCTTTTCGGTGACGATTGGCCCTAAGTCGCTGGAGTTGATCGTCAAATTCGCCAAATAAGTCTCTAGCGGGATCTTATTTTCGATGCGCAGCCCAGTGGGCGATAGCTCCATTACGCCCAGGTCGACTTCCAGGTTTAGTCGCTGAACTTCGTAATTGACCCAGACACTTAGGAAATCGTTCTGTACGTTCAGCAAGTCGGAAAGCGATTGCACCAAGTCGCGAGCGGTCGTGCTGCCAAACTGCGAAGTCTCGCCCGGTTTGGGTGGCTCGGAGAGTCGCAGTTGGGTGAGGTCGACTTGCGAGATCGCGACTTGCACGGCGGCGCGGCGCAGCTCGAAGTTGACTTCGTTTAAGCGAATTTGACGCAATGTATTCCTCAGACCCTGGTAAACGCGATCGCGGAACTGGTAGTAGCCGCGCCGTGCTTGTTGGTATTCGATCAACGATTGGCGATAAACGTTGCGTTCGGCGAGTCGGGTGAGCGGCGCGTCGAATTCCAACCCGACGCGCAGCCGGCCACGCGTGTCGCGGAAGCGAAAAGGATTGTCGCCCACGTTACCCAAGTCGCCGCTAAAGACGAGATCCAAGTTGCTCTGCAAATCGTTGGCGTTAAAAAAAATCAAACGCCAAGAGTCGACCAAATTGGCCCGTGCATTCATCCAGTCACGACGATAATTGCTGGCAATCGCTAGTGCTTGCTCGGAGGTGAGATCGACGGGCGAGAAATTGATCGAATCCAGCCGGGCACTCGCCTGAGCAAGCGAGAGTTCCAGCAATTGCCCAGAGAGCTTGCTCATCGTCGAAATCAAATCGTCGAGAATCTGACGAGATCCTTGGGTAGGCTCGAAAAGGTGATCAAGCTGCTCGAACGTTTGCGCAAGCTGATTTTCAAGCGACTTCAATTCGGTTTGACGTTTGTCGACCCGTTTGACGAGTAGCTCGGGACTGAACAAGGTCGGATCGATGTTGGCCGCGCGCACTTCGGTTCGGCTCGCCAGTCGCGTCAGTTGCTCGCGGCGCTGGGGCAGTACCGCTTCGAGTTGTCGAAAGTCCTCTTGCACTGCTGCCAACCGTTGTTGAGAATCGTTTTTGATCTGCGCCGACTTGGCTAGATAGCCGTCAAGTGGTTGTTCGTTTTCCGCTTGATTTTGGTCGGCACGCAATTGCCGAAGCTCTAGAAGCAAGTCAGCCACCTGTTGTTGCAGCGTTTCCAGGTCGCGGTCGAGCAAGTTGAGGCGATTGATCATCGGGTCGTTGACTTGGAGGTTCAGCTCCGGCGGCAATCCGAGCGCTACCTTAAAACTATCGAGGCTCGACTGGAAAGAGTTTTCGGAGCTAAGCAATTGACTCTGGGCATTGAATAATGCCTGCCGAGCTAAATCGACTTGAAAACGATCGATACGTCCTGCTTCGTTGGATGCTTGTAGTTGCAAGACACTATCGCGTAGCGCTGCGACGTTCGAACGTTGGTTGCGAAGGACTTGGGCCGCCTGCAACAGGCCGAGATAACCCCCAGCCCCTTGCGCACCAGCACCGCCCGTGTTGCCGCCGTTGCCGCCAGAAAAATTCCCGCCCCCGCCGCCACCAACACGACCAAAACCACCGCCACCGACGCCCGAAAATCCTTCCAACCCGCTGCCACCGAAGAAGCCGCCGCGACGCGAAGGCCCCTGGCCTGGATCTCTGCCGGAGAAGATGCTCACATAAAAGTTACGCCGGAATCGTTCCATTTGGCGAACATTGGCTAGCAGCGATCGCTCAGAAATCGTCAGCCGCTCCAAAACCCGCCCACGCCCACCGGCTCGCAACAAAGGTTGGAAGAGCGAAAAATCGAGGATCGTATTGCTTGAATAATCGTCCGGCCCGGCAAATTGCCAAACCAGCGAATTCGCCAACCCCACGGCCATTTGCCCACCGGTGGCGGTTAGTTTTTGGGCACGCAATCGATTGCCCGGCGTAGAAGGGCTAACATTCAACAAGCTTGAAGAGGCACCCGTGCCCGAGCGCTGTTTGCCATCGGCAGTAAAGAAAATGCTTGAGCCGCCGAAGAATTGTGTGTCGAAGCGAAACCGCTCGAACGTGACGTCCAAAGCCGAGAGATAAAGCTCCTCCAATTGCGATTGGTAGCGAGGCGACTCCAACAAAGCCAGCTCGACAGCACCTTGGAGATCTAAAACGACTTGCCC
>JAADGD010000160.1:7047-13852 GCA_013152515.1 Planctomycetota bacterium
CCTTTTTTGCAATCGATACATTCCATCAGCTGATGCGAAGTCGGATCGTCGGGCGGCATCGGCTCGCAGTCGGGATTATTGGGGTCGTACATCCGCGAGCGCGGGTCAATGTCGATGCGGTACGCGCCCGGCGTTACGCCGATGGCTGCCGATTTGACATCAATCAAGCAGTTCGCATCACGATCGGCTTGCCGACGATAAAACGAAGGCGGACGGCAACCGAGCGTTGAAACTCCCAACAGTAACAACAGGAATATTCGAGTTTCCCAACGGTTCGTCATGCGGCATCCTCCCTCGGAGAATGCGAATGCTCATGACTCCGATCAAGAAAGACCCAATGCCGACTTTTCTGGCGAACGGTTGCCAGGATTGCTTTAAATCTTTTTCGACCGCTAGCAGTCATTTTCCAATACTTTCGCCGCCGATCCTTGCTGTCGATGACCGGCGTGAGGAATTGCTGATAGCGGAGTTTTTCGACAAGGGCGCTGACTTGTGCAGAAGAGATTCCAAGTCCCTCAATAAGTCGACTCTGCTCAAAATTCGCTTGATCTGTTTCGCTCAACAGCCAGAGCAAGCGAAATTCGGCCTCGCTTATCTCATGCTCACGAACCGCCGAAGCTAGCTGTCGAGCCAAGCCACGACCTTCCGAAATTCGGCGGCAGATCAAGTCGAGATGTAAATGTGCGTCGGAAAAAGACATACGGCCAGACAAAAGAGATGGCGGCAATTTTCGAGGGGAGCAGCGCACACGCGATGCTTCGCCTTTGAATAGTTCGGAATCGAACAGTTCGGACTTGAACGAAAGCCGAGGTGCTAGCAACATGCTTGCTGAGATACAGCCGAAGAAAAGTTGGCACCAAATGTCACGCCGGTACAATCTCCAGGTTCCATCTGCGGCTTCGCCACCACGATAAGCTGGCAGCGAATCAAACATTCAAGAGCCGTATTCAAACTTCAATCGCGACACAATGCAAAACACTGAACCGTCCCGGCGCGCCGGGATAAGGAAGCGTCCGTTTGAGCTAGACGCCTGTTGGGACGCTTCCTGACGGGCGCGGTTCGGTAAAAAATCCGTTTTCTTCGTTGTCGAAGCATCGCGATCAAAATTTGAATGTAACAGATGATCTAGCCACAGGCGGCGGCGTAAGAGATCTAGCAGCGGGGAAACGGATTTACACAAGTTCGAAGAACGAAACTCGGTAACCTACGGTTACTCGAATCAGGCCCTCGCTGAACGCTTACGACTTACGGCAAAACTCAACAAGCCCAACGCGGCCATCACGCATGTTGACGGTTCAGGGATTTCGATGGCGGGGGCGATTACGTTATCGATCGTAAATAACGAGATCTTGTGTCGTCGGTGCGTGTCGTCGATGACGAGGTCCCAGTCGCCCTGGCCAAGCGTATCGACGCGGTCGGAAACGAAGCTGTCGTAGCTCTGGTATGCCTCTCCGGAAAAGCAACAGGAGTCGAAGTGGTTGAGCACCTGAATTTGCCGCCGACCTTTGCCATACCCTCCCAGAGCGAAAATTTCCAGCCAACTAGCCACTCCATCCGCAGTATCGGGGATATTGTTAGGGTCGGGGACTGCGTCGATTTCGCGATACAGTGGATCGTAGAATTGCTCGCTGTCGCCTGCCGAACCATCGCTAAAAGGGCGCGCGTACAACGGCAACGCGCCGGCCACGGGGATCGACAGATCGATTCGCGTGTCGATGGCTGCCGCCATGTGGGTAGCCCAGGCTCCGCCGGAGAGGCCGATCATCGTGATGTCTTGCACGTTGGGATTTTGGTCGACAAAAAGGTTGATTGTCTGGACGACCGGCTCAAGGAAGTAAGCGAACATCCCACCATTCAATGTGCCAGAAAACTGACTGAACATACTATTGTGGCCACCGGTACCGGAGCCGAACGTCGTTTGAGAACCGTCAGGCAGCGTCAACGTACGGCGCTCTGTCGTTGAGTTCCAGCCGACGAGCGGCATCTGTGTGACCGCGACATAAATGCCCTCCTCGAGAAGAGTGTTGACCGCGAAGCTGATCCCATCGACGAGGTCTCCCTGATGCCCTTGATAAACGATCCCCAAACGCGGAGTAGCAGCTGGAGTCGCCGGACTCAACAAGTAGCTGATGCTCGGCAATTGGTAATTGTCAACATTGATATTGAAATTCAACTGATCGACATTGGACACCAGTGACGAGGTCACGCGTCTCAAGGTTCTTGGAAACGGAATACTGCTAGTCACATTGGGCAGGGCAGTCGTAGGCAATCCGTCGGACCAAATGAAATCGACTAATTCTTGCCGCTTAGCGTTGGCTTCGGTCGGAGTGGAAAAGCGAACCTGCCCTGCAGGGTCATAGCCGGCCAGTTCCGGTGCCAAGCCATGATCGGCGTGGCAGGGAAGCGGAAGTAACAATCCACAAGATAGGAACAATACCATCTTCCCTACTACCGCGAAGTCAAGCGGCAAATAAGCTCGGTGAACCCTCGTATTCCTATTCATTCTTATTCTCTCCTGAGTCGTGGTTTCCAATCATACGGCACTGTCACAATTCTAACCCTGGGATACGAAAACAGAAAATTGCCAGAAAAAATCCCAAGCTATGCTGCCGCCTATTATAGTAGTATGCAAACCCTCCAGTGCCGAACGCAATGGGATTGCCCTCACCTTTTTGACAAACAACCTCATTTGTGGTTTCCTACCAACTTTGATGGCGGTGAAGTCCGAGTGCCTTCACAAGGGGATTCCTTGTGTTTTACGTATGTTTTCACCAAATTGCTTCCTGCAAGCATTTACTTGTTGATTCACATGGAACATTTTGTTAGCATTAGGCTATCGCGTATGCTAGAGGTCTCTTCTGTGGGCAACTCTTTTTTGAACTATTCGCCTACAATAAACTGCTAATGCGATATTCGATTGTCTTGTCCACTGGCGCATCCTTCAGCTGCTCCAGGCTATTTTTTTCACAAGATACTTTTTGCATAAGATACTTTTTGCATAAGATACTTTTTGCATAAGATACACCAGAACAGGAGCTAGGTGAAATGCGAATGCCGACCCATACTAGGCGCAAAACTTCTTTACGCGGTTTTACCCTCGTCGAACTCTTAGTGGTCATCGCCATTATTGGCGTTTTGGTCGCGCTCCTACTTCCCGCAGTCCAGGCAGCACGCGAAGCGGCCCGTCGCGCCCAGTGTCAAAACACTCTCAAACAAATTGGGCTGGCGGTTCTTAACTACGCCTCTGCTCATGCTGATGAGCTGCCGGTTGGGGGCGTGACGAATGGGCCTTGTTGCGGTACGAGAAGTCACGAGAGTTGGTCGATCCAAATTCTTCCCTACCTCGAGTTACAGAACCTATACGATCGATATAATTTTGATTTGTACAACATCCACGTAGATAACCAACCCGTATTGCAAACCCTCGTTCCCGCTTATCTCTGCCCTTCTGACGAGGAGACCGACCAATTGGAAAGGCCTGAGAGCGGACCGGGATCGGGCATAGAGATGGCTCGTGGTTCGTACCGTGCCAATACTGGCCGTTGTGGGGATCCTATCCAAGGCTGGTGGGATAGCCCTGGGCAAACCAACAACCTCGATCCGAGCTGGGCGGGGCCTTTTCATGCAATCGGCAAACCGCGGCGGGGAAACGGCTACCCGAATGCAACATTCGTTTCGTCTCTACGACAAATCACTGATGGACTTTCCAATACCTTGTTTTTTGGCGAGATGACCAGCAAAGCAACGAACTCCGATAAACGGGCTCTGATCGCAGCAACTCCGCGTCGGCGGACGTTTTGGGCTTATACGTACACTTCGTACAACAAATCTTGTGTCGTTCCCCAAACTCGCACCTTATTGGTCGATTATGGTCGCTGTGTTCAGGTAGACGGGCCGGGGGGATCGAATCCCTGCAAGCGCGCCTGGGGCGCGATCCATCCAGGCGGGCTCCATTTTGCTTTTGGAGATGGTTCCGTTCGGTTTATTCAGACGTCGATTGACATGCAAATTTTTGCCGGCATGGCGACGATGGCTGGCGAAGAATTGACGAATGTAGGATTTTAGTATTGTCAGGAATATGGTTTTTCAGGAGAAAAGTGTGCTGTACAAACTCCAAAGTAGCACGGTCGTGTTGCTACTAATGTTTGTGTCGTTGGGTTGTGGATCGCAACCGAATGTGGTGTCTGTCTCGGGCGTCGTGCTGCTGGATGGACAACCCCTCGTGGGAGCGAGCATCAATACCCAGCCTATTGCTACTTCGGATGGTGCTAATCCAGGGTCGGGCTCGTTCGGAAAAACCGATGCCGAAGGACGCTATACTTTGGAAGTGGTCGACCCGCCTATGCCGGGCGCCTTTATCGGTGAGCATCGTGTAACCATCACTCAATCAGACGAGGTCGAGTATCGCCCTACCGACGAGATGGTTGTCCCCACAGGCCCGCCCTGGCCCAATCGCTATGGCGACGGCAGCCTGCGTCTGACCGTCCCGCCCGAGGGAACGACCACGGCCGATTTCGAGCTAACGCTCGAAGAGAAGTGAACTCCGACTCTTGAAACGGTATGACTGATTAAACGGTCGACGTGAACGGGCAGAGAGGGCTTTGCAATCGTAACTGTTCACGGTTCTCAAAAAGTGAGCCACGACAAGTGAGACACGACGACACGACGAGCACTACGCAAAAACCTTGTCGTGTCGTCGTGGTTGATTTTTTCCTTGTGCGTGGATTTACGGTTTCAAGCTGTGCAGATCGTGAACGGTTACTTGCAATCTAAGCTCAAGCTGGTCAGTTTCTTGCTGATGTTGATCGCGATGCTACGCAGGTAGCGATCGCGCGTGAACCGTACCTGAATGTCCACTTTCTGAAGTAGTTACGCAACGAACGCCTCAAGATTTTTTTGCTTATTTTTACTTGCAATCTCCTGACCCAAAGCCCACAATGATCGCTTGCTGCGGAGAACCGCACGGCGACCTTATTTTTGGAATTCACGGTTTTTTTGGTTGGGGAGAAATCGATGTTTCGGTACACGCAGTTTGGCTTTGCTTGCGCGCTATTGGTTCTAACGGCTCACAGCGCCGGCGCGGTGGATCGCGATTGGAATCAAACTTCGGGGACGCAGGTCTTCAATAGCGCGGTGAACTGGACGCCGAGCGCAGTCCCTTTGGCTGGTGATAATTTAACCTTCGGCCTTGATGGCGACGTCGACATTTTTCTCGGCGCGCCGAGCGTGGGCAACGACATCACGTTTACGAACGGCATCGTCGAGTTTCTCGATGTCGGCGGATCGACGCTCAACTCGGGAGGCATAGTGACGATTGACGACGCCTTTGCTGTCGGACTGGGCGACGGTGCGCAAGTGATCTTAAACAGTGCCACTTGGGACAGTGCAGGCGATGCGATTATCGGCGACACCGGCTTCGGTTCGCTAACGATCAACAGCGGCGGCGACTTCGAAGCCGACGAAGTGCTTGTCGGCAATCAAGCTGGAGGCGTGGGAGAACTCACGCTGACCGGCACGGGGACGATCGTGACCGCTTCACTTCTCAGCAACGTCGGTATCATCACCGCCGGTAAGGCTGGCGGCACTGGCACAATCAACGTCTTCGCTGGCGCCAATTTGCGAACTACGAGTACCAGCGCTAACGACATCTGGGTCGGTTGGGATGTCGATCCCAACAACACTGCCAATGGCTCGACCGGTACGCTTAACGTCGATGGTATCGGTTCGTTCGTCGAGACTGAAGACTTGCAAATTGGCGTCGCTGGCGGTACGGGGTTCCTCAACATCACTGGCGGCGGACAGATCATCAACACCGACGGCGGCACGAACGGCACCCCCGACACATTCATCGGCACCGGCCCAGGTTCGGTCGGCACCGCCGTCGTGGACGGTGATGGCTCTTTGTTGAGAAGCCGCAGTATCCACGTCGGTCGGGGTGGCGGCACGGGTACCTTGGCAGTTCGCAACGGCGGCGTTGCTCGCACGTTGAGGCAGGGCACTGCATTGGGGCATGCCACTCTTGGCAATTTCGCTGGCGATAACGGCCAAGTTGCCGTGTATGGCACTGCAACCGACGGCACGACGGCATCCTTGTTCGATGTCGACGATAGCTTGTGGGTCGGGAACGATGGGTTGGGCGTGCTGCGAATCGGTCAAGAACTCGACGGAACGGCCAATGGCGCGGGTGCGTTGCAAGTCGACACCGATTTACGAATCGGCGACGATACGACCAATACAGAAAACAATCTCGTCGTCGTCGATGGGGCCAATGCCACGGCAAACGTCGATAACATCACCTATGTCGGAAACTTCGGAACCGGAAGACTTGAGGTAACAGGCGGCGCGCAGTTCACCGGCCGGTTCCTCCGTGTTGGTGACAATTCCACAAGCAATGGCACGCTTATCATCGACGGTGCAGGATCGCTGCTCGACACCGATGCCGACACGACCGACGTGACGGACAACACCTTCATCGGCTTCAGCGGCACTGGTACTGCCACAGTTAGCAACGGCGGGCGACTCAACACCGATGCCCTGTGGGTCGGTTACCAGGGCAGCAGCGTCGGCACACTTACGATCGATGGCGGCACCGTCAACGCGGGGGTCGACAACCAAGGCACCGGCAGCGATCTAATCATCGGCGGACGCACCGATGGCAGCGGCGGCACAGGAACCGTTGTCATTGAAAACGGCGGCATCGTTACGTCGGCCGTTCTGACAATCATCGGCGGCAACAGCTCGGCCACCGGCACACTGACCATCACCGGCGCTGGTTCGCTGCTCGACAACAGCGACAACTTGCCCA
>JAADGD010000160.1:13879-18972 GCA_013152515.1 Planctomycetota bacterium
CTTCGTGTCGGCCAGTCCGGTGGCACGGCGTTTCTCAACATTCTCGATGGCGGGCGGCTCCATACCGAAGCCGCTTGGACCGGCTTGGGGAGCGGCACCAACGCCGCCGAGGTTCTCGTCGATGGTGCCGGTTCGACTTTTGAAACGGACAACTTCCTGCGAATCGGCGACGGCCGGGCAAGCACTTTTACGGTTTCCAATGGCGGCACGCTCAATGTCGCTATGAGCGCCGCAGCGACGACCGATAACAATCGGCTCATCGTTGGCTATCTCGCTGGTGGCGATGGGGCCAAACTGACTGTCACCGGGGCCGGCTCGCTGGTCGACTTTTTCGGGACGGATCGCATCAGCGCCGGCCTATCGGGTGGCGAAACCAATAACCGCGCTACTATCGAGGTCCTTGACGGCGCCCGTCTCAACGCCGTGCAGCGTGACGTCGGCAATACGGTCGTCAGCAGCGGATTCCTCATGGTTGGGGACGGAACCGGCAGTCACGGGCAAGTCACCGTCGATGGCGTCGGCTCCCGCATCGACGTACGCTACATGCAAGTCGGCGATGGCCCCAGCGACAGCAGCGGCGTTGTTGACATCACCGGCGGCGGTCTGATCACCACGTTAGACTTTGTCGAGGTCGGTTCCTTTGGCAGCGGTGTCGGCACGGTCAATGTCGACGGGGCTGGCTCGACGCTCGCCGTCGGCGGCTATCTTTCGCTCGGCGACGATACGTTCGGCGGTGCCACCAACGGCGCCAATGGCACGATGAACATTACCGACGGCGGCACGGTCACCAACGGCGGGCAGGCCTACATCGGGCACTACACCGGCAGCAAAGGCAATGCGAACGTGGGCAGTACCACATCCAACACCTCGACCTGGACCATCGGCGGCGAACTTACGCTCGCCGGCACCGAAACTTCCTCCTCCGGCCAAAACGGCACGGCGTTTCTTAATCTCGATCCAGGCGGCTTGGTCGACGTTGCGTCGAACTTGCGCATTCGCAATCTCGGGACGATCAATCTCGATGGCGGCGAACTCCGCGTCGGCGGCAGCCTGATCTTCACCGATGCTGGTTCGACACTCAACTTCAACACCGGTACCCTGCGGCTTACGAATGCCTCCGGCTTTACGCTCAACTCGGCGACGCTCACCAACATTTTCGATGGCGGCGAACAAACTCTGGGCGCGGGGCAACACCTTGCCGTCGACGGAACCGCTGTGATTGGCGGGCCGATTCGCCTCAACGGCGGTACACTCAGCCTCGGCAGTGTTACGGTCGCAAGTTTTTCCAATGTAGATTTTGATGCGGGAACGCTGAACCTCACGAATTCGGGACTCGTGGTCACCGCCGCGGGCCTTTTCGGAAGTTCGCTAGTGATCGACGATGACGAAACCGTCAACGTGACCAGCTCTACCTTTGTTCAAGCCGACGGCCTGCTCAACGTCGCACGTGGCACATTTTCTGCTGGCTCCGCAGTCAACGAGGGTACGATTGTCATCGCCGAAGGCAACGTTGATTTTGATGCCGACAACAATGGCACCGGACTAACCAACAACGGCGACCTGGTCGCCATCGACTCGATGATCGCGGGAGCCATCGTCAACAACGGCGCGATCGAGATTGTCGGTACGGTCAACTTCGTCGATGGCGTATCACTCGCGGCAAGTAGTTCATTGGGAATCGACCTCAACGGCCTGCTCGACTTCGATGCGATCATCGTTGGCGGCGATTTGTCGCTGGCTGGCTCGCTCGACGTCGACGTCAGCGGTTTCTCGCTAACGGTCGGCGACTCGTTCGACATTATCGACGTTGACGGTACGTTGAACGGCACTTTCGCCGGGCTCGCCGACGGCGCATTGGTCGGTAACTTCGGCGGCGTCGATCTGTTCATCGATTACGACGCCGGCGACGGCAACGACATCGCGCTGTTCACTGGCGTTGGAGTTGATGTCGACCTCGACAACGACGGCGATGTCGACGGAGCCGACTTCCTGGCGATCCAACGCACCAACCCCGGTTTAGTCCCCGATTGGGAGTTGCAGTACGGCAATGGCATCCCGCTTGAGGCGGTTTCGCAAGCTGTCCCCGAACCGGCCAGTGGGTTGCTCGTGTTTTTGGCAGTCGGCTGGTGGGCCGCTGTTCGTAAACGAACAATCGGCAAATGATCTGTCAACGGGGATGATTCGTTATAAGTTCTCCGGTGTCTCTCGAAAGACACGGCGAATTCAAACTCCAATTGCAACACTTGCCTTCGTCGCACACTTGGATGGCAAGGAAAAAGCAACGTCTCCACCGAACCGCGCCCGTAAGGAAGCGTTCCTACAGACGTCTAGCTCAATCGACGCTTCCTTATCCCGGCGCGCCGGGACGGTTCGGAGTTTCGCTAGGTGTCGCATTTGAAGTTTGAATTCTCGCACAAAAAAACGAGCCGGATTCATTGTTCAGCTCATTCCACTGCTACCAATTCCAGCAGGGCTATCTCTGGCGGGCAATTCCAACCTAGTGGCGTTTTGCCGGAGATACCTCGAGACGTGCAGCACGGTGTCTTCTTGCCGGAAAACTCCGCAAGCGTAGCGAGTGCCGAAGCGAAAAAGGAGGTAAAGTGCATGGCATGCCCGCTCGCCATAAGCTCGAAGAGTATCTTGATGCCTACATCGAGGCGGCGGGTGAGTTTGACGAGTTTCCTGATGAGCTGAAGGTAGGCAGGAAGAAGCCGAAGCGGCCCCCTATTCCGTACGACTCATGGTAGGTCAGGAACGCTTACCAACCGTAGAATGCACCGTAACGATGCGTATCGGATGATTCGGAGACGTGCTGCTGATGCTGGTCTTCGCATGGCGATTGGAAATCTGAGGTGGCCAAAGTCAGGGCAATTCCCGCCAGAGTGTCTCGGAGAGAGGAGAAATCAAAAGCATAGTGGATATACACTGTACTACTAACCTCAAACATCGTTAAGTTTTTGACAAAGTTTGCGAAGCATGCGCAGGTATTTCAGACGGGTCCCCCTCCCCACAATGTTGCCACGGTTGAGTTGGCCTAGGAGTTGACTTTGCTGCATTGTGGGGAGGGGCTAGGGGAGGGGCCAGCCTCGGTTCTCAGGTCAAAACCCTCCCCTAACCCCTCCCTAAAGAGGGAGGGGGACTTTTTGGTTGCGGCCAAACGGCCGCGCTAGGTTTATGGTGTATTTATAGGTACTAGGGCGAAAATAAAGTGGAAACAAAGCAGGCAGTCCGTAGGACGCGTGGCCATCGCCAAATTTGGTGCGTTCCATGAGGATAGAATGTTGCCACCAGTACAAACTTGAAGACGCGAAACGAACGCACCTCTTTTTGGAAACCACGCACCCTACGTACTGTTCCTCTTCGTTGTGCAGATTTTACGTTAGGAATTACGCCTGGTGCGTCGTGTGAGCAGGACCGCCACGCCTGTACAAACGAACGAGCGAAATGGAAGCTGGCTCCGGTATTCCTAGGCTCACGACACGAAACCCCGTGTTGCCAATCGCTAAGTCAGGCAAGTCTCCACTGATAATCGTCGCACTTAGCGATGCCCCACTGGAAGCCCAAGCACCGCCGCGTAGTACTCGCCGCTCTCCAGTAATGTCATTTATCGCATCATCTGCCGTTTCGTTCCATTCGCTGACGTTGCCATTCAAACCTGAAACACCATAGGGACTCAAGCCTCCGGCCAACGTCACGTTGGCTGGCCCTGCGTCTGGCAAAAGCTGATAAACAGCAGTCCCCGCATCCATTCCGCCCGCCGTTATTTGCGGTGCCGAATTCTCACCAGTGGCAAAATCAAAGTACTGACCGTTTTCCGCATCATAGTAGGCTGCCTTATACCACTCGTCTACGGTCGGTAGCACGTAGTTTGCCCGCCTGTTGCGAAAGAGATTGTTTGCGTTGTAGCCTGGGTCGCTCGGTTCCCAGACGGCAAACTCATATGTTGGTGAAGAACCTGGCCGTGCACCAGGAATCTCGTTGAATTTATAGGCAGGAGCAAAGCCCTGTTCTTCATTTAACCAATTGACGAACCGTGCAGCTTCAAACCAAGTGATGCTGGTTGCCGGCTTATCTGGGCCACGATTGCTAACAGATATTTCAAGTAGGTCGCCATCTAGCAATGACTGTGCGTTGGCCTTTTGAATGACCTGTTCCGAGATTTCGTACTTGCCTATCAGATACTCGTAAGCCACAGAACCGGCGGGCTGGGGGACACCGCTGAAATCAGCAGCATTATCTTGGTCACCGATTGTGACGAACTCAATCTCAAAAGTGTTTGCACCAGTGCCAAACGTGTCAACAGCTAATGCAGGATACCCTAGTACTGCAAATACAAAGGGATAATAGAAGCAAATAATGGAGAATCTGTACAATCTAAGCATGATTGACCTCTTCAGTACAACAGCCCCCGCTATCAGGCTATTTCAGTCTAACAACATGGGGAGACCCGTCAACTCAAGCTCCAAATTCCCCAGATTTCCTTGGGTAAAATAGGTGTGTACACCCCCTTTTGCCCGTGCCGCTCTGTGGTTGTCCTTTTTCTCGAAACAGAAGAAAAAATCGTCTAGGTGCTGACTTCGCAGTTCTCCTGAGGATGGCTGATGGTGCAGCAGGTGGAGGACAAATTCTCCGAGTGGGCTCAAGGCAAGCCGCTAGCAGCAAGTGTTCTACTCAGGTTCGTAATGGAGTCGATCGGCCAGGTTCGGGAGCTGCCGCCGGTGGCACGTAGCAGGCCGAGGGCACATTTGATGAGCGTTGACTTGCCGCTACCGTTTTGGCCGAGCAGACCGAGGACGGTGCCCGAGGGGACTTCGAGGTCGACGCCGCGAAGGACTTTTTTGCCATCGAAGTTTTTTTTGAGTTGGTCGATTTGGATCATGAGGTTGTCGGGGGTGGGGGAGTGTTAGCAGGGCGATCGTCGTGGCCGACGGCGTCAAAAAGCAGGGACAAAAAAGGTGTCAGGAACCTTTTTGAAGATATCTGGTAATTCCCCGTAATTACAGGTCGCACCCGGCCAAAGATTGCCTCTGATTTATGGTGCTGCCTCTGCTACAATGGCCCCTGGCGTCTCGCCGCTTCGCTTGCTCTTTGAC
>JAADGD010000306.1 GCA_013152515.1 Planctomycetota bacterium
CGATATGCCACGTCGTCACACCGTCATATCGGCGACGCGTAGGTCGCCGGCTATTGAAAGGAGCTTAGTGCGTGGCAATGCTGCCGAGACGTACCATGAATTCTCCCCCCAGTTCATAGTAGGGCGGAGTCAGTTCTCGCTGTCGCACCAAATGAACAATCACCTGGATTGGCGATTTGCTTTTGGGAGAAAACTCGATCACGAGGTAGTCTGAATCGATGGGCTCGCTATGGATCAGTCCAATGCCCTCTCTTGAGAGGTTGGCTACCATCAATTGAAACGGCTCTTCGACCGGTACAAAGCCATCGACCAGCTTGACCGCTGGTACTACGAGCGATTGGACCACCCGTTCAGAGCGGCGTTTATCCAGGTGGGACGCATTCACCGGACGGCTGGCGAGTTTGATAGCTTGTTGCCGTGCGCTGAGGCTAATGTCAGGCTGTCCAGATACGTCGAAAAATCTTTCGTCGAGGCGGATGAGCTGAGCGTTCTTCAGCAGAGCCTCCCTAACGCAACAAGCCACAAAAGGGACATTGCACTTCGCGCACAGCCAAACGGCTGCCGGTTCGTTATGAGTGGTGAGACGCAGTGGAAGCTTTTGCTGGCAGCTACCGCATTCGATTTGCGGCACGTTGGGCGCAGACGTTCTAATAGGCAAAGTTGGCATCTTCGGGGCAGATTCCAGAAAGTGGGGCAATGTTTCTGAACACAACAAGCAAGGTCAAAAGCTTGAACGAAAGCGTAGCCCGTAGGTGGACATTAGTCAGGTCGAGGCAAGAGAATTAGCCTGAAAGAGGGGGTCGCAAGCGCTGGATTGAGCCGGAAAGGGCAATCATAACGATAACGCTGAGAGGGGGGATCAGTTCTCTCCAGAAGCGAGGACTTCTACGCCAAGTTCCACACAAACCTTGGCCTGGGAAGCTGCCTGGATCTCTTCGTAGTAGTCGTACATGTTGACGACTTCTCGCCCCAAGGCAGCCTCGTAAGATTTCTGCGAATCGGGCTTCGCGATTCCAACATTGCTCACATCTTTCAATCCGATATTGGAGTTGAATATATTCGTTGCTGCCGGTCCGAAGAAATCTTCGTACTGCTGCGGTATCAACCTCACGAGGCCAAGCTCTACGAGTTGCTCGAAGCTCGTCTTTGCCGGCAGACTTTGTGATTGCGAAGGACTATCCTCAGAGACGTCAAAAGTAAAATAGGCTAGTTTCTGATTCCAGAGTTCTTTCGGTTCGCTCGGGAAACCGGCGAGTGCTTCTCTCATGGCTGCGTAGTAGTGATCTGCGTAATTGGGATCGCCTTCTGTTAGTGTAAGCGATTTTTTGCCACACTCGAACATCGACTCGAAAAGTTTGCGGCCTTGGGGAGTCAGTGCTTGTAATCGTTCTTCAAACTCGACGAAGGTCTCTTGGTATTCCGCTTCGTCGAACGTCCCGTCCCCCTGTGGGAACTTGAGCGTGATGGCAGGAGCGAGGCACGAGGTCTGACGAAGGATGACATCCTTGCCCACAGGCCCTTGCCATACGGGAATGGTCTTGATTCCTTGCCGGAGCATTTCTTCGTGGGCGGCAGGCACAGAAGCCACAGAGGGCGTAAGGTGGTTGAACGCCAGAGAGTTGCTAACCAAGACTTGGGCTGCCACTTTGTTGATGCTCTTCAGTTTTTCATATTCCTGAAGACTGATCATCGCTTCGTCGGGGCGCGTGAAAACTTCTACGCAACATTGCACAAAACGCTCCGCCTGTTGCTGATCAAAACCTCCCTGCTCTTTTCCGATTTCGATCAACTTCAAAATTTCTTTTTTGAAGATGCTTCTGCGGGCGATGATTTCTTCGACAAAGGGGCGATGCTCGGCAGGAATGCAAGCGAGGGATAGTTTCGAGCAAAAAACGCGGAAACCGTTCCATTCGATTTCGTCTAGCGATGTTGGTCGGAACGCAGTACTTTCCACAGAAACTCGTTCACGTAGATCGTAATAGTTGACAGGCTCATTCTTCATCAGGCCAAAGAGGTCTTTGATCGTCTGGAGTTCCTCGTCAGAAGCACAGCGAATGGCGGCGTGCATGATGCGGCCTAGCCGTTTCGCTTCGCTCGCGCCAGCCTGGGTGTTGATCTCGCGGGCCACTGCCATCATTTGTTTGTAGATGGGCATGGTTTCTTCAAACTCTGCCAGAATTTGGTGGACGATTTTAGAGCGGATCCAACTGGGCTGTACATAATTATGATTCATGACAATAGCTCTAGTTCTGCCTGCAACAGATAGGTTAGGATGCTACGTTAATAAGCATGTTGAGTAACATGTTACTCAACGTCAACGATTCTTCGGTGGTTTGTGGCCGCCGAGTCACTTTGTTTTTTGGGTTGTTCGCTACTATGCATCGTATCCTACTACTCGGCGCTGGCAAGATCGGTCGCATGATTGCGAGACTTTTAGTCGATTCGGGCGACTATTCTGTGACGGTTGCAGATGCAGATGCTTCGGCTTTAGAACGACTTGCGCAACGAGTTAATGTTAATGCGCAGCAACTCGACGCGAGCGATCGCCAGCAGTTGTTGAAACTGATGAATGATTGCGATTCGGTGATTTCGGCACTCAGCTTTCGATTCAATCCCTTGGTCGCAGAAGTTGCTCTGGAGGCAGGGGCCAGCTACTTCGACTTGACCGAAGATGTCGAAACGTCCCGGCGAGTCCATGCCATTGCCGCCCAAGCCAAGTCAGGGCAGATTTTTATGCCGCAGTGTGGTTTGGCGCCCGGTTTTATTTCGATCGTGGCGAATCATCTTACGCAGTCTTTCGAGGAACTCGACGTTGTGCAGATGCGTGTCGGGGCGCTGCCGCAGTTTCCGACAGGGGCGTTGAAATACAATCTCACATGGTCGACCGATGGTCTGATTAACGAATACTGCAATCCGTGCGAAGCGATTGTTCACGGCAAGCGGCTCGATGTGTTACCGCTGGAAGGGCTCGAACATTTCTCGCTGGACGGTGTCCGTTACGAGGCCTTTAACACCAGTGGCGGATTGGGGACTTTGTGCGAAACGCTCGAGGGCAAGGTGCGCGAGCTAAACTACAAAACCGTTCGCTATTTGGGGCATCAAGAGATGATGTTGCTGCTGGTAAACGAATTGCGACTGCACGGACGCCGTGAATTGCTCAAAGATATCTTGGAGCATGCGATTCCGATTACTTTTCAAGATGTCGTGGTCACTTTCTGCACGGTGACCGGGATGAGGGATGGGCAACTGGTTCAGATTAGTGACGCCCGTAAGATCTATCACGAATCGCTGGCGGGCGAAAACTGGAGTGCCATTCAAATCACGACCGCCGGTGGAATCTGCGCCGTGGTCGACATGCACGCTGCCGGCGAATTACCAGAGCAAGGCTTCGTGTTGCAGGAGCAAGTCGACTTCAAAAAATTCCTAGCCAACCGTTTTGGCAAATGTTACGATTCGCAACAGTCCACAAAGTACAGCCGAGTCAGCAATGAATAGCAATGTGAGCCATGAATAAAAGCGTACAAACCGCCCTCAACAATTTGGCCGTCCACCAGCCGCTCGCCGGCTTGGCCATCGGCACCCAATGGCACCCCGGCCAGGGTACTCCACTCAAAATCAACTCGCCAATCGACGGGACAGAGCTTGCCCAATTGACGATGGCAAGCCCCGAGCAAACCGACGCCGCAATCGACGCGGCCAGCGCCGCTTATCGCGATTGGCGCTGCGTGCCAGCGCCGGTGCGAGGTGAGTTTGTTCGCCAGTTCGGCATGCAACTTCGCGCACACAAAGCAGACCTTGCCACGCTTGTCAGTTGGGAAGCAGGGAAAATCACACAAGAATCGCTGGGCGAAGTGCAAGAGATGATTGACATCTGTGATTTTGCCGTCGGGCTAAGCCGACAACTCTACGGCAAGACGATCGCCAGCGAACGTCCCAACCATCGGCTCGCCGAGCAATGGCATCCGCTCGGACCGATGGGCGTCATCTCGGCGTTCAATTTCCCAGTTGCGGTCTGGGCCTGGAATGCAGCGATCGCGTGGGTGTGCGGCGATCCGGTTGTGTGGAAGCCCTCCGAAAAAACTCCGCTCACCGCGATCGCTTGCCAAGCACTGTTCGCCAAAACCCTAGCCGACAACCCCGACGTCCCACCCGCCATCTCAAGCTTAGTCATCGGCGGAGCAGACATCGGCCATCGCTTGTCGTCTTCGCCTGCACTGCCTCTGATTTCCGCCACGGGTTCAATCCCTATGGGTCGCGCGGTCGCGCAAACGGTCGCTTCGCGCCTCGGTCGTTCGCTCTTGGAACTGGGCGGCAACAACGGCATGATCGTCGCCCCGTCGGCTGATATTGAACTCGCGGTTCGCGCAGCAACGTTTTCCGCTGTCGGCACCTGTGGGCAGCGTTGCACCAGCTTGCGAAGGCTCATTGTTCACGAATCAATCGCCGACCAGTTGCGAGATGCTTTGCTCGAAGTTTACAAGCGGCTACCGATTGGCGACCCGACGGCTGAGGGAACTCTCATCGGTCCATTGATTGACGAGTCCGCTGGCCACGCAATGGATGAAGCGCTATCCGCTGCGAAGGAGCAGGGCGGCACGGTGCACGGCGGAGGACGCGTGGCCGAGGGCGTGCCGAGCGGTGGAGTTTATGTGCGACCGGCGCTGGTCGAAATAAGTGCGGAGGCCCCCATCTTGCAGCAGGAGACATTCGCGCCGATCCTTTATCTGCTGCGTTATGAGCAACTCGACGAGGCGATCGAGTTGCATAACGGTGTGCCCCAAGGCTTGTCCTCGGCGATTCTCACGCAAGATGTTCGCGAGGCGGAGCGTTTTTGTTCGCCCTCGGGTTCCGATTGTGGTATTGTCAATGTCAACATCGGCACCAGTGGCGCAGAAATCGGCGGCGCGTTTGGCGGCGAAAAAGAGACCGGCGGCGGGCGCGAGTCGGGCAGTGATGCCTGGAAACTTTACATGCGACGCGCGACCAACACCGTCAACTATTCCGACGAGTTGCCGTTAGCGCAGGGAATTCGATTTGATATTTAGAACCTATCCCAGAAATTCTAATTTGATAATAACCACGGAGTCACGGAGAGCACTGAGAAACACCATCGGTTAGAAAAGTAGGGAACAGCCGATAATTCCGAGCTTTCTTCTCCGTGTTCTCCGTGGCTCCGTGGTAATTTTGCTTGTTTTCTAGGTGGATTTAGTTTTGGGATAAGCACTTAGTTACCCAACGTAGGATTAAAAATGCAACGACGCGAATTTTTTGCCAAGAGTAGCGTAGTAGGCGCTGGATTGTTAGCCGCGAGTACCTTGCGAGCCGAAGAATCGAAAGCGAAACAGACGTTCCAACTGAAGTATGCTCCGCATTTTGGCATGTTCAAGCATTCTGCGGGAAAAGATCCCATTGCTCAGTTGAACTTTGCCGCCGACCAAGGCTTTACCGCTTGGGAAGACAACGGCATGAAGAAAAAACCCGTTGAGTTGCAGCAAAAAATTGCCTCCACCATGCAGCAGCGCGGGATGACGATGGGGGTGTTCGTTGCGAATACGATCGAATGGAACAAGCCGACACTGACGACGGGGAAAAAGGAATTCCACGAGAAATTCCTGCAGGAGATCCGCGATTCGGTCGAGGTAGCCAAGCGTGTGAACGCCAAGTGGATGACGGTCGTTCCGAGCTATGTCGACCTGAGCCAGGAAATGGACTATCAAACCGCGCATGTCGTGGAAAGCTTGCGACAAGCGTCGGCGATTCTTGAACCGCACGATTTGGTGATGGTGCTTGAGCCGCTCAATTGGTGGGCAAATCATCCCGGGCTGTTTTTGAGCAAAATTCCCCAGGCGTATCAGATTTGCCGCGCGGTCGACAGCCCGGCGTGCAAGATTCTGTTTGACATCTATCATCAACAGATTACCGAAGGCAATCTCATTCCGAATATCGACAAAGCATGGAGCGAAATCGCGTACTTCCAGATCGGCGACAATCCAGGCCGCAAGGAACCGGGCACGGGTGAGATTAACTACCGCAACGTCTTCCGCCACATCCATTCCAAAAAATTCGCTGGCGTCATGGGCATGGAACACGGCAATTCAAAGTCCGGCAAAGCTGGCGAGCAAGCCGTCATTGATGCTTACGCAGTTGCCGACAATTTCTGAAGGGGGTTAGCGTCGGCGGCAACGCCGAACACCAACGCCCAACGCTACCACTTTACAACACACCACAACACCAACGCCCACCACACTCAAAAACACGACTCCACCCAGCAATTCGCACCGTAGCAGCATAATCTCGCACCGTCGTCGTCGCTCTCAATCCCGTGACGCAGTACGCCGCCGCTGCCGCCGCAAGTCGTCCCGCATCAACAATTTCAAGCCCGCGCAGCACTCCGGTAAGCAAGCCACCAAAAAAGCTATCACCCGCACCGGTGGTATCGACCACAGGCGAAGGCGGCTGAGCCACAGCGACTTCCACAAATTCGTTGTTGCGTGGGTGTCACCGGCACCTGAATTTTAGGAGTTAGCGAACCCGAAGTCTTACGCGTTTTGTTTCTTAGTAAATTTTGCGGATTAGGTCGTCTGCGGCGACTTGATCCCCAACATCGCCAGCTCTGCTCATCTTCAGGGATTTGAAAAATTCCTGAAGGAGACGAAGTTGTCGAAACTGATAAAGGATGAAATCGTGACACTTCAAGTCGCTTCGAAGGCCGGACGTACACCGTGCCGTTTCGCTATGCCTACGGCAGCGTGCCAATTTATGAAGTTGGGCGTGTCTGGGCTGTTAAAATTTTCGAGTTGACACGTAGTTTTGACGGCAAGAATTCATCCGCTTTTTATTCCGTGTTTCTTGTCCTTTATCCCGTTAGGGATGTCAGCTATTAGCCGGGGGTCGCTGCGAAGCTGCGCACCCCCGGAACCGGAAGAAACGAACCATCGACCCTGAAAGGGTCGCACAAACTGCGACCCTTTCAGGGTCG
>JAADGD010000282.1:0-4361 GCA_013152515.1 Planctomycetota bacterium
GAGTCGTCAAATGGCGAACCGAGCGACGTCTGCTGCGTAATCAGCTGGCAAGGCTTTACCATTGGAAAAAACGTAACCGACTACCACCAAAAAAATTTGAATCGTAAAAGAATCTAGGACAGTCGAAATAGCTAGTTCTCTTCTAGGAACCATTGTTTTTGTCGTGGTATATTCACTTCGCCCTTGGTATCATGGCGAGGACGGAGAGACAGTTGGCAGCTTGCCTACTTATAGATTTCCCTTTGATTGGCCTCATGCGTTTTGGGCCGTTCTTTCACTAAAAAATGCTCCGAACAGAAGTGGCTCTCATGCTGCTGTGCAGTTTTTCAGCTAGTCCCGGAAACTATGGTCCCGGGAACTATGGAAGTTTAGGTGAAGAAGTGATCCTGATGAAAACGAAGCAACTTTGCGTTGGGATTTTGTATCGAGTTTGTCTCTTTGTCACGGGGCTTCTGATAGCAGCTACGATGACTGAAACTGCAACGGCTTCGCAGCCGCCTAATGTAGTGCTGATCATCTCCGACGATCAAGCGTGGGGCGATTATGGGTTTATGGGTCACCCTCACATTCAAACACCCCGACTCGACCAACTGGCTCGCGAGAGCCTTGTTTTTTCGCGAGGCTATGTCCCTTCGAGCCTTTGCTGTCCCTCGTTGGCAACGATGATCACGGGGCTTTATCCGCACGAACACCGAATCACCGGCAACGATCCACCCGCAACACCTGGTGTGAAAGGACTTCGCAACCTTCTGCGCGATCCGACGTTTGTAGCTGTGATGGACAAGATGGACGACAATATCGAGCGTGTACCCACCTTGCCCCGGATGTTGGCCGAGCGAGGATATCTCTCGTTGCAAACCGGCAAGTGGTGGCATGGCAGCTACGCGCGTGGCGGATTCACCGACGGCATGACCCATGGCGACCGAGCACGCGGTGGACGACATGGAGATGCTGGACTGACGATAGGTCGAGAAGGGTTGAAGCCGATTCGCCAGTTTCTTGACAAAGCGAACCAGGCCGGCAAACCGTTTTTTGTGTGGTATGCCCCGTTCTTACCGCACCAGCCCCACAACCCGCCAGAATGGTTTCTAAGCAAGTATCGCGACAAGACCGACTCGATTCACGTTGCCAAATACTGGGCGATGTGCGAGTGGTTTGACGAAACCTGTGGGCAAGTTTTGGATTTGCTCGAAGAAAAAAAAGTTGCTGATAATACGATTGTTCTCTACGTCTGTGACAACGGTTGGATTAACCAACACGACACGAGCGGCTACATGCCTCGGTCAAAGCGATCGCCCTACGATGGCGGTGTACGAACGCCGATCATGATCCGCTGGCCGGGCCACTTGCAGCCAGCAAAGTGTGAACACTTGGCAAGCAGTATGGACTTGGCTCCCACGATCTTAGCGGCGTGTGGTCTGTCGACACCTGCGGCGATGTCAGGCGTTGATCTACTTGACAGCTCGGCTGTCGCTGCTCGCGAGCGTATCTTTGGCGAGGTCTTCACTCACAACGCGATTGATATCGACAACCCTTCAGTCAATCTCAAATATCGATGGTGCATCGACGGAAGTTGGAAATTGATTCTGCCCAACTCGCGCAACGTCAAAAACGGAGAGATAGAATTATTCCATCTAACGACTGACCCGAACGAAAAACACAACTTGGCCGCCGACCGGCAGGAGATCGTTGCCAGGCTCCGAGGGCATCTAGAGGCGAATTGGCAACCGGAGTAGATAGACAGCTGTCCTGACGAATGATTGTTCAGGGGAGACAGTAGCTAAGGATCGTTCGAGAAATTAGTGTCGCAAATGGAGGCCTCGTCATCTGTCAATCGTTATTGGTCACTAGTCAATTGTCATCCACTTGCCCCGCATCTCCCCGACCTTTCTTGCAATTGCCGATCCCGGCGCGCCGGGATTGACGAATAACTATTGACAATTTTTTTTGCCACTAACGGTTGTTACGCGTCATTTTCCTGGGCCTTCTATTACTACAGCGCAGGGTTATAACCACGGATTTCACCGATGACCACGGATTTTGTCGAAGAAAAGCTGTCCACCTCACAGCGTACCGCCAAGTNNNNCAACAACCGCGATCGCACGTGAGAGCAATTTCATCAGTGATATCCGTGTAATCTGTGGTTGATACATTTTGGACTCTGCGCTGTAGTACTATAATGGTCCGTTCCCGCGCAGCGGTATTAGGCCGTGCTTTAGCACGGGTCGCGTCTGATCAACTGCCAAACATTTCCGGCAAGACAATTTCACAGCTCCCCCTCGCTGAATCGGCCACTAAAATCACTGAAGAACCGAATTTAGAAACAGGGGCTGCGATCATAAAGGGAAGGAGAGAAATTCCGATGCGCTAGACACGGGGGTGGGTCATGTTGTTACAATGGGCGACATGTCGAGCATGGAGTGCTATTCCGGCTATTTCAATTGCAATTCTTGGCGAAAATTTACTGGCTAGATTTTGCCAATAGGCTAACGCCGGGTGGCGACTCCGCTTGCAAACCTGGCTAACACGAGCGACACGGGAAACTCAAATTCTATGGCAACTCAAACGGCAGATGTGATTGTTATTGGCGGGGGCGTTGCCGGGTTGAGTACGGCTATGCAACTTGCAAAACGCGGTACCCGTGTGATCGTCCTTGAACGCGAGCGACTCGGAAACGGCTCGACTGGGCGAGCTGCCGGGCTGCTTGGTCAACTTCGAGGGACACCCGAGTCGACGCGGATGCTCGTCGACGGCGTGGAGATTGTCAAAGAGCTCGAACAGCGTGCTGATGTTGATATATTCGTTCAAACGGGTTCGCTGAGGGTTGCGGAGACTCCTGAGCGTGCTCAGGAAATCGTGGACTTGGTCGCGATGGGCAAATCGATCGATTTCGACATCGATCATCTTTCGATCGAGGAGGTCGCCAGCAAGCTGCCTTACATGAAAACGGATGATCTGATCGATGCTTGCTACTGCCCTACCGACGGGCACCTTCAGCCGGCTGAGCTAGTCAGCGCGTACGTCAAGATCGGTAAAACCCACGGCGTAGAATTCCGTCAGAACTGTCCCGTGGAAAGTGTGATAATCGAAGCAGGCAAGGCCAAGGGAGTGCAAACTTCGGACGGAACCGTGTATGCTCCCACAATTGTCAATGCGGCTGGTCCTTGGTCGTATTTGGTTGCCGAGCTGGCCGAGACGATTTTACCAACGGCCGCGGTGGGGCATTACTACCTAACCACTCGTCCGAACGAATCGCATCCGGTTGATCGTCTCAGCCCAGCCGTGCGCAATCGCCACCATCGCATCTACACCCGTGCAGAGAGTGGTGGCTTGATTGTCGGGATTTACGGCGAGGAGACGGCGGAGTACGACATGGAGAAGTTGCCAGCCGACTTCGACATGTCGGCGATGAAAGCGCGATTAGACGACATCCACGTTGCCACGTTGATTTATGCCGCCCAGCAACGCTTCCCCTGGATCAACGAACGGACACCGATGTCGATTACGACCGGCATTATGACCTTTACGCCCGATGGAAAGCCACTTTGCGGCAAGTTGCCCGATATCGAGGGGTTGTATTATTGTTCAGGTTTCTGTGGACATGGGATTGTGCAAAGTCCGACGATCGGTCTCATGATGGCAGACTTAATCGTCGACGGTCAAACCAACTATGACATCAAGGCGATCGAGGCAGATCGTTATTTCGATGTTCCAGGTTTCCAGGAGCGAGCTGAAATCAAAGGGAAATGTTACCAGATGCACGCCGGGTACTACGGTCGTGTTGAAAGTAAGGTAACCGTTCACGGCGCTGAAAAAGGAAAAGCCACAGATAAACACGGATAAAATCAACGCGACATAGCCGCAACCAAAAAACAAAAAAGCCTCACGCAGAGGCGCAGAGACCCCAGCGCGGCCGATGGCCGCAACCAAAATCCCCTCCCTCTTTAGGGAGGGGTTAGGGGAGGGTTTTGAACTCGGTACCCGTGTCAGCCCCTCCCCTAGCCCCTCCCCACAAAGTTGCCATCACAGTCAAATCGCAGGCTGAGTCAACCGTGGCAACCTCGCGGGGAGGGGGATTTATCGAAAAAATGCGCGCACAGTGCGCGCAAATTGAACGTTTGCAGTACGGAGAAGCAAGACCTATACTTCCGCGTCTCTGTGAGAGACCTTTTTATTTGGTTGCGGCCATACGGCCGCGCTGGGTAATCTGTGGTTTCTGACTTCGTGCTGTCGTACTGGATGAACCGCCAAAAATACTGAACATCGGCTTACTCTTGGCCATGCCTTGTTCCTTGGCGTCCTGAATGTTCTCAATAGGACTTTGCTGTTCACCTGGGGCATTTCGGTTTTTTTGGTGGCAA
>JAADGD010000282.1:4408-17032 GCA_013152515.1 Planctomycetota bacterium
TCAACACCCAATTCCTCTGATGCCAACCGTCCCAATTTCTGCCGTCTTTCCGGAGAGAGCATCCGGTAAATGTTGTACTTTGAACATGGAGATGCGACGCATTCTCGTCGCTACGGGATTCAGTTGCCTCGCGATGCTCTGCTTGTCCGATTCGAGTCGAGCGGAAGAAATTGACTTCAATCGCGACATCCGCCCTCTACTTTCAGCCGCTTGTTTTTCTTGCCACGGGCCAGATGAAGAAAGCCGCGAGGCCGATTTGCGGCTCGACACGCAGGAAAGTGCGTTGGCCGACTTGGAGGGCCATGCGGCCATTGTTCCGGGCAAGCCCGACGAGTCTGAATTGGTGCGACGAGTCCTCAGCGAAGACTCCGACCTCCGTATGCCGCCTGCCGGTGAGCATGAGCCTCTTTCCGAACAAGAAATCGACTTACTGCGCCGCTGGATTGAGCAAGGCGCGCGTTGGTCCGAACACTGGGCCTTTGTCGCCCCAAAACGACCGTTAATCCCAGAGACGGTCGAGGCTGCTTGGTTACGCAATCCGGTCGATGCTTTCGTCTCGGCACGACTTGAGCAAGCAGGCCTGGAGCCTTCGCCAGAAGCCGATCGCGTCTCCTTGTTACGCCGCTTGAGTCTTGATTTGATTGGACTACCGCCAACGCTTGACCAAGTCGACGAGTTTTTGAAAGACAATCGCCCCGACGCCTACGAGCGGCAAGTCGAGCGACTGCTGATGTCTCCGCACTATGGCGAACGCTGGGGCCGAATTTGGCTCGACGGTGCGCGCTATGCCGACTCGGACGGATTTGAAAAAGATTTACCCCGCCAAGTTTGGTTCTATCGCGATTGGGTGATTAATGCCCTCAATCGCGATATGCCTTACGACCAGTTCATCATCGAACAAATCGCCGGCGATTTACTGCCTAACGCCACACAAGCCCAACGCGTTGCGACCGGCTTCCTGCGCAATTCGATGGTCAACGAAGAAGGTGGCGCCGATCCCGAACAGTTCCGTATGGAAGCAATGTTCGATCGCATGGACGCGATCGGTAGCGGCATCTTGGGTCTGACCGTACGCTGCGGTCAATGCCACAGCCATAAGTACGATCCGCTCACGCAGGAAGAGTATTACCAAATGTTCGCCTTCCTGAACAACTGCCACGAGTCGCAAATCGCCGTCTACACGCCCGAAGAAGAGCGTAAGCGGCAGGCAGTGTTTTCTGGAATACGTGAGGTGGAATCTCAACTGCAAAGCGAAAATCGTGATTGGGCCGAGCGGATGGCTGAGTGGGAACGTGAACTTTGTGCTAAACCGCGAGCGGTTTGGGAGGTTGCTGAACTACGAATGACATCGACCGGCACAAAATATGAGCGGCAAGAGGATGGTTCGATTCTTTCACAAGGGTTTGTCGGCACTGGAGCCGCGCCATTCATGCAAACGTCGACCAAGATGCAGCACATCACGGCGATGCGACTCGAGCTGTTGACCGACCCGACTTTGCCTTTTGGAGGACCGGGAAGATCGCTCTGGGGAACCTGTGCCATCTCGGAGGTCGAGGTCAAGGTTTCGCCACAGAGTGGGCCCAACGCTCATCAGAAGACCAAGGTCGAATTCGCGCAGGCGACAGCCGATCTTTCCCTGCCCGAGCAGCCGCTGGAGAGCTATTTCGACAACAAAAAGGAAACGAAACGTGTCACTGGACCCGTCGAGATGGCGATCGACGGTAAAATCGAAACCGCTTGGAATCTCAAGGCAGGACCAGGACGACGCAATCAGCGCCGCCTCGCGGTGTTGACTTTTGCCAAGCCCGTTTCTTTTCCGGAAGGGGCCAAGTTCAGCATCACACTCAGACAGTATCACGGCGGCTTGAATAGCGATGACAAACACGCGAACAGTGCCGGCCGATTTCGGATTTCGTTTACCGACTCGCCAGACACCGCCACTGTCCCGGTGCCTCACAAGATTCGCAAAATTCTTGACCTTCTGCCCGCCAATCGAGCCGCCAAGCAGACCGAGCAACTGTTTAGCTATTGGCGCACTACAGTTCCCGAGTGGCAAGCAGCCAACGATCGGATTGAACAACTGTGGAAGCAGCATCCGATGGGGACTTCGCAATTGGTGTTGGCCGAGCGCGAGACGCCACGCAAGACGCATCGTCTCGATCGCGGAGATTTTCTCAGCCCCCAAGAAGAATCGGTGCCTAGCGTGCCCAAGTTTTTGCATGCTTTGCCCAAGGACGCTCCGTTGACGCGACTGACTTTTGCTCGCTGGTTGGTCGATCCCCAATCGCCCACGACGGCGCGTGCAATCGTCAACCGCGTTTGGCAGGCGTATTTCGGTATCGGAATTGTCAGCTCGACTTCGGATCTCGGCTCCCAAAGCGCCTCCCCTTCGCATCAAGGGTTGCTCGACTGGTTGGCGATCGAATTGATGGAGCATCAGTGGAGCTTCAAGCATCTGCATCGGACGATTGTCCTTTCAGCAACTTACCGGCAAACTTCTGACGTCTCGGCAGGCTTAGCTGCAAGCGATCCAGCCAATCGTTTGTTGGCGCGTGGGCCGCGTTTTCGTGTCGATGCTGAGCTGGTACGTGACATCGCGCTCTCGGCCAGTGGACTGTTGAACGCCAAGATCGGTGGGCCGAGCGTTTATCCGCAAGCTCCCGCGTTTCTGTTTTTGCCTCCTGCCAGCTATGGCCCCAAAACTTGGTCCTACGCGGAGGGCCCTGATTGCTATCGCCGAGCACTTTACACCTTTCAGTTTCGCTCGGTCCCTTTTCCCTCGCTGCAAACTTTTGGCGCACCTAACGGGGACGCTTCATGCGTCCGACGCGCCCGTGCGAATACCCCTTTGCAAGCGCTGACGACACTCAACGAGCCGCTGTTTGTGGAATGTGCCAAGGCTCTCGCCCTGCGAACGGTCCGAGAAGGGGGAATAACCGACGCAGAGCGTCTCACTTACGCGTTTCGTCAATGCGTTTCGCGTCGTCCCACTGTTGCTGAACAAAAAGTGCTGTCTGCACTCCTCGCGCAACAGACTGCCCGATTTGACAGCGGCGAACTCGATCCTTGGCTGCTGGTCGCTACCGATGCCAAAAACAAGCCGCAATTGCCAGTGGGCACGACCCCCGCGCAATTGGCCGGTTGGACCGCCGTGTCGCGAGTCTTATTAAATCTCGATGAAACCATTTCTAAAGAGTAAAATCACCCGTTATGAATTGCCAAGATCATCTCTATAGCCATGCCGATCCCCGCACTGTCGGCCGGCGTTGGTTTTTGCAGCAGTGCGGTGTCGGCCTGGGTTCGATCGCGATGGGGCAGCTTCTGGGGCAAAACGCCTCAGCCGCGCCGAGCGGAATGGCCAGCAACCCGATGCTCCCCAAGCAGCCTCATTTTCAGCCCAAAGCCAAGAACGTCATCTACCTGTTCATGGCCGGCGCGCCCAGCCACCTGGAAATGTTCGACAACAAGCCTCAACTGACCAAGTTCGACGGAACGCTGCCTCCTCCAGAGTTGCTCGAAGGCTATCGCGCGGCGTTCATCGATCCCAACTCGAAGCTGATGGGGACGAAATTCAAGTTCGCCCGTCATGGCCAATGTGGTGCAGAATTGTCGGAATTGCTGCCGCACATGGCAAGCGTGGTTGACGATATTACGATCGTCAAGTCGATGACAACCGACGCTTTCAACCATGCGCCAGCCCAAATCATGATGAACACCGGCTCGCAGCAATTTGGCAAGCCAAGTCTCGGAGCTTGGTCGCTTTACGGACTCGGAACCGAGTCGCAAGACTTGCCCGGCTTTGTTGTCTTTAGCTCAGGAAAAAAAGGGCCGAGCGGGGGTAGCTCGAACTGGGGCAGCGGTTTTTTGCCGACCGTGTATCAGGGCGTGCAATTCCGTACCGCCGGCGACCCGGTCTTGTATCTGTCGAACCCGCCCGGCGTCGACGACCGACTTCAACGCGACTCGCTCGACGCGATTCGAGAACTCAACACGATGCGGCTGGAAGCCAAAGGCGATCCGGAAATCGCCACGCGAATCAATTCGTTCGAGGTCGCCTACCGAATGCAGGCGAGCGCGCCTGAACTGATCGACGTTTCGCAAGAGCCCAAGCACATCCTCGAGTTGTATGGCGTCGAGCCAGGGAAGCCGTCTTTTGCCAATAACTGCTTACTGGCCCGTCGTATGATCGAACGCGGCGTGCGGTTCGTCGAATTATTCCATGAATCGTGGGACCAACATGGCAATTTGGTCAAAGACATCAAGAAAAACTGTCTGGATACCGAACAAGCATGCGCGGCGCTGGTCACTGATTTGAAGCAACGTGGATTGCTTGAGGACACGCTCGTCATCTGGGGTGGCGAATTCGGACGCACGCCGATGGTGCAGGGCGGTGGCAACGACGGGCGCGACCATCATCCCAACGTCTTCACGATGTGGTTTGCTGGTGGCGGCACCAAACCAGGCATCACCCTCGGCGAAAGCGACGAACTCGGCTTCAACGCCACCAAAGACCCGGTCCATGTGCGCGATTTGCACGCCACGATTTTGCATCTCTTAGGCTTCGACCACACCCGCCTCTCGTTCCCGTTCCAAGGCCTCGACCAAAGACTCACAGGTGTTCTGCCCGCACAGGTTGTCGAGAAAATGTTGGCGTAATCGCCTCGCTGGAAGTGAGCTTTCAGAGAAGACGATTTGCGGTTTCGCAACCATTGATAGCCGGCGAGCTACGTCTCGCCGCTATTTTTTTCATGAAACGAACGTCGGCGAGGCGTAGCTCGCCGGCTATTGGGTGCCTTCTAAAATTTTGCCGAATGTTACTGGTAGTTTGACGGCCGTTGCCAGACGATCGAGATACTCGTCGCGTGAAATTTCTACGACGCCCAAACGGCTGGTGTGTGGTGTCCACTGTTGCACATCGAGCAACAGAAAACCTCGCTCGTTGAGATGAGCGACCAAATGGGCGAGCGCCACTTTCGAGGCATCGCGGACTCGAAAAAACATGCTTTCAGCAGCAAACACACCGCCGATTGCGATGCCGTAGGTGCCGCCAGCGAGTTTTTCTTCGTGCCAAACTTCGATGCTGTGGGCGTGCCCAAGTTCGTGAAGCCGTGTGTAGGCGGCGACCATCTCCTCGGTCAGCCATGTGCCCCCCTCACGGCCAGGGCCGCTAGCGCAGCTGGCAATGACCTTGGCGAAGGCTTGGTCGCAGGTGATCTCAAATTTGCCCGACCGAAGTGTCCTGCGTAGTCTTTGAGAAATATACAAGCCATCGAGCGGCAGGATTGCCCGTGGATCGGGCGACCACCAGAGCATCAGGTCTTCCTCGTAGATGGGCCAGGGGAAAATGCCGTGGCGATAGGCGTCCAGCAGCCGCTGAGGCGAGAGATCGCCCCCCACAGCGACGAGGCCATCTGGGGTCGATTCAGCAGGCGGCGGGAAGTATTTGGACGGCATAGCTTCCATCGTCGACCATTTTTTCAATAAAAGCCAGGGGTTTGCCAGCGGGGGCACCAGCGGGCTCGTAATCGCGAGCGAGAAAAACGAAATCGTAGTATAATCACAGAGTTGAGGGAGCTAGTACTACAGCGCATAAGTCAAAAACCACGGATTGCATAGCACGGATACCACGGATTTTGGAGGCTTTTGGCAGGTTTGCTGCCTGGGGCATTGAACTGTCAACAACATCCATTCATTTCATCAAAGCTTCATCCGTGAATATCAGTGCTATCCGTGGTCTTTAGCTTTAACTTAGCGCAGGCGCAGTAGTACTTGGTCGACACTTTTTTGCCACAGGGTAAACTTTGGTCATCTTGGAGCCGCAAGAGGAACCAGTTTTATGTATGAAGAATCTAATACGCCGTTAGAAGATGTTTCTCTAGTCGAACCGCAGTCACCGCAGCATTCTCCACCGGAGAATTCTGCGGATGCGCCGGTCACGCAGCAAGACCTCTATCGTCTGCGGCGTTTGCTGTGGATTTTCGGTTTGGTTTTCACTGTCTTGGTAGCGCCATCGGTTGTGGATAAAATTCAATACGCAAATACGGTGGCAAAAGAACGCGCGAAGTACGACGTGGCTCGTGAATTGAAACAAGAGTTTTCGCTCAGTAGCTTTTCCAACGCCTCGACGTTGCTAGCGAATTATGTCGGCCCAAGCGTCGTTAGCATTCGCACAAATAGCCATCGGGGCGAAGGGCAGGGATCGGGCGTCATTGTCGATGAGGCAGGCTATATCCTCACCAACTATCATGTGGTCGAAACCGTTCGCTCGACTGAAATTCAGCTTAGCGATGGACGGCGTGGAGTGGCGACCGTTGTCGGGGCCGATCCCTTGGTTGATTTGGCAGTCTTAAAAACGGAATTAGACAATTTGACCGCCGCCCAATGGGGTGACAGCGACGAGTTGAATGTTGGAGAAATGGTTTGGGCGCTCGGCAGTCCTTTTGGCCTGGAGAAAAGTATTACCTTCGGCATCGTCAGTGCCAAAGAACGACGTGGTATCTCCGGTCAACGTCGTCAATCGATCTATCAAGAGTTTTTGCAGACCGATGCCGCTGTCAATCCTGGCAATAGCGGCGGGCCACTGGTGAATACCGATGGCGAGATCGTAGGAATCAACACGGCGATTATTGGCCACACGTACCAAGGCATCAGCTTCTCGATTCCCAGCACGATCGCCCGTTCGACCTACGAGAAGCTTCGTAAAAATGGCTGGGTCAAGCGAGGCTATTTGGGAGTGGGACCGATCAAGGTTACCGACAAGGTGGCACGGAAGTTGGCTTTGGAACGCGATCAAGGCGTACTCGTTGTTGAAGTTCGCGCGAATACACCGGCTGCCGAAGCGGGGCTTGAACCGAATGATGTGATTTTAACGTGGGATGGCGTTGAATTTTCCGATCCCACACTGATGAGTCGGGCGATTGCCGCGACGACAATCGGTTCGGAGGTTCCCGTGGAAATCGTACGTTTGGAAAACGGCCAGCCAAATCATCGCACCTTGATGGTGAAGGTAGCGGCTCGGCCTGTGGACTCGTTGTAGGGCTAAGCCGCTAGTGTTAAGCCATAAGTGCTAAGCCGCAAGCGGCGACGTTGGACCAATTCTTAATCTTCAATCTAAGATCTGAAATCAAAAGTGTCTCTCTCTGACATGCAGGATGCGAAAGAGCAGATTCGTCAGGCGGTCGATATCGTCGACCTGATGGGCGGCTACATGGCCATGCGCCGTGAGGGACGCGGTTACGTGGCACTCTGTCCTTGGCATGATGACTCACGACCTAGTTTGAAAATCAATCCTGATCGGCAGACGTTCAAGTGCTGGCCTTGCGACATTGGTGGCGATATTTTTAGCTTTGTGATGAAAATCGAAGGCGTCGATTTTCGCGAAGCGCTCGAGATGCTCGCCGACCGCGCGGGCATTGACCTTGCGCCACAGCGTAAACAAGGTGACCAGGATAGCCAATTCGATCGCCGGAATTTGTACAAGGCGATGGCTTGGGCGGAGGGCGAATTCCATCAGTGCTTGCTCAAGTCGCCCGAGGCGGAACCGGCCCGGCAATATCTGCTTGAGCGTGGTATCAATGACGAAAGTATCCAGCGTTTTCAGCTTGGGTTTACGCCGGCAAAGTGGGACTGGTTGTTAGGGCGTGCGCAGCAGGCGGGCGGCGCGCCGGCGGTGCTAGAGCGTGTGGGACTGGTGGCTAAGCGGCAAGCTGGTGAAGGGTTTTATGATCGGTTTCGTGGGCGGCTGATGTTTTCGATTCGCGACGCGCGGTCGCGACCGATCGCGTTTGGTGGGCGGGTGTTGCCCGGTGTGGGCGAAAGCAATCCTGATCGGCCTGAAGCCAAATACATCAACAGCCCCGAGACGCCCCTGTTTAGCAAAAGTGAGCAACTCTACGCACTCGATTTGGCCAAAGAAGGAATTTCGAGCGAGCAGGGCATTGTCGTGATGGAGGGCTACACCGACGTGATCATGGCGCACCAACATGGCATCACGAATGCTGTCGCGGTGCTGGGGACGGCCTTGGGCGAGCGTCACGTCCCCTTGGTGCGGCGTTTTACCGATCGCATTACGTTGGTGCTCGACGGCGACGAGGCGGGACAGACGCGCACGATGCAGATCCTCGACGAACTGCTAGCACTGTTTGTGGCCCATGAAATAAATTTACAAATACTGACCTTGCCAACAGGGGGCGATCCATGTGATGTTATTGCCTCGCAAGGAAGCGAACATTTTAGACAACTTCTGTCGACTGCGGTCGACGCCCTCGAACATAAGATTGCAGCTGTGACCAACGGATTGGCCTTAGCTCCTGGTACTCACGCTTCTGCCCAAGCAGTGGAAGAAATTCTCGGCACGGTTGCGCGAGCATTTCCAACAGGCGGCAGCGCTTCTTCGGTCGGCTTGCTTCGCGAACAGCAGGTGATGTCGCGTCTCTCGCATAAGTTCGGCATGGGCGAAGAGACGATTCGTACACGTCTGTCCGCGATTCGTCGCGAACAAGCGTCGCGTAACCGTCCCAAATTTTCGAGCCAGCAGCAATCGACCACTCAAGAAGTCGCTCCTCGAAGTGAACATTTGGTTCTCTCTGCCTGGGAAAAAGAACTGCTCGAATTGCTCCTCCATCAGCCCGAAGTCTTGCCGCAGTTGGCCGATGGTTTGCCTGCCGAGGCGATCCCCAACGCATTTTGTCGGCAAGTCTACGAGCAGTCGTTAGAGTTGCATCGTGCTGGATCGGCTCCGTCGTTCGAGCAATTGATGCTTGCGACTGAAGACAACGAAGAAAAAAACTTACTAGTCGAGTGCGATGAGCTAGGCCAAGAAAAATCTTCCAGCGATACCGAACAGCGTGTGAAAGACTTGCTCGCGTTGGTCGCGAAACAAAAACAACAGGCTTGGCAGTACTCGCAACTAGCCGAGCTAAACCAAAACCGTCTTGATCCCGAACACGAACAGGAGGTACTTGCCGAGCTGTTTAACACGTATAAACGCCGCCAAGCAGGTTCATCACCCACGGAAGGGTGAGAAGTTTGGCCGGTGTCCCGCCGCCGGAGTCTGCTACGCTTTTGCCTTGCGTAGTACCCTTTTAGACTCCGGTGAAGCTTTTCCAAACGCACAGGAAGTGCAGGAGGAGTTTTTGATGACCCAATCGACAACAACGACAACGACAACAACAACCGCCGCCGCCACAACGAAGCTAGCAAACACCGCGACTCCAAAAATCTCATTCGACGAGATTAAGCAGCTTGCTGAATCTCAGGGCTTTCTCACCTACGAGCAAGCCAACGATTTTCTTCCCGACGAAGTCGACAACTCAGACGACGTGGGGAGACTGCTCGATTTGCTCGATTCTCTCGGCATCGATTTTGTGGAAGGCGATCACACGCCCCAGCATCCCGAAGTGCTAGAAGCTGCCGAGGCTTCTGACAGCGAGCGACTATTCGCTGACGAACTGCCGAAGCTCACCGACGATCCGATCCGCATGTATCTGTCGCAGATGTGCCGGATTCCGCTCTTAACGCGTGAAGAAGAAATCACGCTGGCGAAGAAAATCGAGCTAACGCGGAAACGCTTCCGTCGGAATTTGCTCCGTTCGTTCTCTGCTTTGCAAACTACCGTCGAAACGCTCGACAAAGTCCATGCTGGCGACTTGCCGTTTGATCGGACGATTAAAGTCTCGTTGACCGAGCGACTGACTAAAGAGCAAATTTCGGCTCGCATGCCGACGAATCTGCCCACGTTGCACCATCTGATGCGAGAACAGCAACGAGATTTTGCGGTTTTGATCCGCCGAAGTGTTAGTGCTGCCGATAAGCAACAAGCTCGTCAGCGCTACCTCGACCGCCGTCGCATGATGTTGCAGTTGGTGGAAGAGCTGAGTTTGCGGACAAGACGTGTACAGCCACTGATGCGAAAACTCGAAGAGTACTCGCGTCGGATGGATTATCTGAAAGATCAACTCGCAGTGCTCCGCAGCGAGAATGCTCCTGCGGCGCGAATTGAACCGACTCGTCGCGAGCTAGAAAAGCTCATGCAGCAAACGCTGGAGTCGCCGAGAAGTTTGCGGAAACGAGGCGCGACTTTACGGGCCCAGTTGTGCGAGTTCGATCGCGTGAAGCGAGAGCTTTCCAGCGGCAATTTGCGGTTGGTAGTTTCGATCGCGAAGAAATATCGGAATCGTGGCTTGAGCTTTTTGGATCTCATTCAGGAAGGCAACACAGGCTTAATGCGAGCGGTCGACAAGTACGAGTATCGCCGTGGTTTTAAGTTTTCGACCTATGCCACTTGGTGGATTCGTCAGGCGATCACGCGAGCGATAGCTGACCAAGCGAGGACCATTCGCATTCCGGTCCACATGATCGACGTACTCAGCAGGTTGCAACAAACGGCGAAGCAATTGCAGCACGAACTGGGACGTTTGCCAACGCAAGAAGAAACCGCCGAGGCGGCAGGAATCGATTTGGAGGAAAGCCTGCACGTCATGGACATCGGCCGTACACCGGTGAGCCTGGACCGCCCGATCGGAGAGAGCGCGGATTGCAGCTTCGGCGAGTTGATCGAAGATTCGCAGACCGACAATCCTCTCAAGCTGGCTAACAACGGGTTGCTACGCGAAAAAATTGACGAGTTGCTCAAAACGCTTACCTATCGCGAACGAGAGATCGTGCGGCTGCGTTACGGACTTGCTGACGGCTACTGTTACACGCTGGAAGAGGTCGGTCGGATTTTCAAGGTCACTCGTGAACGGGTCCGTCAGATCGAGGCGAAGGCGGTTTCCAAGCTGCAGCATCCGGTACGCAGTTCCGAATTGGCAGAGTACGTGGCGGACAGCCCAATGCCCGAGGAGGAAGAAGTCTGGGGAACGGTCCCCGCCACTGCGGTTGAATCCGTCGAGACCAAGGAACTGGCAGTCGCCTGAGCGGCTGTTCGTGACGCAAGGAAAGTTATTGGCCCCCGGCTGCAATGCTTGCAGCTGGGGGCTTTCCGCATGGGATCGGAGCCTGGAAAATCAGCGCCTTATCGGAATGGAAAACAACGCTACAATGGAGGAATCCATCATCATAAATTCTTAGGGAGGCGGACTATGGCCGTTACTACGGCGGTGTTAAGAGAGCTACATCGGATTCATGTGCAACTGAGCGATTTACGCGATCGTCTAGCTCGCGGTCCCCGTCAGGTGCAAGTTCATACAAACAATGTCGCCCAGCAGCAATCAACATTGAAAGCAGCGCAGCTCTCGGTCAAGCAAACCAAGATGGCTGCCGACAAGAAGCAACTCGACTTAAAAACGAGCGAAAACAAGATCGATGATCTCAAAGCGAAGCTCAATGGTTGTAGCAGCAATAAGGAATATCAGATGTTCTTAGAGCAGATTGCCGCGACCGAAATGACCAACAGTGTGCTGTCCGACGAAATACTCGAAGCGATGGAAAAAACTGACCAGCTAGAAGTCGTGGTCAACGAGGCGAAAACGAATGTCGAAGCAGCGACGGCAGAATTAGCAAAGTGCCAAAAGAAAGTCACCGCCGAGGCCGTGGTGATTCGCACCGATATCGAACGGCTTGAAGGCGAACTGACAGCGGCAGAAAAAGAACTGCCTATCGAGTTAAAAAACGACTACCAGCGAATCATTCGCAGCAAAGGGTCGGAAGGAATGTCGGAGGTCGAGGGGCAGGTCTGCCTTGGTTGTGGCAAGCAGATCACGCTCAACATGCTCAATGAACTGCTGCTTTCCAAGCCGACTTTCTGCAAATCGTGCGGTTGCTTGCTCTATATGAGCGAATCTTGAGTCGGGCCCGCAGGACCGCAAGCACCCCAACGCTTGTGTTTTTGCAGGCCGACCTTTACAGAGCGGCCTAAAGCCGAAATAATGGGCGAGTGTCAGGGTCTTCCGTGAGGAGGACCCGTTTTTATTAGCAATTCGTTAATGGATTTCCAGATTTTCACCGAACCGCGCCCGTAAGGAAGCGTCGATTGAGCTAGACGCCTGTAGGAACGCTTCCTTACGAGCGCGGTTCGGTATTTGGTTGCGTTTAGAGATTGTTCACGCCGCCTAGTTCATTGCAGGCGAAACCTGTGATGGCTACGACTTATTGCAAAAAAGCTAACGACTGAAAAGCGAGGTATCTGATGACCGACAGTGTCCCTATGACTCGAACGGGTTACGACAAGCTCAGAGCAGATCTCTACGACATGGAAAACGAACAGATGCCGGTCATCGAAAAACGCATTGCCGCTGCGCGTGCCGAAGGTGACTTGAGCGAGAACGCCGAGTATCACGGCGCTCGCGAAAGCCAGGGGATGCTCCAGGCGAAGATCAACTTGCTCAAGGACAAGCTCGGGCGGGCAGAGATTATCGACACCTCCACGCTGCCAAAAGATCAAGTCGTGTTCGGCGCGACGATCAAAGTAAAAGACCTTGAATTCGGCGAAACCGAAGAATTCACGCTCGTCGGCGCTGGTGACGAAGACTATGACACCGGCAGGATTCTCGTTACGAGCCCACTTGGCCAAGGGCTCTTGGCAAAGAAAGTGGGCGAAACGGCAGAGATCGAAGTCCCTGCCGGCACGAACCGCTTCGAGATTCTCGAAATTCGGTTTGATGAGGAGTAAGGAAATCCAGAAAT
>JAADGD010000282.1:17037-18321 GCA_013152515.1 Planctomycetota bacterium
GACCTACGCGTCGCCAACTTTTTTCACCGCTGCGACGCGTAGGTCGCCGGCTATTTCTTCTTATCGATGCTCCTTCTCCTTAGCGATGCTCCAAACCGTCAAGCCGTTTTTAACGGAACGCGTACACGCACACGTGACGGTAGGTTTCGCCAGGTCGCAACACCGTCGTCGGAAAATTTGGCTGGTTCGGGGAGTCGGGGAAATGCTGCGTCTCGAAACAAACGGCTGATTGGCTGGCGTAAGTCTGGCCGTTCTTGCCCACTTGGCCGCGCAGTCCGTTCCCCGTGTAGAGCTGCACGCCCGGCTGGTCGGTCGCAACCTCCATCATGCGTCCCGAATGCGGGTCGACGACTTCGGCGATTTTTTTGAGAGTACCGCTAAAGTCATTGACGACGTAGTTGTGATCGTAGCCGCCTGCTGGAGTGCTGGTGAGTTCACCAATTCGGTCTCCCAGTCGTTGACGCTTGCGAAAATCAAACGGCGTGCCAGTCACGTCCACCAATTCGCCTGTCGGGATCGCTTCGTCGTCGACAAAAGTGGTACGATCCGCGTCGATCCAGACTTCGTGATCAAGCACACTGCCCGAGCCATGACCGGCGAGATTGAAGTAGCTGTGATTGGTAAGGTTGATAATCGTTGGTTTATCAGTAGTGGCCTGATACGCAATCCGCAAACCGTTTTCGTCATCGAGCGTGTAAGTGACTTCGACATCAAGGTTGCCGGGAAAGTTTTCTTCGCCATCAGGACTGCGGTAAGTGAAACGAACGCCGTTCTCTAGCGGCTCAGCATCCCAAGTCACTTTGTCGAGACCACGCTCGGAACCGCCGTGGAGGTGGTTGGGGCCTTGGTTGGTAGCGAGTTGATAGTCGACCCCGTCGAGTGTGAACTTCCCCGCTTTGATGCGATTGGCGTAACGGCCTGTCGTGCAACCGAAGTGCTGGTTATCGCCAGACTCGTAGCCCGCCAAATTATCAAAGCCCAACACCACGTCGGCCAATTGGCCCTCGCGGTCGGGCACGTGCAACTCGGTGAGCGTCGCTCCGCGTGCGATCCATTTGGCAGTCATTCCGTGACGATTGGTGGCGGTGTATTGCATGTTCGAGTGTTTCAGGCTGAATGGGATTGAAGTTTTAGCGGTACGAATTATCTCAGCAAAGTCAGGTAATTTCAACACGGCTAGTCAGCTTGTTGGTGAACGCGTTAGAATGGCCTCAAATAGCCGGCGAGCTACGTCTCGCCGACGTTCCGGTTCAACGAGGCCATCGCCATGAACATCGGCGAGAC
>JAADGD010000311.1 GCA_013152515.1 Planctomycetota bacterium
CCGTAAGGAAGCGTCGATTGAGCTAGACGCCTGTGGGGGACGCTTCCTTACGGGCGCGGTTCGGAGTTTCGCCATGTGTCGCATTGGAAGTTTGAATACGCGAGAACAAAAACACCCATGATTAGCGTTTATTTGCGTTCATTAGCGGTTCCTTTTTGGTTGCAGCTAGCGGCCGCGCTGGGTTCATCGGCGGTTCCTAGTGGTAGGGTGTGTGCAGCGAAAGCGTAAGCACCTTTTTGTTGGCGTGAACGGTGCGTTACGCTGCGCTGCACGCACCCTACGATTACCGATTTTTTTGTCTACGCGGGTATTTTTTCCGCAGCAGTGATTCACTCAAGCATTTTGTTTATTTTTTCGATGTAGTCAACCAGTTGTGGTCCATTGTATGTAGTCAGCCATCGAAATCCCTTGGCTGTTCGTTTCGCATGTCGTGTAAGCCTTCCAGTGGTGAAGAAAAATCCGTTCTCTGCACCGCTCAGCATGAAAGCGCCCCCAAAATCCCTTATTTCGCTAGCCGAGACTCGGTTTTGGTTGTCATATCTTTTGCATTGTGCAACACCCCATAGGCTGCCATCACTCAAGCTAATTCTCACATCGATTCCCTGGTCGGCACAACCGCCCACAGCTTCTGCGTTGTAACCTTGTGCTTTGAATAGGTCTGCAACAAACCTTTCGAATTCGCTAGGATCAAGTTTTTGTAAATCTTCTAACGATCTCTGTCTCTGCAAACGTTTTTCAAACGCATATCGATTACGTTCACGTTGTGTGAGGAGTGGCTTATTCTGAGCTAACGCCGTTTCACGACGCACCCTTTCTTCTTCTGCCCATCGGCGAATTTCAAAAACACGAACCAAATCGTCGATGGTATCGCGAGAATGCCCTCGGGCACCACTGTTGTCGATAAAACGAAGCAACTTTCTCCACGGGGTTGAAGATGCCCATGATAGTAGCCGTTGCTTATCAGGAATTGGAAGAATAAAACGAGCATCACACTGCGAACATTTCCCCCATCGTCCACCGTGTTCATCCTCGACACGATAGCGGGCAGAGCATTCTGTACATCGTACGTGCATGAATATGAAGCCTAAATCTAGAACAACATAATAACGACTCTCTCTAAACGCGTAATTCAGACCGTTCAGCCTCACGTCCCGCATACCGCTCGCGTATCGGCCCCACCACCTCCGCCAAAAACTCGTCGACTTGCTCGGCACTTCGTCCGGTGAGTTTTTGAGGCGTCGACGGCGGCGGCGAGATCGACGTTTGAAAAAGCTTTGTCGTCTGCCAATCGTTCTAGCAGGTCGTTCGGCCGGCCGTGTTGCTTGACTTCGGCGGCGGCGGCTTGGCTGTGTTGGCGGATGCGTTCGTGGAGGTCTTGGCGGTCGCCGCCGGCGGTGACGGCGGCCATGAGGATGTTTTCTGTGGCCATGAAAGGCAACTCTTCGCGAAGGTTACGGGCGATCACTTCGGGATAGACGACCAGCCCGTCGGCGACGTTTTGGTAGAGGATCAGCACGGCGTCGGTGGCGAGAAAGGCTTGCGGAATCACCAGCCGGCGGTTCGAGCTATCATCAAGGGTTCGTTCCATCCATTGTGTGGCGGCGGTGGCGGCGGTGCTCGACTGTTGGCTCATCACAAAACGGGCGAGGCCACAGATGCGCTCGCTACGCATCGGATTGCGTTTGTAGGCCATCGCGGACGAGCCGATTTGTGTTTTCTCGAACGGCTCTTCGAGTTCTTTGCGATGGGCGAGAATGCGGATGTCGGAAGCGGCTTTGTGGGCGGAAGATGCGAAACCGGCAAGCGTGTCGATTACCTGGGCGTCGACTTTGCGCGAGTACGTTTGGCCGGTGACGGCGTAGGTCGTGTCGAAACCCATTTTTAGGGCAACGAGTTGTTCCAACTGGCGGACTTTCGCGTGATCGCCGTCGAATAGCTCTAAGAAGCTTGCTTGCGTGCCGGTTGTGCCCTTCGTGCTGCGAGCGCGAAGTTGGGCGAGGCGGTGTTCGAGTTCGGTCAGATCAAGCGCCAAGTCGTACGCCCACAGGCAAGCGCGGCGGCCGACGGTCGTGGGCTGGGCCGGTTGGAGGTGCGTAAACCCTAGCGTCGGTAGGTCGCGGTATTCGGCGGCGAACTTGGCGAGTGTGTCGATCGTCGCGGCGACCTTGTCGCAGACGAGTGTGAGCGCTTCGCGCAGAATGATGAGATCGGTGTTGTCGGTGACAAAGCAGCTTGTTGCGCCGAGGTGGATGATCGGCTTGGCGCCTGGGCATTGATCGCCGTAGGCATGGACGTGAGCCATCACGTCGTGACGAAGCTGTTTTTCGTACGTCGCGGCGACGTCGAAATCGATATCGTCAATGTGCGACCGGAGTTCGGCGATTTGCGCGGGCGTGACCGCGAGGCCGAGTTCGGCTTCGGCTTCGGCGAGCGCCACCCACAGCCGCCGCCAAGTGCTGTGCTTGTGTTGCGGGCTGAACAGCCGACTCATTTCGTCGGAAGCATAACGGGTGATGAGCGGGTTTTCGTAGGTATTTTGAGGCATTGATGGAGTGAGGATTGAGTGGTAAAGATATGAGTTGTAAAGATAGTAGCCGCGATTCTACGAATCGCCGGTGCGCTACAATTCTCTTATTTTAGCTGCCAGATGGCGAAGCTGATACAGGCTGAGTTGCAATTGTCATTAGTAAATAGTCATTAGTCATTTGTCATAGCTATTCCTCGAATCTCCAAGTTTTTTTCCGATGACAAATGACTATTGTCAAATAACTATTGAGAAATGTCCCCGCCCCCTTACTCACATATTCGTAAGATCATCGTCACTCGCGCTGCCGAGCAGGGCGTCGAGGGCGACGGAAACGGCGGCGGCGTGTTCCTTGGGGGCGTCTTTAGGTAGATAGACGCGGCAGGCGAGTTGGCTCACCGGGAGATGTTTGTAAAGTTCGTCGTCAGTGAGCGGGCGGATTTGTTGTTGGGCAGAGCGGTACAGGAAATTTTGTCCGGCGGCCGCCGTGTTCGGGTCGGGACGGTCGATGTAGGTTGGCAGGTCAATTTTCATGGCGATGTCGCGCAGCTCTGGCGGCAGCTCACCTCGGATTGCCTGTTCGGCCAACTGCTCACGTCCTTTACGAAAAACGTCGGTCGCCTTGGGGTCGAGTCGACTTCGATCTTCGGCCAATTCCCAGTCGACTTGACGGCTTAATAATCGTTGCCAGCGCAGGCCTAGCTCGCGCTGTTCGAGGTTGTCGCTTCTGTGCCAGCGGGCGACATCGACCAGCAGCGACCACTCGGTGAATTGTTGATACTCTTCGAGGTGTTCGAGCGGATTGCCAGGGAACAAAAACTGTTTGCCGTCGCGGAAGAGGTCTTCAAGCGTTTTGTCGATCGCGCGGACCGTGCGATGGAAGTAGACGGCGCGGAACAGCTCGCTGCGTGCCTGACGAAAACGGACGAGGGCGTTCATGCCCCGGTCATGGATCGTGAGGCCTTTTTCGCTAAAAAATGTGTAGCGGAGCAAACGCTCGAGATCGTAACTTCGCAAGCTATACCCCGACATGTAAGCGTCGCGCAACACAAAATCCATATTATCAACCGTGTACAACCCACAAAACAAGCTCCGCAGCATCATCAACCAGCGCGGCCGATCGCTGGCGTCTTCGCTCGTCGGACGGGTAATCAGCCAAGCGATTTGCTCAGGATCGATTTGCTCGCCTTCAGCCAAACATTGCCCACCGGGACAAGTGCGTACCTTTTTTAGCAGTGGCCCCAACTCTTCACAAATGATATGTGCACCCAGTTTTTCGTGCGTCAGTCCATAATCTTGTAAAAAGTGGGCATCGAAAAAATGCCCAAACGGCCCATGCCCGACATCGTGCAGCAAAGCCGCTAGACGAGTGAGGCATTCGACATAACCACGGCTGGGGGCGTCGGGGCAGACGTCGAGGAGGCTCGGATAGAGAACCTCGGTCACGCGGCTGGCCATGTGCATCGAGCCGATGACGTGCTGAAAACGCGTGTGCTCGGCCGACGGATAAACCCACCAAGCGGTTTGCAGTTGGTGAATCTGCCGCAGCCGTTGCAGCCAGGGATGGTCGAGCAAAGTGCGCTCGGAGGTTTCGCCCTCGTTGACGATGGAGACAAAGGGGATATAGCCATGCACTGGGTCATGGCACAAACTTTCGCGTTGATGAAGATCCGTCATGGGAGGTATTGTCGCGACCAAGGTGGACGCGGGCAATGGGAGAGGCGTGTTATTCTGATTCTTCGAGCAGTTTTTTCAGAACATCACTGGAGGCATGGAATCCAGATTGCTGCAATTTTTCGATCGCATCTGGCAAGGAGAGCAAGGCTCGTTTAGCGGCAAGTTTTAGCACGCCCAGCGTCCCAGCAATAGAAATACCTCGAGCGAGAGCGGCTTGGCGACCATCAAGATCGTCAATCAAGAGCAAGTCTGCTTTAATCTCTAAAACCAAATTGATTGCGGCACATTCGCCTAAATCAATGTCGGGTATGGGCTCCACGGATTGCGGAGTCAGAATGTCTAACCAGCTTGGCGGTTGGGAAATAAAGTCTCGAACAGGCCGAGGCGTATTCACATGCGACAACTCTTCAGCAACAGTCGGAGGAATGACTACTTGGCCAAATAATTTGGGCAAGATGTCGATTTGCCCAATAAGCAAGAGGTAGCGGAGAGGCGAGCTATCGGCGACAACAAGCATCACAGTTTGCCATCAAAGAGCGATTCTAGCGTTTGATAATCGGCCTCTAGGTCTGCGGCGGAATAATTTTTCGGAATCCCCCGACTAGCGAGCCATTGATCTGTTTCCCAGCGAGTTTCAAAATTCAGCAAACGCCTGACCGTGCTAATACCAAACTTGCGTTGTTGATACCCTTGGACAGCAAGTGCTTCTTTGGCCGCCTGCCCAGGATCTCCAAGAACAACACGAAGTTGTTGTTCGACTTCTTGAGGAACATCAAATGAAATAGTCATTGAGACAAGACTCCGGGAGACACTCTGCAGGCCTTGTTCATTGTAACACCGTTTCCCACAGAGGGAAAACACGTTCTTACCACTACGAATCGAGATCACCCGGCTCGTCGAGCGATTCCACCGCCAAGGCAATCACCAAGCCGACGACGGTCACGATCCACAACACGCTAAAGCCGGTGCTGAGATCGCGCAAAACTGCAGCAGCGGCGTGATCTTCCATCGCGGTGAGCAGTCCCGCCACCCAGCCGAGGATGGCAAGCAGAAGGGGCAGGCCGAGTACGAAGCCCAAGAGGATTTTGACGGCGGAGCGTGAGATCATGGCGAGGATAGTCCTGGGGCGGCAAAAGGTGTCGCAATCGACCTAATCGTTATATTTTGTCAAAGGGATCGCTGCAAGCAGCGTCACTTCATTTTCTTGCTCGCCGAGCGACTCGTTGGACACAATAATGGGAGGAGCCCCCATATTGCAGAATGCCCCCAGGACCAAGCCCAAGCCCCAAGCCCCAATGACCTATGAAGAATTCTGATTCACATTTTGCTTGGACTTTGGTCCTTGGGGCTTGGGCATTGGTTATTGCCTGCTTTGCGAGTCCGGCTTTTGCCCAGAAGATTCGCCTGAAGGACGGTCGAATCCTCGAAGGCAAGACGTTGCCAATTCCTGGCGTGGCCGACAATCCGATTCAGTTTCCCAGCCAGGAGGGCGAAACCAAGTCAACGCCGATCTTGCTGATCGACGATGACCTGCGGCGCGTCTATGTGCCCAAGTTGTCGCTGGCGAGCGTGATCAGCGAAACGCCACAGCCGATGGTGAGAATCAATCTCTCGAAGTGGCAAAATGTCGCTCGTGCTGGTGGGACGATTGGTAGCGTAGGTCCGAGTTTGGGCATCACACAATTTGATAAGTGGGGTCGGCGGATCTACAAGATGCAGACGCGCCACGGACCGCTCGCTGTCGTACAAGGAATCACCGAGCTGACGCCCCGGTACGCGAAGGTCGAAGGCTTGCGCGGACAGCCGCGACAAATTGTCTGGGATATGCGACTGGCGACCAGTTCGATACCGCAGGACGTGTTGGCGGAAATTCTCTCGAACGCGGTCTCGAAAGACAATCCACAAGACTGGATGCAGATTGTTAGTTTCTACTTGCAAGCAGAACGATACGGTTACGCACAACGTGAGTTGAAGCAACTCATACGAAGATTTCCTGAGATGGACAATTTGCAAACCGAGGTGCAGCGACTGCGACAGCTTTGGGCCTTGCGTCTGCTCAAGGAGCTTGAACTTCGGCGCGAAGCGGGACAACACATGCTCGCGGAACGTATGCTGGAAAAATTTCCCGATGAGGGAGTGGCCAGCGAAACTTTGCAGCAAGTGCGCGAGACCATTGAAAAGTACGCTGCGGATACTGCCCAATTGGGACAGGTCCAAAAACTGTTGCAATCGTTGGTCGCGGACCTTGGTTCTGACGATCAGCGCAAGCTGATTCAGCCGATCATCGCAGAGATCGTCAGCGATCTGAACCTCAACAATTTGGTCCGGCTCGTGCCGTTTCTGCAATTGGCCGACGACCAAACGCTTTCCGCCGAGGAGCGCGTAGCGCTGGCGATCAACGGTTGGCTGCTGGGAGGAGATGGGGCGACGCAAAATTTCCCCAAGGCAGTCTCGTTGGTGAAAGTGCGTGAGGCCGTTCAAAAATATCTGCGCGAACCGCTGGCCCACGAGCGTCTGACGCTGCTGCAATCGATCGAAAGCTCCGAAGGTGCCGGCGTGCCCGATGTGGCGAAGTTGATCGCTCACATGAAACCGCCTTGGCCAATTTTTGAAGAAAAGGCTCCAGTCGGGGCGAACCAAGAGTTTCAAAAACATGGCGTGTTCGCGCTGAAGGCTCTCGGCCAAACCGAGCATGGCGACTTCAAGTACCTCGTACAATTACCGCCAGAGTACGACGTCTATCGTCGCTATCCAACTTTGGTCGTCCTCAACGGCGCGTACAACTCGCCCGATCAAGAGCTGAGCTTTTGGGCCGGCTCGCCGCCACGCGACGAAACGGGCAAACAAATCGGCGTTCGCAACGGTCAAGCGATGCGCCGAGGTTACATCACGATCGCCGTCGAATGGCTGAAGCCACAGCAATACAGCTACGAGTATTCGTTACGCGAACACGAGGCCCTCCTAGCCTGCCTACGCGACGCGACGCGGCGATTTAGTATCGATACCGACCGAGTGTTTCTCTCGGGGCATGGCATCGGCGGCGACGCGGCTTGGGATTTTGCCCAATCGCATCCTGATATGTGGGCGGGAGTGATTCCGTTTGTAGCGAAACGCGACCCGGTGAAAAAATACATCCAGTTCTATTGGGAAAACGCCCGCTATGTGCCGCTCTATTTTGTCACAGGCGAAAAAGACGGCCAGAAAATGTCGCAGAATGCCGAACTGTTCGACCGCTATTTACGAAAACGATTCGACACGACCGTAGTCGAATACTTGGGGCGCGGCCAAGAACCGTTTCACGACGAGATTCTCCACATCTTCGATTGGATGGCGCTCCCCAACCACCACCGCACTGGCTCGCCACGCGAGTTCCAATGCAAAACGATGCGCCCGTGGGACAATTATTTCTGGTGGCTTGAGGGGCATGAATTCCCCAGAGAGGTTCATCCCGGACAGTGGCCGCTGCCCAAAGCGCGGGCGAACCAGCTCGAAGCAAGAATCCTCAAGCAAAATCTGCTCTCAGCCAGAACGTCCTGCGCGCGAACGACGATCTGGCTCAGCCCCGACCTCGTCGATTTTTCGCAGCCGATCGAAATCAAGCTCAACGGCAAGAAGCTGACGAAAAAGAAAATGCGAGGCTCGCCCCAGCCCGAGCTGCGGGTGCTGCTAGAAGACGTACGCACGCGCGGTGATCGCATCAGACCGTTTTGGGCGAAGATCGAAGTACCGTAGCGTCGCACGCCTCTGACAGTCGTGAGTTTGTAGGCCGGAACAATCGTCTAAAGGGCTTCTACTGGCAGACGCGGGCAAAGCCAGCCGCAGAATTACAGGTAATTCCGAACCGCGCCCGTAAG
>JAADGD010000264.1 GCA_013152515.1 Planctomycetota bacterium
CAAGGCGCACCAGCAAACACTCTCCACTGCGCCTTGCGTTGCGTGGCAACGCGGCTACTAAACATCGTTCCCTCAGCCATCCGTGCCGAAGGCATCGCGTAGCTGCTGGCGGTCGTAGTCGATCAGTGCATCGGTAACCACCTGCATGTCGCCGGCGATGATTTGGTCGAGCTTGTAAATGGTAAAACCGATGCGATGATCGGTCAGTCGATTCTCGGGGAAATTGTACGTCCGAATCCGTTGGCTCCGATCGCCTGAGCCAACCAACGTTTTTCGCTCGTCCGACCGTTTCTGTTCCTCTTCTCGCCGCTTTGCGTCGTAAACCCGCGCTTTCAACTCGCGGAGTGCCTTCGCCAGATTTTTGTGCTGGCTCTTTTCGTCTTGGCACTGCACGACGGTGCCAGTCTCGTGATGCGTAAGCCGAATGGCCGACTCGGTTTTGTTGACATGCTGTCCGCCGGGGCCGCTCGCGTTGAACTTGTCGATGCGGTAGTCCTCCGGCTTGAGATTCACTTCAACATCTTCTGGTTCTGGCATTACCGCGACCGTCGCGGCCGACGTATGCACGCGCCCCTGTGTCTCGGTCTGGGGGACGCGTTGCACTCGATGCCCACCACTTTCGTATTGCAACTCGCGATAGACGCCCTCGCCCGACACGGCCAGCGAGATTGCCTTGAACCCGCCCAACTCGGTCGGACTATGGCTGAGGATCTCGAACTTCCATTTTTTGGTTTCGCCATGATGTTTGTACATCTCGTACAAATTTCGGGCAAACAGTGCCGCTTCGTCGCCGCCGGTGCCAGCACGAATTTCCATCACGCAGCGCGTACGGTTTGCATCTTCGCCGCCGATGGTAAGCTCTAGCAGTTCGTTCCAAATCGCCTCACGCTGATCAATCAAGTCAGGCAATTCTGCCTCGGCCAGCTCGCGCATGTCGACATCGTCGCCGCCGACCATCTCGCGAGCTTCGGTAATCTCGTTACAGATTTCCTTAAAGCGGCGATACTTCGTCGTTAGTTTTGCCAGCGAACCATGCTCGCGCGCAACCGCCGCCAACTTCGACGAGTTGGTCAGCACCTCGGGGTCGACCAACTGACCTTCCAGCTCTTCAAACCGCTTGAGTTTATTTTCCAGAAGATCGCGCATCGTGCTGAGAGGTTTCTCTCGGTCCCAGGCTAGGTGTCAAAAAAATCGGCCATTACAAACCCTAAATTTGCAATGGCCAATGCCAAATGGTCAACTTGACGGTCAATTTGCAAGGTCTACTTGCAACAGCCTACTTCTTTTCGGCAGCAGCCTTCTTGCCCTTTTTGAGACTGGCATAGCCAGCGGCGGCGAACTTGTTCTTGAACTTTTCGATCCGGCCAGCTGTGTCGACGAATTTTAATTTACCCGTGTAAAACGGATGGCACATGTTGCAGATATCGACCTTGAGTTCCTCACGTGTGCTGCGCGTCGTAAAAGTGTTGCCACAGCCGCAATGGACGTTGGTTTCTTGATATTTGGGATGGATTTTAGCCTGCATGTCAAAATCTCCTCGCCGCTGGGCAGCTGGCGAATGGCCAATCGTAGGGATTGGCCCCTGTTAGAGGTGGTGATATTTTAGAGGTGGTAATATAACTGATGAATTGTACGAAAAACCTAGTCCCAGAGCTTATCAACGATTGGCGCAGCGTACAAGGCCCGTCACGATGAGAGGAGAGGCCCCAGAAGCTATAAATAATAGCCACGCCTCGCCGCTGTGGGTTCCAGTAGGGGTACAGCGGCGAGGCGTAGCTCGCCGGCTACTTTTCAGATTTCCAACTTTTCACGAGATTGACCATGAAATCCTCTCTTCTTCTGCTCGTTTGTCTAGTAACGCTGCTGGGCGGCTGTGGCCCAAAACTGGCTGACCAACGTGATTTGACCCTCGAAGTCAACGAAATCCTAGCGATCCCGATCGATCCGATCGAGCGAGAACAAACGATCAAAATCACAGCCAGTTCGCCCGACGCACCGATCAACGTACATGTCTATCTGAAAGAAGACGAAGCCGAGATAGAGCGAAAAATCACGCTCGGCAAGCCGCCCGAAAGCCTGCTGGCCAACCAAAACGACGCCGAACAGATTTCGCTCGAGGCACTCGTCCCCGCCGGCAAAGAAGCGATCGTGCGTTTGCAGACTGCGGGGCCTAAGTCGGCGCAGGTGCATTTGGAGATGACGAATTAGACGTGCCCCTCTTGCTATGAAAAAAAGCCGCAGATGGACGCCGATAAACGCAGATGGTTTTGATTCGTTTTCGATATCTGCGTTCATCGGCGTCCATCGGCGGCTATTTTTTTGTCAGGCTTGTTCGGTCTGTTACAACAGCGGCCCAAACAACCGTGCGAAATTCTCGGCGATGCGCTGCCGCAGCGGGCGGGCGTCCCAGAGGTCGAGGTTGATCAGTTCCGATTGGTCGAGGTACGTTTGCTGTAACGCTCGCAATTGACCGGTGAATTCGCGATCGTAGAGGGCCAACGAAATTTCAAAATTGAGCCGGAAGCTGCGCGGGTCGAGATTCAGCGAACCGAACAGGCTGAGCTTGCCGTCGACGGTGACGCTTTTGGTGTGCAGCAATCCGCCGTCGAATTTAGCGATACGTACACCTGCTTTGAGCAAGTCGCTTTGAAAGGCCTGGCTAGCGTAGCGGACTAACAGCGAGTCGACTTTGGCGGGGACGATCAGTATTACTTTCACGCCGCGGCGGGCGGCCGATTCGAGGGCCATACGCAATGCTTCGCTCGGCACAAAGTAGGGCGTGGTGAGAATCAACTCTCGGCGGGCAGCGTAGATCGCCATGATGAGAATTTGCTCGATCGACTCGGTGCGGAAAGCTGGGCCTGAAGGCAAAGCTTGGACGGCACATTCGCCGACGCTCGGCTGTGGCTCGGCGCCGCCGCTGTTGCGCAGGTGTTCCAACTCGTATTCCGATTCGACATACCAATCGGCTAAAAAGGTGATCGCCAACGATTCGACCGCTGGGCCTTCCAAACGGACCATCGCGTCGACCCATTGGCCGACGTCGGCGTCGCGTTTGAAATAACGCGGGTCGACCAGATTCAAGCTGCCCGTGTAGGCGGTGCGTCCGTCGATCACGACGATCTTGCGGTGCATCCGCAAATCAAACCGGACAAACGGCATTCGCAACAATCCACCGGGCAGCGCCGCGAGAATTTCGACGCCTACTTCGCGCATTTGAGCGGCGATGTTGCTACGCAAAAAAGTCCGGCTACCCATCGCGTCGACCAACACTCGGCAAACTACGCCGCGCTGGCGCGCACGAATCAATGCCGCCGCAACGTCGGCAGCCATTCCGCCCGGCTGCCAAATGTAGAATTCGAGATGGCAGGTTTTTTTCGCTGCGTCGATATCGTCGATCAGTCGCTTAAAAACGGTCTTCCAATCGCCAATCAGCTCGACATGGTTGCCCGGCAGGGTCGGCAGTCCGAGCGAGAGCCGCGCAAGACGTGCCAACGGCTCGCATTCTTCGCCCACCTGATTCCAATCGACGCGAAAACGCTCGTCCAATTCCTCAAGCCATGCACCGATCGGCGGAAAAAGTTCGACGAACCGTTTGGCACGCCGGCTGCCCAATCGAAGCTCGCCCATCAGCAAATAGACCAAGGGGCCGACGAGCGGAAAGACAAAGATCACCAGTATCCAAGCCAGCGATTCGCCGACGCTGCGTCGACGCATAATCACTCGGAACGCCAAGACAAATTGCAAGGCCAGATGCAAACCAAACAGCACGTAGGCGGTCCAATGCTGGTCGAAAAGCCAGTGTGGTTCGGCAAAAAAGCCACGAAGAGAGGCGAAGATAATGCTGCCCCTTTCAGTCAGGGAGTCTCGAATTCAAAATCAGCTACCAGCGGCAAATGATCGGACGCTTGTCGGGCGACCTTTGTATGGCCGGCAAAAGTGTGCTTGGAGTGTAGAGGACCACGATAAAAAATCCTATCCAGGGACCGCAGCGGCATCACTGCCGGAAAGGTGCGCGTTGACCGGCTCACGGAACGATAGCCTGCGGGGAGCATGACCCGTTTGCCAAGCCGTCCCCACACGTCATTATAGTCGCCGCTGAGGATCACTGACGAGAGCGAAGTTGTATGTTTCAATAGCGGATGCTGCATTAAACGTCGCAACTGAATCTGCCGCTCGAAACCGGCCAACCCAAGATGCAGACAAGCGAGCAGGACCGTCCGGCGGTGGCCATCGACATGCAGACGGCAATGAGCCAGCAGCGCCCGGCGGCGTTTTTTGAGCGGTACTGTCAGATCGACATGCGTAATGTCGCTGAGCGGGTAGCGGCTGAGAATGGCATTGCCATAGGCGCCTTGTTTCAATTTGACATTGCGCTGAAAGGCGATGTGCGGCAGTGCCAACGCTTCGGAGAGTACCTCGGCTTGTTCGTCGTGCTTCGAGCGAGGCACTCGGTCGTCGACTTCCTGCAAGCAAACGATATCGGCGTCGAAATGCTTGAGCGTTTCGATCACCCTTTCGAGCCGATACCGCCGATCGATGCCGCCAATGCCTTTGTGGATATTATAAGTGACGACGCGAAAGCTCATAGCCTGTAAAACCAATCGATGCAAAACGTCACACAGAGAGAAAGCTACATTCTACGCTGCGCGGCGGCGTTCATCCATTGGTTTTGCTCGAACAACGGGTTGCTGTGCAACCGGTTGATGCTTCGCGCGATTGCGACTGAGATGGTTGGCCCAATCCAAAAGGCCTGGAAAGAAACGCTTGCCGAGACAGGCGAGTTTCGCATACGACTGCATCACGACCTGAGCTTGGTTGCGGTAAATCGCCTTGATCGCGCGTTTGGCAATTTTTTCTGGTGTGGTCAGCATCCAACGTGGCGGCTGCTTTTGTTGTTGGCGGTCGGTACCTAGTGGAGCGGTGGCGAACAAATGGGTGTCGACAAACCCGGGGCAGAGCGCCGTCACTCCCAGCCCGGCACGTCCATACTCGGCTCGCAACGATTCGCTAAATCCCACCAGTCCGAATTTACTGGCGGTGTAAGCGGCTAAGCGTCGAGTGCCAATCAATCCGTAAAAACTGGCGATATTCAGCACATGGGCTTCGGGTCGCTGGAGCAGCGTGGGCAAGAGTTCTCGGGTGAAATGGATCGGGGCGTGCAAATTGATCGCCAACAATCGCTCGCAATGTTCGGCGGTCATCTCTGCCGTTTGGCCGTAGTAGGTGATTCCCGCGTTGTTGACCAGCAGATCGACGCCACCCCAGCGATCGAGGATGTGCGCGACGCTAGTGGTGATTTGTGACGGTTCGCTGACATCGCAACGACGACCGATCGCGTCGACCCCTTTGCGCCGGACGGCTGACACCACATCGACCAGTCCTGCTTGATCGATATCGAGCAAGAAAAGATCCACTCCCTCGTGAGCCAATTGCAGCGCAATCGCTCGCCCGATGCCTGCAGCGGCACCGGTGACTAACGCCGATTTGTTGCGGAGCGTTCGCATAAGTACGTCTCCGAGAAAAGGTAAGCATTGCAAATTGAGTACTGGCCATTGCAAATTTGAAATTTAATATGGTCAATTGCTAATTTGCAATTTCATTCTTGCTTGACATTGGTTATTCGGTTTTTCTTGAAGCTAGGCCGCACGTTTCTGTCCATCGTTCGCAAGCTCTGCATGTCGTTGCTTGATATCGACCGTCCGGCTCAATTGATGCCGATCCTCGCCGCGCAGGAGCGTTACTCCCCAATTGTTCAGGTAGTATTTGCCGCCGTTGTAGACCGAGCGATATTTTTCTTTGTCGGTGTAGACCGGCACATTCGTGGGTACGGCACGCAAGTTGAACGCCAAGCGATGGCCATCGGTCACATTCGGTGGTGAGCCGTGGATACAGCGCTCGGTAAAGATCACAAATTGGCCTGCTTTCACGGGCAAGGTCACAATGTCGTACTCGTCGTGATCAAATTCCAACGAAAAGTTGGCTTTGTAAAAACCTTCTTCGCCACCGAACTTGATTGTCCGCATGCGTTCGTGCGAACCACGAGCAAACTGTAAGCAACCGTTTTCGGGCGTAGCATCGTCGACAGCCACCCAAACAGTGAGCTGAAACATCTCGTTTCGATTCTGCGGAAAGAGAGCCGGGTCGAGGTAGTCTTCGACCATGAAGGTACTCGCCTGATGAAATTCGATCGCCGGGGAATGCGGGCCCTTGTAAAATATCTGCGAGCGCCAGCAGAGCAAATCGGGACCAAGCAACTGGGCCAGACGTTCGGTGATCGCAGGCGAGGAAAGATAGTTCCACAGCCGAGGCATTTCAAAATGGCGATCGCGCGGTGTGACGAAATCGTACGTCTCGGAGAGGGTCGATTCGGTCGCTAGCAAATCGTTGCGGAAATCGGCCATCTCTTCTGGAGAAAACGCGTCGAACGGGCCAAGGAATCCGTCTTCGCAGAATTGCTTGATCTGATCTTCGCCGAATTGATATTGTGGTTCGACCGATGCTTTGGGTTCGAAAGACTTAGGCATCTTGAATTCACAAGGCTGATCGATATACGCACGCGTGATGCCCGATTTGATCAGGACTCCAAACATTGAGTAGTCCCAGTGCGAGGTGATCGATCGCAAGGCTTGGGGCAAAAGCTTCTTGGGCAGCCCCAACGCTTTGTAGGCCATCAGTAGCGTGAGCATAGGCAAGGCCAGAACACGTTGCCAGAGAGGTCGGATTTTGGGATGCAGATTCATTGCAGCTTGCTGACAGATGCGTAAGAAGGGTTGTGAAATCGGC
>JAADGD010000115.1 GCA_013152515.1 Planctomycetota bacterium
CGCTTTGGCGCTAGCCACGGTTTTTGCAGGAGTAACCGGGGCTAGCGCCCAAGCGGCTCATCCCTAAATTAAGCTGTGACAAAGCACTAGTTACTCAAAAACGAACGGTTTCCTGCGGCGCGGTCGCGTGTTGCACGCCGCCGTCGTATGGAAATGTTCGTAGCTCGGCGATGTGTTGCAGCAAGATGCGGCGGACTTCCATGATGCTTTTGGGGTCTCGGTGGACTTTGGAATGTTCGGCAGCCACCGTGATTTGCGACACGGCTTGCTCTAGCCGGGCGCTCGCGACCGAAACGACACCGTCGCCCCGATCGTGCGAAAACCAGCCTGTAATCCCTTTTTTGGGTGCGTCACCAACGACATTGTGGTAGCGAACCCACGAGCCGGTATGTGCGGTGAGCAGCACCGGCAGCAGCGGCGAATCAGGCACTAGCGAATCGATGCTGGTGGTCACGTTGAACGGTGCATCAGACCGAAAGAAACCAGGATTGCGGGCAAGCAATTGACTCTTGCCTTGTAGGATCATACTGGGGATTTTGATAATCTTTCGTCCGATCCAGCGTGTTGTGGCATTAGCAAAATCGCTGCCACGATGTGGTGTGGCAATAGTGATGACGCGGCTGATCGACGGATTGGGGTCGAAGAAAAAAGTACGCTGAAGCCCTGCGCGGACTTCGTTGTCGGCGTTGACTTCGGCAAACGGGTGCTCGCTAAGTGTGTTCCAAAACTCGTTGCCGCTGTCGACCGTTTGTAGTTTTGAAACCAGCCCGCCCATGCTGTGGCCAACGAGTACCATCTGATCGAGCGCCGGGTTTTCGTGGCGCGGATCGACGACTTGCCGCACATGTTCCATATCTTTTCGCATCTCGGCCGCGCTGTACCAAAACGGTTGGCCTGTCGGGTACATGTAGAACCAAAATTGGTAATGTTCGCGTACTTGCGGATCGCTACGCAGGTCGTTGAACATTTCCATCCAAGTGACTGGGCTCGACCACAGCCCGTGGACCATCACGACCGGAATTTTGTCCGCTTGAAACGGTTCGAGCATGTACAGCCCGCGTACCTCATTGGCCTTTTCTGGCTTGAGCAGTCCGAGGGTTGACAGCCTGTTGTCGTCGAGTGCAGGTTGACTGAGCGTGTGGGCGAGTGGCGTGCTGAGGTCGGTTTCCAGCGGGACAGTGGCGCTGGCGACTTCGATTCTGGGTTGGTCGAGCGGATCGTAAAGCTCCAGCACGGCGTAACGGTTGATCGCATTGGTTGCGGTGTCGAGTTTTACGCGTAAAAACGCGGTGACCGGGAAAGAGAGATCGTCGGGATAAAATTCTTCGCTCCCTTCCACCTCCTCATGCTTGCGACGCACGGCGATGAGCGGCACGCCCAAACCAAAATTGTGGTAGTGATTCCGAAGGCCGTGGACTTCGTAGTCGGTGACGAATTCGAAGCGATCAAAATCTTCGTTCGTCCAGTCGTTGCTTTTCAGTTGGATATCAAGCTGACAATTGTGGTTGGCCGTTTGGATGACTTGCGTAGTGCCGGGCCGCAGATTTCCTTTGGATTGTACAATTCGTAGTGTGCCTTCGAGCGCTGCGTTATAAAGATCGCAAGCACGTCGGAACTTGGGATCGTAGACGTTAGACGGGCCACCATATTTGTCGTCGAACAGATACCGATAGGCATGTAGCACTGCTGAACCATAAAGCTCGAGTGCCCGATCGAGTTGCTTGGAATGTTCTTCCCGCTTCGCGCCGACGTAGGCGAGTTCGGCCATTGCGTAGGCGTTCGTGCGATTGGGCTCTTGCTGATCGATCTCATCGAGCCGCGCGAGTAGCACAGCACGATCGTCCGAGAGATTGTCTTCGAGATTGTAGCGACGCAGCAGTTGGATTGTCTGTTCGGTCGGCTTAGGCCCAGAGCGAGTGACGAGCCCCAACGTTTCGGTCAATGGATTCCGCGGCGTCGCCCGCAGGGCTACCCATTTGTTCGACGACGAAACACAGCCAGCCGTCATGCACACAGCCAACAACGCGATCGCTAGCAGGCGAGGGCGTATCTTGTGCTTCGTCAAAATTGTGCGCGAGGAAATGGCCATGCACGAACTACGAAAACGTGACATTCATAGGCGACCACGACCGACGCAGCGCCGTCAAAATAAGGCGGGAGAGTAAGGGAGAGCGTGGTGGGACGTCAAGAGACGCGCGGGTGCTGGCGGTGCTAGCCTTGGCTGAGGCTAGTGTAAAAAGACCGATATAAGTAGAATGAGTAGTGTTGCCCGAAAGTTTCCATGCAATCCCAGTTCTCCATGCAATCCCAGTAATGACTCTAAAACCACACATTCTTGAACTGGTTGCTGTGTACCGCCGAGAGGAGTCAAGCGATACTCGAGGCCCGCGTTTTAAGGAGCTAGCACTCGCTCTCGAAGGCGAGATGAAAGCTGCTCACGTTACAGAACAAATGTTGCTGGATTGTTTCGGCCCACCAGATTTGTTTGACGATGAGGTATTTGTTTACCATTTCGACCACGAGCAGCCAGGCCGCAACAACTATGAGTGGTACTTTCCCTTCAAGAATGGCAAACTATCCAATTCTGGATACAACGCTTGCGGGATAAACGATCTATCCGAGTTGAAGAAGGGCTCCGAATTTCAGTAAGCTTTGGCCTACATCCACTACCCCGTCGAAGTTTCGTACCGATGCTGTGGTTCAGGGCGACCAGGACGGAAGTGCTGCAGTTCGGAGAGTTCGTAGGTGAGGTCGAGTGAGGTGGCGACTTCGGCGACCGAGGTTTTTACGAGTTGGGCCAACGTGTCGGGGTCGCCGTGGACGCGGACGTTGATGAGAGTGTTGGCGGTGGTGGCGTTTTGGTTGGAGGCGAGGCTAAGTTCGACGGGGGTGCTGGAGGCGACCCAGTTGGCGATAGCGGTGAAGGGGTGAGTGGTCGCTCCGCCCGCTGAAGCGAGCTCGCCGGCGAGGTGGGTGGTGGAGTCGCAGGTGGCTAGGACTTTTACGTGGCCCGGTTCTAGGTTGGCGGCTAGGAGGGTTTGGCTGAATAGGGCAACCAAGCGTTGAACTAAATCGTCGAGTGGCCACTCGACTTTGCTTGTGAAGCGCACGCCGCAATTGAGCCAGCCGAGCGCGGCTTCGCCTTCGGCGTAGGTGTCGTAATCGATGTCGAGTGGTTGGTCGGTGAGGGGATTGTCGGCGGCGAGGGCGACGATCAAGTCCTCGAAGCCAGCGCCGGTGGTGCCGCTGGCGGACAGGATTTTTTTTTCGGGAAAGCGTTCGTGGAGCAAGCGAAGTAGCTCGGCTTGTTCGTCGTCGGTGAGGCGATCGACCTTGTTGAGGACGATAAGTTGGGCTTCTTCGAGTTGTTTGAGAAAAATATAGGCCGCCTGCGGAGAAAAACCGCCGGAACCGCCGCCAAGGATTTTGCGACCATGTTCGGGCTTGCAGAGGACGGCGAGCGGGCCGAGTCGGTAGCGATCGCCGAAGAGATGGCCAAGTGGACGGAGAACGGTCGCCATCAGGTCGGTGCAACTGCCGACCGGCTCGGTTAGGATGATGTCGGGTTGGCCGTCGGCTCCGAGGGCGGCAGCCGTGTCGACGAGATCGTCGAACTTGCAGCAAAAACAGGCACCGGGGACTTCGCCGACCTCAAAACCTTGGCCGCGCAAGGTTTCGGTATCGACCAAGCCGTAGGCTTGATCGTTGGTGACCAATCCGACGCGGAGGCCTTGGTCGGTGTAATGGCGGGCGAGGCGCGCGATGGCGGTCGTCTTGCCGGCACCGAGAAAACCACCGATCATGAGGAAACGAGTTTTTTGTTGCATTGCAGTAGTTTGGAGTGCGGAATTCGGATTGCGGATTGCAGAAAAAAATTAAAACGCAAGTAGGTTAGCGAAGTCGGCAACGACGCCCCGCCGCCACGAACCCAAAAGTCTACCCCTTCTAGCATCCATTGACGAGGCACCCTCATGCAAGTAACCGATGCCCCTTTCGATTGGCCATTGCCAGACGAAGCAGTGCGGGCTGCGCTGGAGGCGGCTTATCGCGATGGCAGTTGGGGACGCTATCACGGGCCACACGGCGAAGGGCTGGTCGAAGACTTGCGGGCGAAGTTTGCTAGCGAGCATGCGTTGCTCTGCTCGTCGGGCACGATTGGTGTCGAGTTGGCATTACGAGGTTGCGGCGTGTCGGCGGGCGACGAAGTCGTGCTAGCGGGGTACGATTTTTCGGGCAACTTTCGCGCGGTTGAAGCCGTTGGAGCGCGGCCTGTGTTGGCCGATGTTGAATTGGAGAGCTGGTGCCTTGACGCGAAGGCACTGGCCGAGGTGCGCAGCGAACGCGTGAAGGCGGTGATCGTGTCGCACCTGCATGGTGGGTTGGCGGAGATGCCACGGATCAGGGCCTTAGCAGACGAGCGAGGTTGGGCAGTCGTCGAAGATGCTTGTCAGCAACCGGGGGCGATGCTCGAAGGGCAACCTGTGGGCAGTTGGGGCGACGTGGGCGTGCTGAGTTTTGGCGGCAGCAAATTGCTTACAGCGGGGCGTGGAGGCGCGGTTTTGACTGGCGATGCGCAGATTTATCAGCGGATGAAAGTATCTGCCGAGCGCGGGAATTGGGCGTTTCCACTCAGCGAATTGCAGGCAGCCGTATTGAGGCCACAGTTGGCGAAATTGGATGAACGAAATCGCAAGCGTCGTGAAAGAGTAGCGACGATATTGCACGCGACTGCGGGTTTGGACGAATGGCTACGACCGATTGCACTTCGCAAAAATGCGGAGCCAGCCTTTTACAAGCTGGCGTGGTCGTTGATTCCGGCGGAGAGCGATCCCGATTTGCGTGAGGAATTAATCGTGAAGCTGCAAGCTTCTGGCGTGCCGATCGATGTAGGATTTCGTGGATTTACGCGCCGTAGCGCGCGACGTTGCGAGAAGATTGGCACGCTCGATTGTAGCGAACGTCTGAGTCGATCGACGTTACTGTTGCACCATCCGGTGCTGCTGAAAGAAATAAAAACCGCCCAACAGGTGGGACAAGTATTGGACCACGAAGTCCGTCAACTCGCTTCCTGAACACTGCATTGACTGTGCAAGGGCATGCAAACAAAGGTGTTAGCCAAGGCAGTGGGGCGGCTTATCAGATTGTGCTTTGAGAAAGTATGGTCACAGGTTCGGCCTCCCTCAGCTAACGGAATGAGGCAGTTTGGGGGCTTCCGTTTTTTTGGCGATACGACTTGGCAATACGGCTGCCGCTGCTTCGCCAGACATGACCACGGTGTCGATAGCAGCTTCGCTGCTCTCGGCAGGCACATCCGAGGCTGTGGCATCTTCGAGAACATCAAAAGCTCGTGCAGCTTCCATGAGCTCTCCACGTAAAATCCGCACACTTTTGGGGGCATTGATGGCCAGTGTGACGCGATTTCCGGCTACGCGACGGACTTCTACGAAGACATCGTTGCCGATATGGATTCGTTCGCCGATCTTGCGACTTAATACGAGCATGTGAGACTCCTTCCGATACAATCAAGTGAAGTGATGGGGCACGACCTGTAGGCGTACAAGCGGCCATCGCGTGTTGCGACAAGACGGAATAGGAGCAAGGCATATGCCAAAGCCAGAAATCAGCTCGGCTGACGTGACTGCTGTTGCCCTAAGTTATTGCTATTGTTGGGTTTATGTGTTTTCTTGAGGCGACTGCGTTGTCTAGCGTGTGGGCTTGGTGGGCCGCGGACTGTCTCGAAATGGGATTTCCGTCCAACAACTGGACACTTTTGTTTGGCAAACCAGTAATTTTACGGTGTGGGCGATTCCTTGCCGTTATTTTTGCAACTCGTCTTCAACCCTGGATTATTCACGAGATCGGTTTCTGCAAGTGTCGATGCGCAGAGGTAGGAGAGTTTGTTCGTAGTGGCTTCGATGCGATCACAAGGCCCCTTTCCCCCAGGGGGCGTGTCGTGGTGTGATGTTTGAAGAAGAGACAAAAAAACAGAACTCCGAGGAATCAACCTCGCAGAACCAACGAGTAAGTGCGCGTGAGAAGGGGGCGGCACCCAATCGCGATGACAAGCCCCGTGCGGAGAGCTTCAACGTGACGCAAGCCGAAGTTGGCCAGTCCGCATCACGGCGTGGTCTCCCTGGCGACCGGTGCCGCGTAGGTGACGGTGCGTCCCATCGAACAGACTGTGGCGGAGCGTCTCACGGTTTTTAGAACTAGCGAGCCAATCGATCAACCGCGACTGCGTCGGCTGACTGGCCAAACGCTGCTGAAGCACTTCTTCGCCCGGCCGGCCTCAGACGGCCATTCGCATGGCCGGGTCGTGGGCAAGTCGATCGAGGTCGTCTTGGTTCTCGCCCCTCATGGCCAAGGATTGAGTCGCTCTCGCAGTAGTTCGGTCGCCGTGTAACGAATCTTCTCCGGATGCCGAGGATCGTGAATCTTTTCGGCCAGCGATTCGACAAGCCCCAGTTGGTGATCGGCCTCCCGCAGCAGCACGGCGCCGGCATGAGAAGTGATTCGCTGCTCGGAGGTTGGAACCTTGAGCGACCGGCTGAATTCTGGTTCAAAAAGAGTACCTTGAGCTTCACCCATTGCGTGATCCTTCCGTGGCGAGGGATGGTGTTGTTACCCCCTTTAGGCGAGCGGCAGTTGAAAACGTACCCACGCGAAACCGCAGGCTAGCGCCAAGCGGCTGATTTTATCAGCCGCAACGCGCTAGCGTCCGGTTCTTCGCAGGTAAATTCT
>JAADGD010000261.1 GCA_013152515.1 Planctomycetota bacterium
CGCTGCTGAAGAATTAATCAGACCGTGAACGGTTACCCGATAAATAACTTCCACATTTGACGGGTTTCTTTTTGCTGGCCTCTTTTCCAGGAGACCTTACGGACTTGATCCTGAAGGGATCACAGCCATTAGCCGGTGGTCGAGCGCAGCGAACACCACCGGAACACATGGGATGAAACCCTCGATCCTGAAGGGATCGCAGAGCGTCCGGCTGTGATCCCTTCAGGATCAATGTGGTGATGGACTTTTTCCGGTGGTGTTCGCTGCGCTCGACCACCGGCTAATGGCTCGAAACCCTCCGGGTAAAAAAGCCGGCGTTATTTACCGGCTGATCCTTAGAGGTTTCTTCTTTCAAAAAAGCGTGTCAAGAAAACAAGCTTTTTCGAGTTTGTATTGCAGATACTTGAACTCGGTTTCGCATCTGCGTTTATCGGCGTCCCTCGGCGGTTCCTGCCGAAGTGGACTCCTTTTACATAATCGCAAAGTAGTTTTCGACCGCGTAATCAAAATACTCTTTGCACATCAGCGGGGGCACGTCGAGATAGTGGCAGTAGTTACGGATCTGCAGGAGCAAGTCGCGCGGTTGGCAGCAGCGGAAGGGGCGTTTGACTGGTTTGTAATGCGTAGCAATGACATAGTCGAGCGATTCTTGGTCGAACTCGAGACCAACGATCGGGGCCATGATCTCGAAGAGCTTCCGGAATTCTTCTTCGCTTGGGTCGGGGACTTCGATTTTGTAAGGGATACGTCGTAGGAACGCGTCGTCGACCAAGTCTTTCGGTTCGAGGTTGGTCGAAAAAATGATCAACTGATCGAACGGGACTTGGATTTTCTTGCCGTTGACGAGCTTGAGAAAGTCGTACCGTTTTTCGAGTGGAACAATCCAGCGATTGAGCAACTCGTCGGTCGTCATCCGTTGACGACCGAAGTCGTCGATCACGAGTGTGCCACAGTTGCTTTTCATTTGCAGTGGCGCTTCGCTGACGTTGTTGCCGGCACCGGGCATCACTTCCAGAGCATCCATCGTTAGTTCGCCACCGACGACGATCGTGGGACGGCGGATGCGGACCCAACGTTTGTCGATGGCATGCGTGCTGAGCGGGCCACCCGATTCTTCGAGCGGGACTTCTTCGTGCAAGCCGGGATCGTAGACACGCATGATTTCGCCGTCGATGCCGATCGCGCGCGGTATCCAGACCGTGTCGCCAAAAGCCTTGGTGATTCGCTCGGCGATACTTGTCTTGCCGTTACCAGCAGCACCAAACAAAAACAAGCCGCGCCCCGAGTTGACGGCAGGTCCGAGTCGACGCAGCATTTTTTGATTCACCAGCAAGTCAGAAAATGCGTGTTGCAAATCTTTGACCGTCGGGTGCATTTTGGTGAGTGTTTGCTCTCGTACGCTTACGAGATACGCGCCCAGGGTGATAGGGGCAGCGCCGAAGTAGCTGCAGTGCTCGGTTAGTTTTTTTGCGGTCTCTCGGCCCATGTCGGTGAGCTGGTAAACGTAATCGTTCATCGGTGCCGAACCGCGGTAGGCGACGAGTTGCGCTTGTTTTAGGACGGCAAAGATTGGCTCGATCAATCGAAACGGCATGGCGTGCTGTTCCGCAAGTTGCCGACCCGAAAGGTCGCCCGCTGCGGCAAGGCAGCGCAACACCAGATGCTCGAGTTGCCCCTCGCTGACTCCGGCACTTTCGAGGGATTCTGGTTCGCCCGGTTGCCACGAACCCTCGCTAGTTTCTTCTGACGGAGGTTGATTCGTCTGGAACGCAGGATGAACTTCTGACGCGGCAGCTTTGGGAGCAGGCTGATTGATGGAGGCAGGAGGTTGCGGGATAGCTGGGCCAACAGGCTCAATGGCAGGTGCAATGTCTTGCGGTTTCTCGCCATTGGCCAAACGATTGATGCGTTCGAGCATTGACTCGAGTTCTTTGCTCTTGGCAGCCGTTTGTTCCGCTGAGGAGGAAACTTGCAGGGTGTTGGTGTTTTCGGAGGACATATTTTTTGTTTCCGCAGTCGAATCTGTGTGTGGGCGCAATTTCCTTGTGCGTAGGAGGAAACCGTTGTGCAAGCGTAGGTTTCAGAATGAGGCGGGGCAAACCGTGAGGGACGGTTGTGACGGTGTTGCCGAATTTTCGAGGTGAATACCGAATGTCGAGTGAAGAAGTCTTCGGTAGCCGCGTTGCCACGCAACGCACGGCGGAGTAGTAGTAAAGGCTTTCGCGGCGCGCCGTGCGTTGCGTGGCAACGTGGCTAGGCAACACTATTTTGTCAGCAGCAAATACACGACTGCCGCAGCGATTTGGATGGCGGCAAACGGCAACGCCAATTTTACAAACCGAATGAACGAGATGGGCACATCGTGCTTGTGCATGACGGTCACTGCGACCAAGGTCGAGGCGGAGCCGATCGGAGTGATGTTGCCGCCCAGATTGGCGCCGAGGATGACCGACCACCAGAGAGGCGAGTCGCTGGGGATTTGTAGCGAGGTCAAGATTTTGGCGAGCATCGCGGCGAGCGGGATGTTGTCGGTGACGCTGCTACAGAGGGCAGCGGCGACTAGCATCGCTGCGCTGCCAAGCTTGGGGCCGAGGTCGATGAGCATGACCAGTGCGCCGCCCAAGGCTTCGAGAACACCGGCGTGTTCCATCACGTAGATCACGACGAACAGCCCGGCGAAAAAGCCGAGCAAGTCCCAGTCGACAATACGATAGATTTGATCGGCTTCGGACTTGTAACGAATCAGTGCCACAACGGCGAACGCCATCGCGACGAATCCCATTCCCAAATCGCTGACCCAGGGCAATACGCTGGTGGTGGCAATGGTGAGAATGAACAGCACAGTCATCACCGCGCCGAACCAGAAAAAGCCGCGGCTATCGATGCCATCATTTTCGTCGAAGCTGTCGACCATTTCTGCGGCTGCTTCGCGATCGGCGGAGAGCTTGATGCGGCCGATACCAAACATTTTGGCGGCGAGCCAAAGTGTCGCTGCGGTGGCGATTACGACGTAGACAATGCTGTAGAGGAAAAAATCGACGAAGCTGATACCTGCGGCTGTGCCGACGATGATATTCGGCACGCTGCTAATGAGCGTAAGTAGTCCGCCGATGTTGGTGAGCAACCCTTCGGTCAGCAAGAAGCCAAGCAGTTGGTCTTTGCGTTCAAGTTTATCGAGCGAAACGGCAGTCAGCGAGCCGACGATGACCATCGCGGTCACATTGTTTAGTACCGCAGAAAAGACGACCGTCATCACTCCGTAATAGGTCAGCAGCAGCAACGGGTCGCCGCGTGAAAGCTTGGTCACTTTGATAGCCAGCCATTTGAACAGCCCTGAGCGAGAGATTACGTCGACAAACAGACTTGAACCGAGCAAGATGGCAATGACACTCCAGTCGATCGCCGGGATATAAACCGGCATATTGATTTCGTGACCGCCTTCGTGAAGTTCAGATTCGTGGCTTGTTTCTTCGGTACGTTCTTCGAGTATAGGTCGACTACCGACGACGATTTCCTCGAACGGTAGGATCTGAAAGGCAGCGCCGAGTAACAGGCAAGCAACGGCGAAGATGCCAGCGATGACTGATTTTTTGGCGTGGAGTTTTTCTTCAAAAGCTAAGCTGGCGATCAGCCCAACAAGCAGCAAGGCGAACAGTATTCGTACGCCGGTACTGACCGTTGTTTCAGCGAGCACAGGCAGGAATAAATTTACCATTGGGTTCAAATTCCTTTTGAGCGAAAGGACGCAAGTAACCGCGATGCAATGCATCGCCGGGAGGTTCGCGCGGGCGATGCATTGCATCGCAGTTGTTTTTGGCAGCAGCCTACAGCATCAATAGTGGGGTATTTCTTAATTCAACGGCCAACGGGTACGCTAAACCGTGCATGGCGAGTTGGTCGTCGTCTTTGGTGTTGAGGACGAGTAGATCGACATTGTGCTGCTCGATCAATTGCAGATGGTCTTTGAGGCGGTGACCGAGCGTAACCGAGTGTTCTACGGTGATGTCGACGTTCGCTTTTTGTAGCACGTCTTGGCATGATTTGGCGTAGTCGAGCGGGTCTTTGAGCAGTTGCCGGGGCAACTGTTCGGCGACGGTGTCGGTATCGATCGAGGGAATTTTGGAGATCGCATCGATGATGCGCTGGACAGCTTCGTCGTTTTCGACATGCGAGAGGATCAACTTTCCGCCGGGCTGGGTAAGAGCGACGGCGGAATTGACCAAACGGTGGTCACCAGCGAGGTGATCGGTGATTGCCATCACGACGTCGGTGTTTTGCATTTGTTTGCCGTAGTCAGCCCCCGCCTGCGGATCTAGTTCTTTGGGATTGGGGATCAGCAAGACCGGAATGTCAGTGATTTGCGTCAGCACGTCGACCGCGTCGCCCAGGCTGTGCGGCCAGCTCCAGGCGTCGGAGTGCAGATTTCGGTAAGTGACAAGCATCTCGACCTTTTTTTCGGCGACAATCGCTAGCAGTTCGCGAACATTGCAAGTCGCGTCGATCGAGATGTGCTCAAGGTCAATCGGCTTACCATCGCGTCCGACGCCGAGAAATCGAGCTAGGTTTTCTAGCAGTGCCCGATCGGGCGAGGCCATATCGGTGATCAGCAGGCCGTGGCTGAGGCTGATCGGCGCGTATTCGTAGGGCGTTCGCGCGGCGGCGCGAAATTCGCTTTCAAATTGGTCGAGGTTGGGCATGAGGAGAAGGGGGTAGGGACTGGGGGTTGGGGACTGGGGTAAACTGTAGCCGTGTTGCAACACAACGCAAGACCACCTAACCTTGCATAGGAAAGCAGCGACCAATTTCCCACGACCCCCATCCCCAACTCCTAGCCCCCAGTCCCTATTCAATGCAATTTGTCATCACTGCCGTAGGCCCCGACAACCGTGGGTTAGCCGACCCGATCGTACACAGTGTTACTGAACTAGGTGCGAGTATCAGCGAAATACAGATGTTCGACCACGATCAGGAGTCGGTTTTTTCGATGCTGACGCGTGTGGAATTGGGCGCCAACAAAGTCGACGATTTGCAGACGGCGATGCAGGAGATTAGCAGTCGGACGGGTTTGTCGGTTCGGACTTGGTCGCCGAATACGAATGCTTCTCGTCCGCGGATTGCCTTGTGCGCGACATATCGTCGCGAAACGCCGCGGGCAGTGTTGGAAGCTGTGCGAGCAGGCACGATCAAGGCGGAAGTCGCTGCGATGATTAGCAATCGCAAAGCGTGTCGGGGATTGGCCGAAGAGTTCGACGTGCCGTGGTTCGAAATCGGCGACGAGGCAGGCAATGCCAACGACGATCGTTTGATTGAGATTTGCGACCAGCAGCAGATCGACTACGTCGTGCTAGCGCGTTACATGCGCATTTTGCCGCCATCGAGTGTGTGGAAATATGCCGGTGGGCGGATTATCAATCTGCATCATGGGTTGCTGCCGAGTTTTCCGGGGATGCGTCCGTATCACGACGCCCAAGCGGTGCGGATGTTGACTTTCGGGGCGACGTGCCATTTCATCGTGCCCGAACTTGATGCGGGCAACCAGACGATCAATCAGTCGACCTTCAGCGTGCCGCCCGGCACTTCGCTCGACGAGATCATCCGGCAAGGGCAAGAAGAAAACGAGCCAAAATGTCTGACCGAGGGTGTGCGTCGCGTGGTGGCGGGTGAGGTGCAGTTGCATTTTAATCGGGTGGTCGCGACATAGTGACGGGTCGCGACTTCGTCGCGTCGCTTCGTGTCGCTTTGTGTCGTAGCGGCTGTAACGATTCTTCGGAGGTTCTAGTAGCTGTGGGCGGAAGCCACAGTTTTTTCCCGAAGCCGCGGCTTTCGCTTGCGGCTAGAATTCGCCATTTTCTTGACGTTTCTCCCAGCTCTGAATAGGGTGGAGGTATCGCAGCGGGCGAGTTTTCTTTTCGGCCCAACGCTCTTTTTGGTCTTTCAGTGGGGTCTTCGATGCTTTTTCGTTTTTGCAGCGCGGTCGTTTTAAGTGCTCTTCTCCTTGTGCCCGTGGCGGCTCAGACCATTCGGTTTGATACGAATGTGGGGACGATTGATATGATACTGAATCCGACAGGGAATGCGAACTTGCAAGGACATGTCGATAACATGATCGCCTACGTCGAAGCAGGACGGTACGATCTGACGGTCATCAATCGCGCGGCGGAGGATTTTGTGATGCAGATGGGCGGCTTTCAGTTGGACACGTTAGCATTGACTGATTCTCAACTGAACAGCTCATTTAATTTTTCCAATATACCTGCCTTTGATCCGGTTGTGGTAGATGCTGACTCCGATGATGAAATTGATTTTGATGTGAGTAACTTGAGCAACACACGTGGGACGGTTTCTTTAGCCCTTCGTGGTGATCCTGATACAGGTACCAGTAGTTTCTTCGTTAATATCGGCGACAATGTTGCCGGCAGTGCTTTTAATAATTTGGATGCTTCAAACTTCGTGCCGTTTGCTACTGTAAAAAACATGGCAACTATTGATCTCATCTTGGGATTGCAGCAGGTAAACTTACCCGATCCTCCGAATCAACGACCGGGAACGACGGATATTCCCGGAGATGATATTCCAGTATTAGACGGAAACCGCCTCGTTTTTGTCGAACGTGCGTTTATTCTCGAAATTCCCGCCGACGGTGGGCTGGCGCCGGATCCAGAGGCTTCGTTGCAAGCGTTGAGCGTACCCGAG
>JAADGD010000223.1 GCA_013152515.1 Planctomycetota bacterium
GAAAATGATCGAGTTCTGACGATTCTTCAGACGTTAAACCGCCGACCTTTTCTTTGTGGATAAGGTTGGAAACGTGGTCCTTCGTTTGCTAGGAGGGCTCAAACTTTGCCACGGTGGCTGGAGTACTCCCTGCGGCGATAAACTCGACAATTTCTTCGTAGGCGCGAATCATAGCTGTATTGTACCACATTCATCCGTCAGATATTTCCCGACTCCGCAGCAGATTTTGCCGCGAACTTGGGCAGCTACTCGGTGTGTCTCTTTTGGACAGCCGTTGTTCATCGCATTTAGGATTCGCATTCGCTGTTGGGATCGTAAGCTGTTATTGGTTAACGCCTTATGGGACGGTGGCGGGATGGTGGCGGGACGGCGGCGAGGCGTAGCTCGCCGGCTATTACGCGTGTTCCTGTTTAGTGAGTCTTGGGTTTTACGAAAAAATGTCTCTTCACCACCAAATTTGGGAAATGGTTACGATGATTTGCCGGCCGCGCGGGCAGGAAACCGCTACGTCGGACGAAAAGGCTCGTAACGATCATGAGGCGGAGATTTCTCGGCTGACTTGGGCGGTGATTGATGGGAAGGCTACCGTGGAGGAACGTCGGCGGTTGGCGGAGTTGGTTAATGCGCAACATGAGCAACGTGGAGCGTAAAAATGTTCCGATAGCCGTCTAAAACTTCTCACTTCGACATTCCTTGTTCGGTGTTCGACATTCAGAGGTTGACGTTTTTGAATATCGAATGTCGAACAAGGAATGTCGAAAGAGGAAGTAACTGGAAAAACACCAATGATAAACTAGAGTATCTACATAGCTTCTGCCGAAGAAGCACTTTAGACAGAACAGGGGTTCTTGTCTGGCTCGCAATGGACGCGTGTCACCCGCCTACCCACTGCGTTTCGAGCGAATGAGCAGCGCTCGCGACGGCCCCCCAGATGGATCAGCCAGTTCCCGCCTACCGACTGACTGAAATGTGGTAATTATGACGTCCAACAGCCCGCATTACTTGCTTTTTAGCGAAGCAAGCCGCGATCGGTGTTCCCTTCCCACCTGGCGCTTTGTGCTGCAGAACGTAGAGAGTCAGCGTCGCTTCGCTGCGACCGACTCGGAGCCCTGCGACTGCGGCGAGCGGCTGGAGCTACTGGCGGTCGTCCGAGGTCTCGAAGCCTTGGACGGCCCCGCCCGCGTGACACTCGTCACCAAAAGTCGCTATGTGAGCCGCGGCATCAAGAAAGGACTTGCCGAGTGGCGGGCCAACGATTGGAAGTGGGAACGGTTTGGCCGGATTGTGCCGGTTCGTGACCATGATCTTTGGCGGCGCGTTGATCGGGCGTTGCAGTTTCATACCATCACTTGCCAAGCTTGGCAGTTCGAGACAGTAGAAGTTGAGCCTACCAGTCTCAATGAAATGGGTGTGCCAGCAGAAATCCCCGTCGTTACGCGTCGTACGCGTCGGCGTCGAGTCGACCCGCCGCACGTCGAACGTCTGCCGCGAGTGGTTCACCCGGTCCAGCGGCTAAAGCGGCGGAAGACGCAGGCGGCGCATTTGACGGCGGCGTTGCGTAACGTGACACGTCCGATGCGGGAAGCTGTAGGAGCGGCAACGTAAACCCATTGTGGCACGCCTCTGGCGAGTCGTGAGTTCTTGCCGCCTGGGCTACATTGAATGACTCACGACTCGGAGAGGCGTGCCACAATGACAACCAATTTGTCGCAATTTTGCGATCAAACACGACAAACCCCTCGCTTTGAGAAGCATTCCCAAGGCATTTCAAGTACAACAGAGCTACAGAAGGAACTCCCCGCCGTGCGATCTCAGGTAGATGTCCAACAACTTGCCCCCGTCATTCATGGTTACCACGAAAATCCATTCGAGGTCTTGGGGCCGCACGAGATTGAGGAAAATGGTCGCCGTGCTTTAGCCGTTCGTACCTACTTGCCCGAATCGTCGCAAGTCTGGCTCATCGACGAAAAGCATGGCGTGTCGCAGCCGATGCGTCGCATCCATCCGGCAGGACTTTTTGAAGCGATTTGCAGCCCCGAAATCAATGACAAAAGTAACGGCCCGTCGTACAAGTTTCGGGCCGTCAATCAAGCTGGCGAACAAACCACCATGCACGACCACTACGCTTACCCGCCACTACTGACCGACTACGACTTGCACCTGTTGGCCGAAGGGCGGCATTGGGACAGTTACGAACGGCTTGGTGCGCACCGCCGTGAGATTACAAATGATGCAGGCGATGGCGTCGTTGGCATCAACTTCGCAGTTTGGGCGCCCAACGCCGAAGCGGTCAGCATCATCGGTGACTTCAACGACTGGGATCGTCGCACGCACGCGATGCGCAAGCATCTTCCTAGCGGCGTCTGGGAGCTGTTCATCCCCGAGCTACCGGTTGGCACGCTCTACAAGTTTTCGGTGAAAAGCCGTGGTGGCAATGTCGTTGAAAAATGCGACCCGTACGCCTTCGCAGCCGAGCTACCGCCTCGCACAGCGAACATCGTTGCCGATCTCGACGCTTACGAGTGGGCGGATGAAGAATGGATGACGAGCCGCGCCGAGAAGCACAATGCGCTCGACGCCCCGATGTCGATCTACGAAGTTCATCTCGGCAGCTGGAAAAAAAACCACAACGGCGAGGGCCTGTGGAAAAACTATCGAGACTTGGCACACGAGTTGGTCGAATATTGCCAACAGATGGGCTACACGCACCTTGAATTGATGCCCGTGAGCGAGCATCCGTTCACTGGCAGTTGGGGCTACCAGACGGTCGGCTATTTTGCTGCGACGAGCCGTTATGGCTCGCCAGACGATTTCCAGTATTTTGTTGACCATTGCCACCAAAATAACATCGGCGTCCTTATCGATTGGGTCCCGGCGCACTTCCCCAAAGACAGCCACGGCCTCGACAATTTCGATGGCACCGCGCTCTACGAACATGCCGACCCGCGCCAGGGCGAGCATCCTGACTGGGGCACGAAAGTTTTTAATTATAGCCGCAACGAAGTTCGCAATTTCCTCACCTCGAACGCGCTCTTTTGGCTCGACAAGTACCACATCGATGGGCTACGCGTTGATGCGGTGGCCTCGATGCTGTACCTCGATTACAGCCGCGAAGAGGGCGAGTGGGTGCCGAACGAGTACGGCGGTCGCGAGAACCTCGACGCAATTTCGCTGCTCAAAGAGTTCAACGAGCAGTGCCACTTGCAACATCCGGGTACACTCACCATTGCCGAAGAATCGACCGCCTTTGGCGGAGTTTCACGGCCGACTTACCTCGGTGGGCTTGGCTTTAGCCTGAAATGGAATATGGGCTGGATGAACGATACGTTGCAGTACATGCGTCACGAGCCGATCCACCGCGGCTATCACCACGACGAATTGACGTTTTCGCTGATCTACGCTTTTAGCGAAAATTTTACGCTGCCGTTCTCGCACGACGAAGTCGTCCACGGCAAAGGCTCGTTGCTCGACCAAATGCCGGGGGACGAGTGGCAACGGTTTGCCAACCTGCGATTGCTGTACGGCTATCAGTGGACGCACCCGGGCAAAAAGCTCCAATTTATGGGGGGCGAAATCGCCCAGTGGAATGAATGGGACTGTGATTCGGAGTTGCAGTGGGATCTGCTCCAGTGGGGACCGCACCAAGGAATGCAAAAAATGGTTGCTGACCTCAATGCCGTTTATCGTCGCGAACCGGCGCTGCACCAGGTTGATTTTGAGTGCCAAGGGTTCGAGTGGATCGACAGCCACAACCATAATGACAGCGTGCTGGTCTACCTCCGCCGGGCGAAAGACCCTAGCGATTTCGTGATGGTCGCGTGTAATTTTACGCCTGTCGTCCGCAAGAATTATCGCCTCGGCTTGCCCGAAGGCGGCTTTTACGATGAAATTTTCAACTCCGACTCGACCTACTACGGCGGCAGCAACGTTGGCAACTACCCTGGCATTCAGGCCGAGGAGCAAGAAAGCCATAGCCGTCCGTTTTCTGCAGAGTTCACCCTGCCGCCACTGTCGGTGATTGTCCTCAAACCGCGCCGGTAAGCCAAGAAGTTGTACTGATCGTCATGATCGCTATAGCTTAACTGGATGCTAAGGTAAAGTTTGCTGGCTGCCAGAGATTTCATTGTTCGTCCCGATTGGACCGGTCGATAGGCCTAATGTTGGGACAATTTCGGACAATTGAACTGGAGACATACGGACATGTCGATAAGAGCTTGGGCAGCGCTGTGCGCAGCGATAATAGTTATTTTTTCTGCCGACCCTGTGTTGGCACAAGGAAAGAAAGCGGGTGGCAATCCTAGTGCTAAATCGCACAAAGGTGTGTTTTACGCGAACGACTTTAGCTATCTCAACGATCCTAGTTACCACGGCAACAGCCTGGGCGATGCCTTGAAGCTGATGCCTGTGGCTGGCGGCGATTGGGGAACGCTTGATATTGGCGGCCAACTACGGCTTCGATACCACGGCGAAAAAGGGATGGGCCGCGAGAATGCAGCAACTACACCTCGTTTTCAAGATACGAACAACGACTTTTTGCTGACGCGGTTGCGGCTCTATGCGAATTGGAAAATCAACGATCGCGTTCGTGTTTTTGCCGAAGGCATTTATGCCGACGCGACCGACGACGGAGGCGATTACTTTGTCCGTGGTATTGACGAAAACCGAGGAGACTTTCTCAATCTCTTCGTCGATCTCAAGCTAACCGACAATCTCACCGCCCGCCTCGGTCGCCAGGAATTGCTTTATGGTACCGAGCGAGTTGTTTCGCCGCTCGACTGGGCCAATACGCGTCGTACTTTTGATGGTGTGAAATTACTCTACAAAGAAGGCGACTTGGCCGTCGATACGTTCTTCACGTACTTCGTACCTGTTGATGCCGGCAACTTTGACGAATCGGGGGACAACCAAGCCTTTTACGGCAGCTACGCTACCTACACCGGCTACGAAAATTTCAATGTCGATGCGTACTACTTGGGCTACGACAATCAAAACCCAGGCTCCGACTTTTCGCTGCACACGCTCGGAATGCGTTTGAATGGCTCGATGGGAGACTGGCTCTGGGATATGGAAGGCGGTCCGCAGTTTGGACGGCAGAGCGGTTTGGGACTCGATCATTCCGCCGGCTTTGCTACGGCAGGCATCGGTCGGAGAGTCCAAAGTCTTCCCGGCAGCACTACCATCTGGTTCTACTACGACTACGCCTCGGGGAACACTCCCAACGGAGATTTCAATAACTTCAATCAACTGTTTCCGTTGGCACACAAATATCTTGGCTTTATCGATGCCGTGCAACGCACGAATATCCAATCGCCAAATATCTTGCTCACGATGAAGCCTGGCCCGAAGTGGAATCTTCTGCTCTGGTACTGGCACTTCATGTCCGACACAGCAGCGCCTGTGCCGAGCATCGGCAATACGCCTGCTCAAACGGCCAGTCGAAACTTTGGCGACGAACTCGATATTATCTTGAAGCGTACGATTAGTCCACGCTCGAATGTGCTGATCGGCTGGTCGCACTTGTGGCAAGGAAATAAGATTATTGGTACCAACGACGCTGACTTCGTGTACGGACAGTACACGCTGAATTTTTAGACGTTTCCAATGGCCGAAACTGCGCTCAGGCGTGCCCAACCCTCATTCGTAACCGTTCACTGTGCTGAAAGAAGAAAAAGGAAAAGCCACAGATAAACACGGATAAACGCAGATGAGGAAAGGACTTATTAGCCGAATTCGATTGCCGAAAAGAAATCGGGGAGAAGTAGCGGAAAAACTCCGAATCCCTCCCAGGAAACCGGTGTTTATCTGTGTTCATCCGTGGCTATTTTTTTCCCTCGCGTGAACGGTTATGTCGAGTCGTACACTACTGAGAATCTTTGGACATCATTTCTTCTAACACATCGAGATTGAGGTCGATTTGATCGGCGAGTTGCCTGATGAGACGATTCTGCGCATTGCCGCCGCGGACGGAGTTCATGACTCGACCACCGTACCAAGTGTTGGCTTCGGCGAGGAATTGCTGACGCATTTCGTCTTCGGTTTGTTCACGACGGTCTAGTCGCACGACGTAGGCACTCGAATGGTCGTGGTTGAGTAAGGCGATTTCTTGGTCGGGCTGGAGCTTAAACACTTTCGTCATAAACTCGGCGTCGACTGCCTCCAGAGGGGGCGCTTCGCCCAGACGGGGGCCACGTCGCATCTCCGCTTGGGTTGTGCCGAAAGTCAGCCAGCTAAACATATCGGTCGTGACGACCTCGTAGCCTTGAGCGCCAGCGTCTTGAACACCAGAGACCGAAGCGATCGAGTCGCTGCTCGATTCGGCTTGTTTGGCTAGCTCCTCGGCTTTGGCTAGAGCCAGTTTGGCAGCTTCCGACTTTTTCCAGGCAGCCAGTACCGCATCGCGCACTTCGTCGAAGTCAGGAACACGGCTCGCGACGTCCTCGACCTTGCAGACGATATACCAGTTTCCCTCCAGGTCGATCGCCCGATACGGCTCGTACAGTTCCTGGTCGCCGAACATCGCCTCATGCACAAGTTCTCGACCGCTCTGGGCGTCAAATGCCCTGCCAACGAACGTTTCAGATAGCTCAAGCTGCGAGAGCAAGACCGTCTCTTCGCTCGCTAGGCCCGTCTTGGTTGCAATCGCTTTGTAGTCCGAAAGTTCGGCGGGCGGAGGGGGGATCTCTTTTTCTTCGGTGCGCGCGGAAACGACTTGGAAGCCGGGGATTGTACGACGATTGTAGGCTCGCGTAGGTTCGATCCACGACCTTCTGCAACTCGACCACCGCTTTATCCTCGGCCAGCGACCGACGGATTTGCTCGCTGACTTCTTCCAAAGGCACGTACTGGACAGGTTCTTCCTGGGCAGGTTCTTCGGCCTCTGGCTCGGTCGATTCTGTGTCTTCCACCGTTTTTTCCACCGACGTTTTTTCCACCGATTCTTCTGTCTCGCCGTCGGACGCTACCTCGCTGGCGGTTTCACCCTCAGCCGCTTCAGCCGCTTCTGCATCTTCCTGAAAAGCAGCTAGCCGGAATGGGCTCTTACGCGTCAACTGGCTCGAATCTTCCTCAGCAGGTTGCTCCTCGGTCGTTGGTGTCTCTTCCGCTGGCGCCTCTTCCGCTGGCGTCTCGTCGGTAGGCTCTGCCTCTTCTTCGCCCGTTGACGTTTCTTCCGTCGTTTCTTCCGTCGTTGGTTCTTCTTTCGTGGCCGCTTCGCCTTCGTCCACAGGCGTCTCCTCAGTGGACTCCGGTTCGTCGGACTCCGCTTCTACGGACTCCGGCTCGGCGGGCTCCGCTTCGTCCTCGGCGTCGTCAAAAAGTCCTGCTGCCGAGATCGAGGTCGACGACTGGACGAATTGCGTTCGCTTATTCCGCTCGTAGTAGTCAGCGATCTCGGCATCGGTGACCGTATCGCTCAGTTTTTGTGTCCAGTCATTCAAGTTGCCCAACAAATGCTGGATTTTGACCCGTCGTGGCTCGCGAAAGCCTGGATCGGGCGCAGGGAGTCGCGTATTCATCACTAAGTGATAGCCACCGTCGAGGCGGTCTTTGTGCAGTTCATAAAACGTTTTGAGCTCGGCTTCACTCGGCTCAGGCACGTCTGCCAGGAATTTTTCGGCCGGCAAGAGAGCAGCCTCGACAGAGATGCGTTCGTTGATGCGTTTCCAGTCTTGCCAGCGCTCTTCGGGCAGGATGCCGCGCGTGGCGAGCGAATAGCTGGAAATGTAAAAGTTTCCCAACAGCAACTCACGCAGGCCGGCGAAGAGTGTTTTGTCGTTGAGTCCGACACGGTTCAGGATGGTGGCCATCTCGACGTCCCCCATGCGGCGTAGGCCCCATTCGCGTAGGTAGTGGTTGACGACGTCGTCGCTGATGCTGATTCCCGACTTTTTCGCTTGCTCAGCAAGGATACGCGTCCTTATGCAGCCGAACTGGACCGATCTGGGGTTGTTGTCCTGGAGGCGGAAATCGGGCAACGTCGGCGGTAGTGCCGTGCCCCCCTCTTTTTCAACAATTCCAGCCGCGACTCCGACGAGAGTCCGCAAAAATTCGCTAATTTTGAAACGACGTTGAGCAAGCATTTCGAGCTGCTGCAAATTCAGCGAGCCGCCATCCCAGGTCGCCACGACAGTCTTCGCGTTTCGCGGCCCCCCTCCGCCGCCAGACGACTGCAACCAGCTCATTAGCGGGTCAGCGACCACAAAAATAAACATAGCAAGCACGCCAGCCACCACGAGAAAAGCCTTTTGGTACTTGCGAAATAGGTAAAATGGGCTAGCCATCGATGCTTCCTGGAAGTGTTGCCCCGGCCAAGGCCACTTGACAGCCTAGCCGGTCGGGCAGTAATGATTGACCAAGTCGTAAAGTAATAGACAGTGGATAAACAGTGGAAAGTTGGCTAGCGATTCTATGCCAAATCGACGTAAATGCAATGCCAATCGGGAGTTTGGGTGGGTGAATAAGTGAGTAGGAGAGGAAGTGATTAGGTGAGTACGCAACAATTTAGCCAGAGCCTATTCACCCGCTCACCCCTTACATACCGATTACTCCGATCAGGGGGACGAGCGTGAGTATACTCACGCAGATGACCTCCAGCAGCGATACTAACATTCACAGCACACACCCGATCAACACAATCACATTTGAGACAACTGAAAAGTCACCACAGAGACAACTGGAAAATCACCACTGAGCACAGAGAAACCCTAAATCATCCCTTTCCTCTGTGCTCTCTCTGTGGTGAAAAAATATTGCTCTGTGGTGAAAAAAGATTATTTTTTTCAGTTCGAGCTATTAACGGAGCCACAACGGCGGAGAATTCATGGCAAAGAAGAAATCAGCAGCCCCGAAGGCGAAGAATACGGCGGCGACCGGCCAGTCCTTGGTGATTGTCGAATCACCGGCCAAGGCGAAGACGATTGCCAAATACCTCGGAAAAGGCTTCCGGGTCGAGGCGAGCATCGGCCATGTCCGCGATTTACCGCAAGGGGCCAAGCAGATTCCCGCCAAGTACAAAGGCGAAAAGTGGTCGAATCTGGGCGTCAACGTCAACGACAATTTTAAGCCGATCTACGTCGTCCCGCCCGGCAAGACCAAGCACGTCAAAATGCTGAAGGACGAACTCGCCAAAGCCGACGCCCTCTATCTCGCGACCGACGAAGACCGCGAGGGAGAGGCCATCAGCTGGCATCTACTCGAGCTGCTCAAGCCGAAGGTGCCCGTGCATCGGTTAGTGTTCCACGAAATTACTAAGGACGCGATCCAAGCGGCGATGGATAACCCCCGCGACGTCGACGAGGGGATGGTCCGCGCGCAAGAAACCCGTCGCATCCTCGATCGCCTGTTTGGCTACGAAGTCTCGCCCCTGCTCTGGCGCAAAGTGCGTCCCAGGCTGTCGGCCGGACGTGTGCAAAGCGTGGCGGTGCGGCTGATCGTGCAGCGCGAACGCGACCGCATGGCATTCGTGACGGGCTCGTGGTGGGATCTCATCGGCACCTTCGCCAAATCAAGCGGTCAAAAGCTCGAAGCGCCGCTAATGTCGGTCGAAGGCCGCAAAATCCCCAGCGGCAAAGATTTCGATTCCACCAACGGCAAACTAAAAAACCCCGAGCTAATGCACCTCGACGAGGCCGCCGCTCGCGGCTTAGCGGCGCGCATCCAATCCGGCGAATTCCGCGTCGCCTCGATCGAGGACAAACCGTACACCACCAAGCCCTACCCTCCGTTCACCACCAGTACGCTCCAACAGGAATGCAACCGTAAGCTCGGCTTCACCGCCCGCCGGACGATGCAGGTCGCCCAAAGCTTGTACGAAAACGGCCACATCACTTACATGCGTACCGACTCGACCAACTTGGCCAAAGTCGCGATCGAGGATGCCCGTAAGCTCGTCACCGACAACTACGGACCCGACTACCTCCCCGACCAGCCTCGGACGTACAAATCCAAAGTAAAAAATGCCCAGGAGGCTCACGAGGCGATTCGCCCAGCGGGTCACCCGTTTATGCTGCCCGCGGTGATGAAAACAAAACTCAACAACGACGAGTTCCGGCTGTTCGACCTGATCTGGAAACGGACAATCGCCAGCCAAATGGCCGACTCCAAAGGTCGCCGCATCATCGTCACGATCGAAGGCGAAGGCTGCGTCTTCCAAATCAGCGGCAAGACGATCGACTTTCCCGGCTACCTGCGAGCGTATGTCGAAGGCTCCGATGATCCCAACGCCGAACTGGCCGACCAAGAAAAATCGTTGCCGCAGCTCGAAGTCGGCGAGACGCTTACGTGTTCCGCACTCGATGCCAAAGAACACAGCACACAGCCGCCAGGACGTTTCAGCGAAGCGGCGCTCACCAAGGCGCTCGAAGAACGGGGCATCGGCCGACCGAGTACGTATGCTTCGATTATTGACACGATTCTGTATCGCAACTACGTCTTCAAAAAAGGCGGGGCTCTGGTCCCCACTTGGATCGCCTTTTCGGTCGTGACACTGCTCGAAGAAAACCTCGGCGACTTGGTCGACTACGCCTTTACCGCCCAGATGGAAGACGACCTCGACTCGATCAGTCGCGGCGAACTGGGGAACATCGAATATCTCAAAAAGTTTTACTTTGGCAACGGTGCGCCGGGACTAAAAAAACAACTCGAAAACAAGATCGACGAGATCGACCCGGCAAAAATCAGCCGCATTTTCATCGGCAAACCGGACGACGGCGAAGATGTGTTTGTGCGAGTTGGTCGCTACTCGCCGTACGTCGAGCAAGGCGATCGCACCGCCTCGCTCAAAGACGAAACGCCGCCCGACGAGGTCACGCTTGAAGCAGCTCTGAAATTGCTGGAGCAAGCGGCCCTAGCCGACGAGCCACTCGGCATTTGCCCCGACACAAAAAAGCCCGTTTATTTGAAGACTGGCCGTTTTGGCCCCTACATCCAACGCGGCAACACCGACGACGAAGAAAAACCACAGAATGCCGGCTTGCTCAAGGACATGATCCCCGAGAAAGTCGACTTCGAGACTGCGCTCAAACTGCTGTCGCTGCCACGCGACCTTGGCGTTCACCCACCAATGCCGCCCATCAAAAATAAGGATGGCAAAGAAAAACCCGACCCACGTACCGACCAAGTGATCGAAGCCTTCAACGGTCGCTACGGCCCGTACGTCAAATGCGGCACCGAGACCCGCTCGCTACCGCCAGAGATTTCGCCGCTCGACGTGACGGTCGAAAAAGCAATCGAGCTGCTCGCCCAACCCAAAACGCGCGGACGCGGCGCCAAAAAACCGCCATTAAAAGTCTACGAAAAACCGTCGCCGATCACCGAAAAGCCGGTCCAAATTCTCGACGGTCGTTTCGGCCCCTACATCACCGACGGCACCACGAACATCTCGGTCCGCAAGGGCATGGTCGTCGAAGAGATCACCTTCGACGAAGCGCTAGGTCTCCTCGCCGAAAAGGCAGCCCAAGGCCCGGCCCCCAGGAAGAAAAAGAAAGCCGTGAAGAAGAAAGCAGCGAAGAAAAAGGCCGCTCCCAAAAAGAAGGCTGCAAAGAAGAAAGCTGCGGTGAAGAAAAAATCGGTGAAGAAGAAAAGCTGATCGCCAAATTCCCGTTTTGAGTGTAGTCACGCGGCTGAACTGACCTCGGATCATTTCCAATACTGTCAAAATCAATGACGCACCCTCCACGAGACTCTGCGGAAGAGCAATATTGCCTATTCCGCCGATGAGGGGTCTATTCTAGATGTTTGCCGCGAGTTTTGGTGTTTCCCCCCAATCCTGCTATACTGCCGCATGTCGCAGCCGGCGGGGGAGGATGCCAAGCTTCGACAGGCAAGATCCGTGGTCTTGTGTCTGGCTTATTTGCCTTGCTGGGGAGGTCAATGGCAAAACACCAGATGCAGGATTAGATTCCTTTATCACTTTCGGAACGGGAGAAGGAAATCATGCGTCAGAAATCTAAAGGTGGGGAAGGTTTTACTCTTGTAGAACTTCTTGTGGTGATTGCGATCATTGGAACTCTGGTGGGGCTTCTATTGCCCGCAATTCAGTCAGCGAGAGAAGCTTCGCGACGTTCGCAGTGCATGGTCAATCTCTCCCAATTGCAAAAGGCGTTGCAGTTGTACGAAGATTCTAATGAATTGCTACCAGGCTATGTAAACGAGTTGGGTATGGAAGACTTCGACAAGTCCAATGCCAGTTGGGTGGTGCTGATTCTGCCATTCTTAGAGCAAAGTGCTCTGTGGGACGAGTGGAATAACCCGACTCAATTCGGTGGCCCTGTTGTACAGATGGAGATCATCGTGTGTCCGAGCAATCCGTTGTTTAGTAGTGATGTTGCAAGTTTGTCCTATGCGGTTAATGCCGGAAATATTGGTAACGAACCGGAGGATACCTGTGATGACCGTAAAGAACGACGCGGGAACGGCATGTTTTTTGACCGTTCAAGGTTTGAGAAAGATCAACGTGATCTCGATGAGGATTGCTTGTCTTCGCCAGACTCGTTAATCAACATGTCGCTGGCTTATGTTCAGTCGGGTGATGGGATGACCTCGACGATGATGATTTCTGAAACTTTACGCACAGCCCCTTGGGCGGGGCCAGGGATAAGTACAATCGATCGGAAATGGCACTACGGATTCTGCTGGGAGCAACCAGACGAAGTTGGCCGGGGAATTATGTCTGACGATAGGAGGCAATTTTTCCGCATCAACGGTATCAAAGAGCCCTCGGAATACTCACGTATAGCCGATAAAAAACGAACTGATGCCTTTCCGAGCAGCCATCATCCAGGTGGGGTGAATGTTGCATTTGAGGGGGGGAGTGTGAAATCGATAAACGAAAATATCAGTCTGATGATCTACGCTCAGTTGATGACAACCAACCGCAAACAATCTGAACTGTTCAAGTTAGCGAATAACGGAGACAAGATTCCCGAAAAGAAGTTACCTCAACCCAACGATTCGCAGTACTGACCGCTGAGCGAGACGTTTGTTGCCCCGTTGACGGAGAGTCTCTCCCAGAACCTGCCCAGCGCGGCATTGCCGTAACCGAAAACTAAAAGCCTCTACGAAAAACATTCGCCAGAAATAAGATTTGTAACCGTTCGAAATGAACCACGGAGACACGGAGAACACGGAGTTTTTTCATCAAAGTCTGTTTTTAGCAGGACATGAGAAGCCAGCCAGGATGTCTTTTGAATCGTAAAGGATAAAAAGGGCTTTTCTCTGAGTTCTCCGTGTCTCCGCGGTTATTTTTCTTGGTTCTTCAGGAATTTTAGTGGCTAACATTTGGATACTTTTTGTCCTGGAAGGACATTTGATAATAGCCCAGCGATTTATCGCTGGGTT
>JAADGD010000271.1 GCA_013152515.1 Planctomycetota bacterium
GCACGCCTCTTCGAGTCGTGTTTGCTGATAACCACACGACTCGGAGAGGCGTGCCACTCTTTGCGCGATGGAAATTATCGCTTATTGAAGGAGCGATTGCGAGCGTTTTTTTTGGCCACTGGGGGGTTACGATTACGGTTGCTATCGCCAAATACCGCCAATAGAATGAGCCACGAAGACGATTTGAAACGATTCGCACGTGCGGATCGTCTTGTGTGCTTGAATTACGACCCGGCTTCGGCCGGTTTTCAAACTCAAGGACGTTTCGTCGGGCGCCTCCCCCCTTTCATTATTATGGCGGGGTTTGGCGCCCGGCGGACGAGCCGATTTTGAGGGCCGTCGTAAGCCTAACTAAGCGGGGAGTCCGTCGGACTCTGTATCCCGTCTTCTTTTGTGTTGGGGAGCTCTCAGATGACAGGCCGCAACTCGTTCACTCGTTTCACAAAACTTTTCACAGCACTTTTGGTTTTCTCTCGCCGTCTGATTGCCTCGCTCAGAAATAACTGGCGGCGAAAATTGGCTAAGCGGCAAGCCGTTGGGTTTGGGCGGCGCCTTGTTTTTGAAACAGTCGAACCGCGACGCATGCTCTCGGCCAATTCGTTGGTTGTCACTTTGACCAACGCCGATTTTGATGAGAACAACACCATCGATGCCGCCGACCTCGCAAGTTGGGAGGGGAATTTTGGCACCGCGACCGGTGCCGAACATGGCGACGGAGACGCCGATGGGAATGGCAGCGTCAACGGATTTGATTTTCTTGCTTGGCAACGAGGTTTTGGTAGCACGTCGCCCGACCCACTTGGGATTCTTACGATCGACGATACGCAGAGCGGCGTCGATCAAATCATAGTTTCGGTTGTTGATATTGCGGGCACCGACTTCGTAGCAGTGAACGGCCTTGCCACCTCGATCGGGGCCGATCGGGTCGACGCTCTGAAGATATTCGGCGGCAACGGCGATGACCTTATCGATTTGAGTGCCGTCGACACAGCCAGCTTCCCGAACCTTGTCGACGGCGAAGTTACGATCGACGCTGGATTTGGAAACGATACGGTAACCGGCTCGGCTCTGAGCGATACGATTTGGGGCGGTTTTGGCAATGATGTGCTGTTGGGCCAAGGGGGCAACGACACCCTGCGCGGCGGCTGGGGGTTCGACGTTTTGGAGGGGGGCATCGGCGACGATTTACTTGATGGCGGCCTGAGCGGCGATACGTATCGGTTTTCTGGCTCCGAGGATTTAGGCACCGACACGCTTTTTGAGGCGATCGGCGATGGAAACGACACGCTCGACTTCGCGGGTCTCGATACGGGCATTGCGCTCGACCTTGCCTCTTCGATCGCGACGGAAGTGGCTACAGGGCGTGTTTGGCTCTCTGCACTCGATGTTCTGGAAATAGAAAACGTGATTGGCACTGAGCTGGTCGACGACATCACGGGCAACGCCTTGGCCAATCAGTTCGATGGGCTGGGCGGCAACGACACCCTCCGCGGCAACGGCGGCGACGATTTACTTAGCGGTGGCGAGGGCGACGACCAACTTTTTGGCGGTGATGGCAACGACACAATCCTCGGCGGCAGTGGGTCGGATTATGGCGAAGGGGGGCCGGGCGACGATGAATCGGACCTGGGCGATGACGACACGTCGCCGCCTGAAATCGAAGCCATCCCGCCGCTCGAGGTGCGCAAAGATGAAACCCGAGGCATCCGAATCCTTGCCGACGATCTCGATCACGATTACACGGATCTCAGTTTTACGTTGCAAGCCGTGGCAGGAAATCCGACCCTGACCGACCTGGGCGTAAGCATTTCTTCCGACGGGCAGTTTTCATGGTTTGCCGATCCTACCAATTCGGCCGGCCCTCTGCCTGGGACTTATCAGGTTGAGGTCACGGTCACCGACCCGGATGGTTTGACGGAGAGCCAAACCCTCACCCTCAACCGACGCGATTACAACGACGAGCCGCCCGCGCTGTCGACGCTTTACGCATGGTTCGACGGCTACGAGCCCGATCCCCTAGTCACACCCCCTATAGGATTTTGGAATGGGCAAGGCGCAACGGGCGTTTATGCTAGAACGATACTTGTGGATATTCTCCATCCAGATTTCAGTGGTATTATGCATCCCGGTTCCTTCCGGAATTCAGTGGAGTTCTCTCTCCAGGTCAACCCCTACTTGTCGGAAAACGCCGGCGAGACCAGTTTTGATTCGCAGACTGCAAACGAAGACCTGACCTATCGGCTCATCTCGGGCCCCGGTTCGATGGATGCTTCGGGACTCTACACCTGGGATATTTCGTACACCGATGGGGGTGAAACCTATCGCCTTGTTTTTGAAGTCGAAGACGACGGCTCGGCCGATGGGGGAGAAATCCGCACGTCTCAGGGCTATCTTTTTGTGCAGGTCATTTTGTTTGAAGGAGACTTTACCTCCCCTATCCAAGAGCCTCCGGTAGCCATCGATCGAGAATATAGCATCGGGGTCGACCAGACGATCGCAGAAAAAATCTGGACCTTTAATGGCGGAAACGGCATTTACAACCCGATTTTTCATGATTTCTACACCGGAGATTACGCGGCAACATTTACGCTCAACAATCCTTCTAACGGCACGGTGACCCTCGACGACGACTCGGACGGGAGTTTTACTTACACGCCCAACCCGGGCTTTATTGGCGTCGACAGTTTTACGTATACGATCGAGCACTACACGGGAGATTTTGACGAAAACGACATCTGGCTCACCAGCAATGAGGGCGAGATCACAATCGCCGTTGGTCCGCGCTACGTTTCCGACCTCGACACGTCGGTTCCCGACGAAGACGAAAACGATCCACCGGGCGAATATGTCGTCTGGAACCAGGACGATGACAACGACAACGGCATCGAGGATTACCTCGATATCAATGGCCCGGTTCAAGGCGAAGACGATTTGGTGGAGATCTCGATCGGGCCGTTTTTCCGCGACGACCAGTATTTGCTCGACTACCGGTTTGAGTTTGACGTGTTGGGCGTGCGTCTTTGGGATTCGGCGGATAAGCAATTTGAGATTGTGCATAACACCCAGTATCTGCAAGCGGACCTGCCCGACACGGTGTATGCCGAGAACTTCAACGACACGGGAGGACTCGTATGGCTAAAGATTCTGCATAGCGGTCTGTTCGTTGACCCGGGCGGAATCGACAATGTGGCAACCGACAAGGTGCTGTTTTCGGGGGTTTCTGCCGATCTCGACATCGATAGCGACAACAACAACGGATTTGCATTGCCCGATGGTTCGGCTTGGGAAGAAGAGCTCGAAGACAACACGTATGGCTTGGGGAAACTGGTTTTGCAAAATTATGGCACCGATGACCCGGGCGAGGATGCCCAAAGCTTTACCCCGATTGTTTTCAGATTGTCGACGGGGCTCGATCCGAATTTGCAACTTCGTATTGACTATAATCCATTGGGAACAGCCGGCTTTATCAATTTGTGGAAAGCCAACAAGTCGGCGGTCGACCCTTTGGTGACGGCATCGGGAACTCCCCAAGCTGGAACTCCCAACGCAGCCAATGGGGGGCTTCTCGTAACTCCGAACACGACCTACACGCTGAGCGATCTGGACTATTGCTCGCAATGCGGAGAGGTGGTGCTCTGGATTTCTGCCTGGCGTGAAAATCCGCTTACCAAGACACTTCGAGGCGTTGAGGAAAACGGCAAGCCGGAAGAATTCATCACTGCAACGCTGGTGCAAAATGGCCGAGATGTAGCTTCGGACGAAGTGAAATACATTGTCACTCAGCCCGATTCGTTTTTCTATCAATTGCAAAATAGTCGACAAGTGCGTACTGGATTGGCCTCGCGAGGCGTCTACGGGCGGGAAGACTTGCCCAATTTTTCACTGAAGTCGCTGAGCAATAACGACCTGTTCGACTTGCAAGTTCCTCTGTCCGTTAGACAATTGCTTCTTCAAGATTCGGGAGTCAATGGTTTTAATGCCGTGCTGTACCAAGACTACATCGCGGGCGGCGACAACCAATACGTTTTGGCCTTTGCAGGGACCGACGATTTACTCGACATCATCGACGACCTTGCCCAAGGACTGGGGCGTTTTAGTGGGCAATATGCTAGTGCGATTGAGATTGGTAGACAACTGGGTATCGTTGTCCAAGCGGGAAACATCGCAGGCCTAGTCGCGACGGGGCATTCGCTGGGCGGCGGCCTAGCGAGTGCGGCCTCGTTGGCAGGTGGAATCGTGGCTGACACCTTCAACGCGGCAGGCCTCCACGCCAACACGATCGCTCTGATTGCCAATCCGATCAGCGTGCCGATCAATGCGTACTACGTCGACTGGGATGGGCTTAGCTTTGCCCAGGACAATCTGCCTTTTATGCCGAGTGCCTTGGGCACTCGAATACCGATGGATGGTCCCCATGATTTCGATGTTGCTGCGGGGATTCTTCTTGGTTCGCTTTTGAACGTTCCGGCTGTCGGGGTGGGCACTTTGGTTGTAGGCTCGGCCTTGGTCGAAGCCCACAAAATACCTAGCGTTCTTTATGGTCTGTTAGTCGACGAGGCTACGGATACCGACTTGCTGGGATTGGGAGAAGAACCGTACGATTTTTAGGATTACGAACCGGAGATTTTTTATGCGAAGTGACCTAATACGGTATGCCCTGTTGCTAATCCTATCCTTTGCGCCCCAGGCGGGCTGCGAAATTACCCGGGTACACGCTTTCGAACGGAAACCGATCAGGTGCCCCGTTGACTGGCCTTTGCTCTGACCGAAGTGAAAAAGGGTTTTCGACGGATTTCGGGTCACAAGGATTTGCCGCACTTGGTGGCGGCTTTGGAGCGGCCCAAGCAGGAGGCACCGCCTGAGGAGGGAAGTAAGGCGGCGGTGCCTTTGACGTCGCCTACGGTTCCGCCAAAGGCACCGGTGCCGAGTTGATCTGCCGGCGTAGCTACGCTACGTTAGCAAAAGAATGAGGCCACGTTTTAAACAATCAATGAGACATTCCCAGAAGGGAAACGGGGCCATGAGATTCCAGGGCATGATTGCGATACAATGGCTTCTATGGTTTGGAGCGACATTGAGAATATTTCCCATGCTTTTATTGACTTGGGTAATTTTTCTGTCTGGTTGCACTGAAAATACTCAACGAAAACAAAAAGACCTCAGCGATCAAACCTTGTTGAATGTTGCATCTCAGTTCAATTTGGACAGAGGTTTTCACCTCATTGAGGGAATACCGGTTTATCTCGACGAAAATGCCGGGGCAGGCAAAATTCTCCGCAGACTTACGGACGCTGACGCCACTACGTTCATGGCGATTGAACAACCAAAAGATGCCCGAGCCCTTTACGCGGTAGATGCCAAACGTGTCTACGTAGCAGAGCTTTATCACGTACAAAAGCTACTCAATGCCGACGGATCTTCCTTTGAACTATTAACACCAAACAGTGGTGCCTTTTCACGTGATTCTCAACATGTGTTTTTTTTTGGTGTAGCGTTGGAAGGAGCAGACCCTAATTCGTTCCAGGTGTTGAATTATCCATTTGGCAAGGACTCCCAAAATGCCTACGCTGGAACTATCCCAATCCCAACCAAAGACGTGAACTCCTGGGAGCCATTGCAAGAAGGAAGCGCTGAAGATCCGTGGTACCGCTCTCATCGCAATACGCATCCACGTGCACACCGCAAGTTATATGCTTCTGGATGGTCACGAGACTCGACAGGCCTTTACTACGGAAGGAAACCCTTCCCCAGAGCTGATAAAGCGACGTTCGTAGTATTGAGCAAGTATTATAGCAAGGACAAGAATCATGTGTACCATGGTGATCAAATTGTCGATAATGCTGACCCAATGACATTTCAAGTACTCGATGGACCCTACTACAAGGGCACTAAAATCCATATAGGATTCGGCCCTGATAGCACTGATTCGCAACGTCAGTACCGCTCGGGAAAAGTCTACAAAAAGCGTTAACGAATTAGCTCAATCCAACTTTTATTAAACTAACGAGGAACCTCATGAACGCTTTCACACAACTCTTTAGCGGAATGACTCAAATCTATCTGAACGTCGCGTTCATCGTATGCATTTTCGGTATTTTGAGTTTCAAGCCTGAAAGGATTAACAAAGTCTCACTTTTCAAGACTGGATGCTTACTGTTTGCCTTATCACTGATTATGCCAACAATCGGGACAATTTTTCCCGTCGACGCTTTTGATTCAACGCCTCGAAAAATGACTAACCATTCTGCTGCAGGTATGAAAATTTCCAATTTACTCTCGATATCAATCTATGCAGGAGCTTTTTTCACAACGGTCTTATCGCTCTTATCGACGACTCAAGATCAGAAAGAAATCGCCGAACGGAAGGCCCGAGAGAAGCGCGAACAAGAAGCGGTGGAACCCTAGGGGTGTTCCCGCTTCCTCCGCAGGAGATTTTTATGAGCAGCAACCCGATACGGGAACATAAACGGGACAGGTTTTAATATTGGGGTTTTGGGCAGCCTTTGAAGCAAGGTCGTGTTGCCTGACTTGCCAATATTAGACCTGCCCTGCTCTGTCGAAAACCCGTCTTTGCCAGAGAATCATGACGTTGTGCGTTAGCACTTTCAGTGCAATTTCTCTGACACGGCGCGCTTTGGGTGTGAGCCGCACGGCGCTAGCCGC
>JAADGD010000267.1:0-27681 GCA_013152515.1 Planctomycetota bacterium
CAGACTTGTCGTTTTGCTTTGAGCAGCCTTTCCGTGTACGAAGGCCCCGCCGCCTGATCGGGCGTTTCTTCAGCCGGTTTTTGCGGAAGCGGTTGGGTGGGCTTCGCCGTAGCAGAAGCTTGGGCAACCGCGTCGGTTGTTTCGGGCCTATCGACGGGCTCTTCAAAACGCGTTGCAGCCCGTCGTCCCTCGATCTGCTCGCTGATCTCACGTTTACGGCTTCGCAATCGTCCCATCGTCTCGGGCACTGGCACTGCTTTCTCGCGACGCAGTACCCAGTCGCGCGTTCGCCCCAACAGTGGCAGTAACCAATCAAAATTGACTTGCACCCGTCGCACAAAAACATCGGCGAAAAAGAGGCAGCTTCCAAATAATATCAACCACGGCCAAATCGACTGATTGGCGATCGCCGGTTGCAGGTCGCGACGGAACGGGTTGGCGGCTAGCAACTGGTCAGGCTGGCTAAGGTCGAGGCCCGCTTCGACCAACATGCCGGGTGGGCCATTTTTTGCGGGCATGTTGGCCAGCGATTTGAGTAGCGCCATGTTGGTTTCGATGTCGCGGTATTCGGCGGAGTAACCGACGTTGACGCCCGTTCGGATTGGGGCTCGGCCCAGCCCTGGGTTGACGACGATCAGATAACTGCCGGCCAAGTCGGACGGAAATTCGCCTACGTAACGGCCTGGTGCCGTCTGTTCGATGCGGAGCGGTATCGACGCCATGTCGGGCGCTACGACCGAGCCCGACATCGATTGATCGTTGAGAAACTCGTCTTCGTCGTTCATGGCGGTGATCACCACCTGCGTCTTGCCGTCGCGCACACTGGTAGCGACGCTGTAGTGGTCCAAGTCGCTGGTCGGTCGCATCGCCCAACGGACCATTTGGCTGAACAGCTTGTCGTAGCCGTCCCAGTTGGCCCAACGATTCGCCCAACGATTTCCCGCGTCGGTCGTCAGGGCGACCGTTTTGCCCGCGCCGTAGGTCCACGTCGCCAGTACGGTCGAGTTTTTTTCGGTCGTCGGCTGCGGCGATTGCAAGAGGACTTCGACCAACGGGTTTTCTTTGATCGTCGTCAGCACAAAGCCGCTGATCGGCGGAACACCGCCTTCGATACCTTGCAGCATTTCGTGTTGCGAAACGATCGTGGGCTGAAACGGAGGATCGCGTTCGTAGACCAACGGCCTCGCGATGCGGCGAGCTTCGCGTTGATAAATTTTCGGCAAGGCTTTGGGGCTTTTCACGACGTAGTATTTGCCGCCGGTGGTCGAGGCGATGCGCTGCATCTCGGTACTGCCAATGGGTCCATGCGAGCCAACGGCCACGGTGCTAATTTTTACGCCGAGCTGCTTTAATCGTTTCAGTGTTGCGGCCTTCGAGGGAGTGGGGTCACCGTCGCTGATGATGATCATATGCTTCACCGCCGTCTGCGGAATGCCGGCAAAGGCGATTGCCGCCATCTTTAGCGCTGGGTCGAACTGCGGCATGTCGCCGATCGTCATGCGGTCGGTCCGCGCGAGCATCATCTTGCGGTTGGGGCCGACGCGAATAAGCCCGCCCTTCGACTGCCCCCAGAGCCACTGGTCGGTGCCACTCCATTGGATCAACCCACAGTAGTCGCGGCTGCCGAGAATTTTGATCGATTCAAAGGCAATCCGCTTTTGCCAATAGTTCGAGCGCGGCATTTCGCCGGCATGCATCATCAGCACCAAAGCGCCGACAGGAACGACTTTGGTATTTTTGATTTCGAAATCAACCGGCATCGCCTTTTCGAGTTCGGTATTCGTCCATCCGCCCGCGCCGTAAGTATCTGGCCCGCCGAGCATAATGAGTCCGCAGCCCATCTCGCGCGTATTGCGGACGAGCATACTGATTTGGTCGTCCGAAAAACTACTGACATTGTCGCCATCGGTACCCGTGCTTCGCGACACGTTGGCCAAAACAACACAGTCGTACCGCTGAAGTTCTGCCAACGAGGTAAACAGCCGATCGCTCGGTGTGACCGACACGGCGATATCTTCGTTGCGTAGCCGCTGGACGAGATGGTCAAATTGCCCCTGCTTGTCCCAGTTTTCGATCAGCAGTACTTGGCCCTTGCCGCGCACGTGCGAAAAGGCAGAGGCAACGTTATTCTGCGTCATGCCATCGGCCGCCGGGTCGTTGGGGCTGAAACGAGCTTCGTAGGTGTAGAAGTCGGGCTGATCGATTTCTTCGGAGATCGTAAACACACGCTTGCCGGGCGGCACGACGATCTCTTGCGTGACGATGGTCTCTTCTCGCTCAGCCGTCTTGCGGATGATCCGCAGCTTGCCAGCGACCGCTCGCTCGCTGCCCTCGGGCGCATCGTTGCCAAGCACAACGCGCATCTCAAACGGTTGGCCACGTCGAGCGTTGGCCGGCACGTCGATCTTTTCGACGGCGACCTCGCTTCGCGGCACCAGCATGACCGGTACCACGTCGATACTCACACCAGTGGCCGTCGCGGCTTTGGCCTCACGCTGCGCGTTGCCTAAGTTTTGATTGCCATCGGTCACCAGCACAATTCGTTTGGCCGCGTCGAAGGGGAACATCGCCTTCGCGCGTTGAATAGCAGTTGCGAGGTCGGAGTATTCGGGGTCGAGAATCGTCTCGACGCGCGGCGGCAGCGAAATCCCGACGTCAACCAGCGGCATTTCCACTCCCGCGTCGCGTCCGAAGACGATCACTGCGTAGCGATCCTCGAACGTGTTGTTGCTAAAATCGTTGCGATGCTCCTCGATCGAAGCATTGACGTACTTGCCCATCTCCAGTCGCTGTTCGATCGGGATACTCAGCGATTGATCGAGCAAATAAATCACCGCCAACTTGTCGCTACGCCGCTGGTACTGGACATCGGCCAGCGCCAGTACGATAGCCGAGAACACAAGGGTTCGTAGCGTCAGCGCAATCAACCGCCGCCAACGTCCCAATCCAGACAACCCAGCAAAACTCAACCACCACATCACCGGCAGCAGCAAAAGCAGCAGCAGGTAGCTGGGACTGTCGAAGGCTAGGGAATGGTTGAACATAGTTTCGATTGCTTGGTGGGTGGGTGGTAGCCCCCGGCTCTGCCGGGGATTGCATATCGGAAAATACTATGTCATCAACGTCATCCCCCGGCAGAGCCGGGGGCTAAAAAATTGCTCGCTGCACTCGGTGATTGTTTGAATCTAACACATGGACTCGACCCTGGCTGTCGAGCGCCAGCGCCCACGGGTTATGCAGCTCGCCTGGGCCGCGACCGTGGCGGCCCCAGCAAGCGATTGATTTTCCGTCGAGCGTGAATTTCTGTACGCGGTGGTTTCCATATTCGCAAATGTAAACATGCCCTTGGCCGTCGAACGCTAAATCGTAAGGGTAGTAAAGCTGCCCTTGGTCGCTTCCTTCTTCGCCCCAATGTGATAGCAATTCGCCGCTAGTGTCAAAAACTTGGATGCGATGATTGCAGGCATCGACAACCCAAATCCGATCTTGCCCGTTGTCTACCTGGATCGCCATATTCTGCGGTCGCCGGAACTGTCCTGGCTCGCTGCCGTGTGTTCCCCATTGTAGGAGAAATTCGCCTTCGTGCGAAAATTTTTGTATGCGGTCGAAATCGCCATATTCGCCGATGTAATAGTTCCCCTGAGAATCTTCGACCACATCCGTGACAAAGCCAAATTCGCCCGGAGCACGTCCTTGAGTACCGCCGATCGTCGCTTCTTCGACCGGCTCACCCGACGCCTCGTAGACCAGCATCCGATAGTAGTGCGTGTCTGCCACCAACAGCCGCCCCGCACGATCGATGGTAAGCCCCGAAGGCCGCCCATTCTTGCTGACCGGGGTCTTCCAACCGCGCAGGTATTTTCCGTCGGTATCGAAGACCTGAATCCGCGCGGTCATGTCGATGATGTAAAGCTGGTCTTGGTCGTCGATGGCGATAGCGCGCGGCTTCTGCAAACGCCCAGCTGTGATGCCTGGCCTTCCCCAGATGAGATCGGCGGTGCCTTCTGCTTGCGGCGCGTTTGTGCAGCCGTTCAAAATTGCCAGTGGCAAGATCGATAGGAGCAATAGGTTTTGCCAACGCATGGTGACACTCGATTCAATTACTGACAGTTGTTTGCCATCCGTAAACAGATTTTTCTGTGGCTATCGTGCTTACCCCTACTCTCCTTGGATCCAAGCCTTGCTAAACGTCGCATGACGGATGCTCTTGCCTTTTTCTTCGCCGTTGTGCGGCGTGCTGATGAAGTAGCTGTAGGTAGCGTGCAGCTTGCCATCGCTGCTTTCGATGATCGACGGATAGTGAAACTGCCCTTGCCCTGCTTTTCGATTCTCTAAGTGACGAGTCCACTTCCACGTTTTTCCTTCGTCGTCGGATAGCGATACGGCCAACGAATGGCGGCCATCAGGTCGGTCGTTGTAAATGCAGATCCAATCTCCATCGGTCATGCGCATCAATTCTAGGCCAGAGCCTGGGTTGACTAACGTCGGATGGTCGTACACTTTGCTCCACGTTTCGCCACGGTCTTTCGACTCGGACACTAGCACTCTCTCTGGCGGCGGACCATTGTCTCGCATGTAGGCGACGATCGTTCCATCCTGGCGGCGGGCAAAACTGGGTTGAATGTTCCCGCCCCCTACGATCGGCTCGCTGTAGGTCCACGTCTTCCCAAGATCGTCGGTAATCCCTACCAAAGAGAAAGAAAAACCGTCTGAGTAAAGCCCAACCAACATCCGCCCATCTTCCAAGATCAAGGGATGCGCACGCGTAAACCAACCGAGACGGCGCGTTAGTTTGTCTTCTGCCTGCTGAAGAACGTGGTCGACCCATCGTTGTGCTCGGCCGTCGAGTTGCTGGTTGCCAAGTTGCTCCGCAAGCTTCGCTTTGACTTGTGCCGGGAAATCGCCCGCGTGCTTCACGTGCATGACTCGCATGACGTCCCACTTCGGCGGACCTTGCGGCATCATGTAGTTCGTCGATTTCTTGACTTTCATCAAGGCCGATTCCCAAGTGTTTGCTTGAATCGTCGGCCACAGCAGCCAAAGCGTCTCCTGCTGATCGATAATCATGCAACAGTTGGTATCGGGAAAACCGGGCGTATCAGCCATCGGAAAAGGCTTCGTCCACTGCTGCTTGGCCTTCACCCATCGTGCCCCCAAAATTTCCACATCATCCTCTCGACGCTCTCCAGAACCGTGAAACCAACAAACAAGCAGATCGCCGTTGGGGCACTCCACGATGCAAGAACCATGATTATGCCAGCTCTCCAACGGAAAGAGGAGTCCGCCATCGACAACATCGTTCGCAAAACCATTTGCTGCGAAAAGAACTCCGAGTAGCGCGAACGCGGTATATCGCTTCATCTTGACTCCTCTAGTCTTTTGGGCTCTTTAGAGACTTTAGTGGTCGTTGTATTCAAACTTCAAATGCGACACCTAGTGAAATTCCGAACCGTCCCGGCGCGCCGGGATAAGGAAGCGTCGATTGAGCTAGACGCCTGTAGGAACGCTTCCTTACGGGCGCGGTTCGGTGAAGAAGTTGCTTTTTCTTCGCCATCCTAGCGTGCGACGAAGGCAAGTGTTGCAATTGAAGTTTGAATACGCCGGTTATCATCTTATAATCCATGTGGAATCATCAGTATAGGTAGGTTGTTATCATGCGGTTGAGCCTTCTACTTAGTCTTGTTATCACTTTCGGGTCGGGCAACTGCCTGTCTTGTCCCAGCCTACTTGCCGAAGAATCAGGTGCTTCGACGCAAGAAACTCGACCAAGAGAAACGCGACCAAGCTGGTATTTGGGCAGGCAAATTGCGCCTACGATGTCGGCGGATGGGGCAGAGTGGCTGATACGCAAGTCTCGCGTGCGCGAAGAGCAGCCGCGTAAGCTGCTGGAAGCCTTGCAAATAAAACGTGGCCAACAGGTCTGCGATTTCGGCTGTGGCAACGGATACCATACACTGCCTCTTGCCCGAGAAGTGGGACCGCGCGGCAAAGTTTTTGCCGTCGACATTCAGCAGGAAATGCTCGATCTGCTTGACGCACGGGCCCAACCGCGCGGACTAGAGAACATCGAGCCCGTGCTGGCGACACTCACCGATCCCAAGCTACCGCGACGGCAGCTCGACATGGTGTTGATGGTCGACGTCTACCACGAACTGTTCCAGCCACCTGTGATCTTGCAAGCAATTCATGCCAGTTTGAATGAAAAGGGGAGAATCGTCCTCGTCGAATTTCGTGAAGAAGACCCCGCTGTCCCTATTCGCCCATTGCACAAGATGAGCCAATCCCAGGTGATGAAAGAGATCTGCGCAAACCATTTCAAGCTAGTAGGACAGTTTGACGGCTTGCCTTGGCAGCACGTCCTTTTTTTCGCCCGCGACGACTCGCCACTGCCAGAGAAGCAACTCGTGCCGTGGCAATCGGAGGAATCGGCCCAAGCGGCACCGTCAACAACGAAGGAAAGCTCAGCAGAAACCGCAGTGGATAAACAGGAAAATTGACGCAAAATGTTGTCACGTAACAGGTTACGTGAAAATCCCTGCATTTCTCCACACCTCAGAATTTACCTAAAAAGTTTCTTTTCTGCTAAACACAGTATTTGAGTCTTCGGCAAAAACTGTTTAGAATAGACAGACCGGAACACGAGTAGCACGCAGCTACCTTTTTGTATTTTTTGTTTTTCTCCTTTTGACCCGAGGTTGGGCCGCTAGTGATTTGACTAACTGAGCTTCTGTTATCGTCCAAAGATTGGAGATGAAATTCAGAAGCGCAATTTCGGCAGACGGCTAGTACATAAGGTGCGAGTTTTCTGCTAAGGAGCTGAGGTATGGCAACTTCTACGTTATCGCTGGAATCGGTCGCTACGCTGGCGCCCGAAGATCCTGAGAGCTTGTTAATTGGACAAGATTCTGCAATCCATCAGATTGCACATCACGCCGAACGTGCGGCTCAAGTCGAGTGCACGGTTCTTCTTACCGGCGAGACTGGTACCGGCAAAGAGGTCTGGGCACGTTTGCTGCACCGGCTAGGGCCGCGTCAAGACAAAGCATTTGTCCCCGTCAACTGTGCTGCGCTGACCCCGACACTGGCGGAAAGCCAGCTCTTTGGCCACTTAAAAGGAGCTTTTACGGGTGCTGTGGGCGAAAGCTTGGGTGTTTTTCGTAGTGCCCAAGGGGGCATGGTCTTTCTCGACGAAGTCGGCGATATGCCACTGGAATTGCAACCGAAGCTACTGCGCGTCTTGCAGGAAGGGGAAGTTACCCCTGTGGGGGCCGCCCATCCGGTAAAAATCGACGTCCAAATTGCTGCCGCGACGAATCGCAATTTGTTGCGCGATGTCGAAGAAGGCCGATTCCGAGAGGATCTCTACTACCGTCTGAATCTCGTGGAATTGCAGATGCCCGCACTGCGAGATCGCCTGGAAGATATTCCGATTTTCATTGACTATTTCTCCCGGAAATTCGCGGCCAAATACCAACAGCCCGTCTGGAAACCAGATGCCGAAACCTTACACCGATTCTGCGAATATCGCTGGCCCGGCAACGTAAGGCAGCTGAGTTTCGTTATTGAGCAAAGTTATGTTTTGCAATGCAAGCCAAGGCTGCCAGGAGCAATCCAGGCAACTGGCGAGCGTTCCACAAGTTTGCCATTTACGAACTTGAGCCGACTTCGCACGGCAGCGGTCGAGCAAGCCCTGCGGATCACGCAAGGCCACAAGGGCCAAGCGGCCGAAATGTTGGGAGTCCATCCCAACACGCTCACACGCCTGCTAACGCAATTAGACGACAGTCAATAACATTAGCTGGCAATAAATGTTGGCTGGTCGGTTGAGTACTACTTTCATCGCACTTCTGCGCTTTCTATGCGGTTCTTCGCTGCGCTTATCGGTAGTGCATATACCAACTCCGATGCGTTTCACATGTGCCTGAGAGCAAATAGTTCTGATTCACCATTTTAGTGATGTCTCCCCAGAATAGTGAAAGTATGTTTAGCTCTTTTACACCAGCGTATATTCGCAATAGGGTGAAATAGCTATCACCATTTTGGTGATTCGATCGATCGAAGCTTTCTTTTCAGCGAGCGTGCAAAAACACTTCTGACAAGAGGTTTGCTGTATTCTCAGTGCCTCTCTCTTTGTTTGGCACAGCAATCGCGTAGAAGGTACACGTACGGGGAGGGTCTGTCTCGGTCTCCCTGCTTGCGAAGTTTTTGGCTGTCTGCTGGAGCGGGCGGTATGAAGTTGGTTGAATCAAGGATTGTTCCTGTAAATTAAATCGAGGAGAAAGCAAATGAGTAACGCACAATCATACGAAGCGTTGGAAGCAGACTACGGAACGGACACTTTTCGTCGCACGGCTGCAATCAAATCTTCCAAGCAGCAGCGCCCTGCGCACGGTCGTAAGCGTGGCAAGACACCTCAGTCGGTGAATGGCATCCACCGTCGACGCAAGCGCAAAATGGCTTGGTAGCAGCGTATTTTCGTACCGAACTGCATGTTTGAGCAGGATTTGGTGTGCTGTTGTGCGCATCGAATCTGGGCTGAGACGGCTCGGATCTAGGGTTATTGCGCTACGTAGTTTCTGGCAATGCTAATTGCAATAGAAGCAATCGGGGCGAGTCGCGTGCTAGTAGGTACTGACCGCACAACGGGCGTTCCAAGAAGAAGAAACGTAAGTTTCAACGGTAGTGATAGCAGTGGTCTATCCAAGGAGTGCCGTATGCTTGCACGTTATGACACATTTAGGAATCAGCATTGTGGCGTCAGCCTTTACTCATGCAATTCAGACCGGTACGGCGGCTCAAGCCAACTTGGTGAGAGTCGGCAGCCAAGCTCCGCTGGACACGTTTGTGATCCCAGATTTACTGGGCTGCTTGGTGCTTTCGTGGTCGGAGCAGCGAGCGCAGCTACTGCAGTCGATTGCGCAGGATGAGTCGTGGCAAATCAAGGTGTGCGACGATGTTCAAGCATTCTTACGAAGTATATTTCAATTGGATGTGCCGCTGACGATCGTCGACTTGCCGTGCAGGGGATCGACTTCCTACGCGGAATTACGACAAATGGCAACGCAAGCCGGTGAGTTGAATCGCTCGCTCTTGGTCATTTGTGGCACAGCGAGTAGCGGTGTTGTGGGAGGTGTTGTGGATAATGGCGAAGAAGAGCAATGGGCACGCCAGCTAGGAGCTTGGGCATATTTACCTGGAGCAACAGATAGAAGTGGCTTGAGGTTGGTGTTTGCCGAAGCGAGGAAAGCCTTGGCAAGGCGGTCGAGCAGCAATTTATCTTCAGGTTGTTTCTCTATTAGCTAATAAGAAAAATAGGTGTTGTCGAGCTTGGCACTGGGAGAGAAGGGTTGAGCTGGGCGATACACGGGGTGGCATGAGAAGTTCAAGTAAATCGTGGTTGTCGCGCAGGAGACCGAAGGATCATCGTTGTGCGTGGCGGAGAGCGGTATAAAGAGTAATACGATGAAAAAGAAACTTGACGAAAGTGAGCAGGAACTGGCTAATTCCCAGTCTGTCAGTGATCTGCCTGCCGGCGGTTCCCCGCGTCCAGCGCGGTACAGTGGTGGCAGTTCACGCAAGAGCGCATCGCATAGCAGTAGCAAACGTAAGCGGACGAAGGCTGCAAATCGCAAAGGAAAAAGTGCTGGGGGTATGCACCAGCGCGGAGACAAGAGAGTAATGCGATAGCCCTGGTTGGCTTGTGAAATCTGTCTGATAGTTTGGCAGGATCGTACAGAAATTTTAAGCACTTTAAGCTGCAAATACAGTTTAGAAAAGAATTCGATATTTTTCATCGAATTAACTTGCAATTGCTAACGGGTGCTGATAGTGTTAGTAGAAGTTGCGGATTTTTCCCGGCAAACAAAAAACCATAAAGAGTTAGAACTAACGCAAAGCCACCTCGAATCAATGCATCAAGACGCCCTTATTGGGCGTCGAGAATGCATGATTTGAGGTGGCTTTTTTCGTTTCTATAGCTCCAAACCGCCAGGAATGGCGTCTCAGAGCGACTTGAAAGCAGTAGAGAAAGCAAAGAAACGCAGCGAATGGAAAAGCTGCAGCAGGGGCAAGTACAACGGAAGAGAGATTACCGTCCGTCGATAGCGGGCTGCGTTTAGTACACCATTCGTTTTTGTTTCATTCACCTGATTTCGCAAGACGAACTCACACCAGGAGTTTACAAAATGTTTCGTAGTCATTCCAAATTCTTTACCGCCATCGCGATGTGTTTTCTGGTCGTAGCCAGCGCGTTACCACAGCACCAAACTTTTGCTGGAATTATCAATGTTGGTGAGACGGTACCTTTATCCCAGCTCCTGACCGGTCTTGACAGCATTGTCGTTGGCGACAAAACGTTCGACGAATTTTTCTACGCACCGATGGGAGGCGCTCCTGCGGCCGAGGATGTGGCGGTCACCGGCGTTCAGCAAAGTGGTGGGTACGGTCTCGTGTTCACCAGTGGTGGTTTTGCTGCCGGTGGGTTTAATGAAACTTCACTCGATGCCAGCATCGGGTTCCGAGTCTCGGTCAACGACCCAACTCAAGTCATCGTGGGCGCGGAGTTGTTTGGTACCGTAGGGACGATCGGTTCGGGCGATGCACGCATCTCCGAAGCTTTCAATAATGTTCCCGGTTCGAGTTTGCTGATTCGTCAGTTCCGAGTTGATGGTGACCTCATCTCCTCGAAGAGTTCCGACGTAGCTGTTTTTGACCAGGGTGTCAGTGAGCTCTATGTTCTCAAAGATATCTCGATCGAAGTACCCGATGTCAACAGCTCTCTGTTTGACATAGGAAACTTGGCTGAACTAACGACATTCCGCCAGCTTTTCTTCCAGGAAGTGATTCCCGAGCCGACGACAATCTCACTTGCCGCCTTGGCCATGATTTGCATAGTTTCCGGTCGCAAACGGGTGTAAGGCTGTTTGATTGGTCTTCACTAGAGACCAATCAAACAACTCGCTAGACAAAAAGAGCTAGCCGGCATTTCTTTGCCGGTTAGCTCTTTTTTAGTAGCTGATCCACTGCATCGCCAATATCAGGTTCACGCATCAGTGACTCGCCTACCAACATCGCGTCGACGCCAGCTTGTTCTAGCATCTCCACGTCGGCTCGCGTCTTGATGCCGCTCTCGCTGACCAGCAGACAGTCGTCGGGGAGTTCGGCTTGCAGCCTCAAAGTGTGCCTCAGATCAACCTCAAAAGTGTGCAGGTTGCGATTGTTCACGCCGATCAGCGTCGCCCCTGCTTCGAGTACTCGAGGAAGATTGGTCGGTTCGTAGAGTTCGACCAGCGGGGTCATCCCGAGTTCAAGAACCTCGTGGTGCAATTTCCGTAGTGAACAATCGTCTAAGCATTCTGCGATCAGTAGCACCGCGTCGGCCCCTGCAGCGCGCGCCTCAACGAGTTGATAACTGTCGAGGATAAAATCTTTTCGCAAGACAGGTAGCGCCACAGCATTTCGCACTTCTCGCAGATAATTCAGGTTCCCCTGGAAAAATTGCTCGTCCGTCAGCACGCTGAGGCAAGACGCTCCGTGCGCCTCGTAGGTTTGGGCAATCTCGACGGGGTCGAAGTCGGCGCGGATCAACCCTGCTGAAGGGCTCGCTTTTTTGACCTCGGCAATCAGCCGAATTGGGCCAGGTTTTGCCAACGCCTGAAAAAAATCGCGTGGTGTCGGTGCCGTTGCGAGCTGATCCCTCAGAACTTGCTCAGGGAGTTCCAGCTTCGCCTGTTGGATTTCGAGCCGCTTCGCTGCCACAATTTTGTCGAGAATAGTCTTTGCCATAGCTGGCCTATTCTAATCTTCAGAGGCACAGAATACAGTGCCCTCTCTCCTCATAAACTTTGAGGGAACATGGCAGGTAGTAGCATTGGCCCAGTTTCTGATGGCTTTATTGCTTATCCGAGCCATTTCCGCAGTGGATTGAGTGTAAAAATTCTTTTTCGAGTGATTTTAGTCGCTGCAACGACTAGATTGACGAGTAGGCCTTTCAGCCAGTTCCGAACCACCTACAGACAAAAGATATCAGCCCTCATCTCGCGAGGTAGTTGTTGACTGACGCAGAGCTAGTACGCCAAGCCCGCGAGGAACACTCCGAGGCTGCAGAAAAACGCTCCGAGGCATGGAACATGTTATCGCGGCGTTATCTGCCCTTGGTGTGGCGGTACACCTATGCGCAGTTGCACGATACCCATGCTGTCGAAGACGTGGTCAGCGAGACGATGTTGGCGTTCCTGAAAAACATTGGCCAAATCGATGCCGGCTTAGAAACGGAAGGGGCCAAAATTGCCGCGTGGTTACGCTCGGTCGTGCGACATAAGGTAGCCGACCATTTTCGGCGCGTCTATCGAGTCAAAGAGCATTTGCCTCGTGTTGTCATAGATCGAAAACGCAGCAGTGGCGAGCAACAACGTCGCGACGACCCACAAGATCCCTCGGCACCTCTGCTGGCTGCCGAAAAGAGAACACAAATTTTCGAAATCCTTGAGGGATTGCCGGAGCGGCAACGACTGGCCTTAGAGTGGAAGTATGTGGATGAAATGCGAGTAAGAGAAATTGCCGCTCGTCTGGGAGAAACCGAAAAGGCGGTTGAAGCAACTCTTTATCGCGCCCGTCGCGAGTTTCGTCGTCTTTACGAATTATCGGAGTTAGAAACAGCAGAGTCAAAAGTCGTCGTCGTTCCCAAGTCGTAACATTGCCTCAGTATTTTTTTTCGGCCCAATGACCAACCGTCCTGAACATTCTGAATTGCATGACGAAGCCCAGCTTGAGAAACTACTCAAGTCGGGCTATGCAGCTCCTCCGCCTGCTGCGGAATTTCAAGAGACGTTGTTGCGTCAGCTTGGGCAAGAATTCGATCGCACGTATCTAGCAGCGCCATCGCAAACCAGGAGTGAAAACGCGTCGCTTCGTTCACGCCGACGAATTAGCCTTCGCATGGCATTAACGATGGCAACGGCGGCCTCTCTGCTGTTTGTCGTCGCATTGTGGAATAGTCAGACCGCGTACGGCTGGGCGTCGATGATCCACGCCTTGGCAAACTGCGGTTGGGTGCAAGCCGTTTCCACTACAAATCCCGAAGCTGGCCCCAAAGCTGGCGAGAGGCTGAGCGGATGGGTCTCTGCGCAGCGCGGTATTGTTGCCATTCGTAGTGGTGATGAGATTGCTTTTCGCGATCATCGCGAGCACATCTCCACCGAATACCTGTCAAATCGTCGAGTAATCTATCAGCAAGCGCTGCCAGCAAGTCTCGATTCGCTTGGTCCCGAAGAACTTTTTGGGCTGTTATTGGGAAAGAAAATAGATACAGGGTTGCGAGTTCTCTCCGAGTCGTGGCGTCGTGTGGAGTCTCGTGAGGACCACGAAGCAGCAATTGAATTACGCGTCACGCTAGGCATCCAAAGCAGATCCTACGAGCTTCTGATCATGCTGAATCCCGAAACGCATTTGCCCAAGAGCTGCCAGTTGCTTTCCAGTAAACAAGAATCGCCACAGTCGTTTGAATTCGTCTATCCGACCGAAGGTCCAAGCTCAATTTTTTCGCTGGGCATTCCGCGCGAGACCAAGGTGATCGCTTCGCTGTCCAAGCTGACGTCGGAAGAGCACGGCACGCCGCAAGAATCGACAACACTAGCGACAACACTAGCGACAACACTTCCTGACGAAACTCCTGAAATCATCGAAGCAGATACCAAAAGCTCTACGACGGAGGAACCCGCGCAGCAAACCACACAACGCGTTGCCTCGAATCCTTCGCGTCCGACACGCGTTTTGCCAGCCCCGGCGCTGCCTGACGAGCCGCTTGCTCCCAAAGTTTTGGTCGAGCAGATCAACGCCCAACTTGCCGCGAGTTGGCAGTTTCAAGGAATTTCTGCGGCCGAGCGCGCCAGCGATAGCGAATTTTTGCGACGCACGTATCTCGATCTCACCGGTCGGATCCCGATGGTTAGCGAGGTCTACCAATTCCTCGAAGATCAAAGCCCAAATCGTCGCGAACTTTTGGTTGACGAATTGCTGACGAGCCGCGATCATGCGACCCACTTGGCGATCGTTTGGCGGAAGTTGTTGTTGCCCGAGGGAGTGAATGCAACGATCTACGGTGGCACCGAAAAGTTCGACCAGTGGCTGGCGGACCGTTTTGAAAAAAACCTTCCCTATGACGAACTGGTTCGGCAGCTATTGTTGGCCGAAGGTCGTGTGAGCGATTCAGGACCGATTCTGTTTTATGCCGCGCTGAAGCTCAACCCCGAAGAGCTGGCGGGCAAGACGGCGCGGGCGTTTCTTGGTATGCGGATGGAATGTGCCCAGTGCCACGATCATCCGTTTGACGAATCGATTTCGCAAACAGATTTCTGGGGATTCGCAGCCCATTTTGCACAGATTTCTCGCCCACAGGGCAAGATGGAAATGACTTCGTCGGTGTTACGCGTGCGCGATAGCCGTCGTGGCGAGGTAGTGCATCCTGATTCTGACAAAGTGATTCCGCCGCGCATGCCCTATTTGCTGAATCCAGTTGACCAAAAAAGCGATACTCAAACGAAGAGTCCTCCCAAGGAGCGTACTCCCAAAAAGGTCACGTCGCGCCGTGAGGCGTTGGTCGACTGGCTCGTCACCAAGCAAAACAGTCGCTTTGCCCGTGCAACAGTGAACCGTGTCTGGCAGCATTTGTTTGGACTAGGTCTGGTCGAACCAGTCGATGATATGCGGGCAGACAATCCGGCAGCTTGCCCCGAAGTGTTCGAGACACTGAGCCTTGACTTCGCGGCCAGCGGCTACGACCTCCGCCGTCTGCTGCGAACTTTGGTACTGAGCGACGCGTATCAACTCTCCAGTCGCGCCGCGACAGATGAGCCCTCGCAATCGCTCGTTTTCGCCCGCATGAATATCAAGAGTTTTACCGCCGATCAGCTTTACGATTGCATTAGCGTGGCTACACAATACGAAGCGATGCGTGCTGGCAATGCAGAAAACGGAGCTTTGGCTCGTTTTGGCAATAGTTCTCGTCAAGCGTTCGTCGAACAATTTCGCGCTCCACCGGGGCAACGCACCGATTACCACGCGGGGATTCCCCAGGCACTCACTTTGATGCATGGTCGTCTGGTTCACGGCGCTACGGACTTGGCCAGTAGCGGGTTGCTGAAGTCGCTCAGCGCGCCGTTTTTCACCGATCAACAACGAATCGAGACACTTTTCCTGGCGACGTTGTCTCGTTACCCAGACGCGATCGAACGAGAAAAAATGCTGGCCCACGTCGAAGCTGCCTCGGACGACGAAGGGCGGTCACGAGCGCTGGGCGATATTTTATGGGCGCTGCTCAACAGTGCGGAGTTTACTTTTATTCACTAGCGAAGTGTTCGTAGGATAGGCTTCTAGCCTGTCCGTGGAGTACTGTTTTTCGTTTCTGACTGACAGGCTGGAAGCCTATCCTACGATGTGGAGATCAACATGACCAAGCTAAACCAAATCGACCGACGTCGCTGGATGCAGTCGGCGGGAATGGGGATGTTGGGCGTCAGCATGAGTGGCTGGCTACCGGCGTTGGCCACGCAATTGGCAGCCGACCCACGACGGCGACGGCATTGCATCTTGCTGTGGATGGGCGGCGGGCCGAGCCAAACCGACACGTTTGACATGAAACCCAATCACGAAAATGGCGGCGAATTCAAAGAGATCGCAACTAATGTTCCAGGTGTTCGGTTCAGCGAACATCTGCCACAGCTCGCCCAACATGCCGACAGGCTGGCGATTATTCGCAGCTTGAGCACCAAGGAAGGCGATCATGGTCGCGGCACGCATTTGATGCGAACTGGACACCCGCCGCAGGGAGCGGATCGTTATCCGACAATTGGCGCGGCGCTAGCCAAACAGCTCGCTTCGCCCGAGGTAAAAATGCCGCCGTACGTGAGCATCGCCCCGTTTCGAGGTTTTAACAATGAAGCGTTTGGCCCCGGATTTTTAGGTCCGAAGTACGCGCCGCTAATAGTCGGTGCAGCTGGCATGAACGGTGCCGCTCAAAGCGAGAATTTTGCCAAATTAAAAGTCGACGCGCTCGCGCCGCCCGAGGGGGTCACGGCCAGTCAGATGGAAAGTCGTCTCGACTTATGGAAAACATTGGAAAGTCGTTTTCTTGCTCAACACCCTAACGCAACGATCCGTGCTCATCAGGCGGTGTACGACAACTCGCTACAGATGATCGAGAGCGACGCGTCCGATGCTTTTGATTTGTCACAAGAGACCGACACCGTGCGCGAGGCGTACGGCAAAGGGATGTTTGGCCAAGGTTGCTTGCTGGCCCGTCGGCTCGTGGAACGTGGTGTGCCGTTTGTGGAGGTTTCGCTCAACGGCGCCTCAACGGGTGGACCGGGATGGGATACGCACTCGAATAATTTTGAGACCGTCAAAAAACTCTCGGGCGAACTCGATGCTGGCTGGGCTACCTTGATGACCGAACTAAAGCAGCGAAGTCTGTTGGAAACGACGACGATTATCTGGATGGGCGAATTCGGTCGTACGCCGAGGATCAACGGCGGTGCCGGTCGCGATCACTTTCCGCAGGCGTGGTCGTGTGTGCTGGCGGGTGGTGGGATTGCCGGCGGGCAAGCTTATGGTCGCACGAGCGCCGATGGCATGCATGTCGAGGAAGACAAAACGTCGGTCGGCGGTGTTTTGGCGACACTCTGCGAGGCATTGGGCGTACCACCTTACACACAAAACCTATCGAACACCGGCAGGCCGATCGCAATCGTCGATGCTAGTCCGATCGAGCGGTTACTTGCTTAATTTCCATCACTGTATTTGGTTGTCATTATTTCCTAAATCGATCCATGTCCCATTATTCTTCAACCCGAATCGTTTTGCTCGCAATGCTGCTTTGCGTTCGAGCGATGTTGTTTGGTTCGATTGCTTCTGGGCAAGTCGATCGGCAAAAGTACCTTGGCGCGCAATCGTTAGCGGAGGTCGAAGTGCAATCGTTGAAATCGCCTCAAAATGAGGCGTACTCAAACCCGAGTGCGCCGGGAATGTTTCTGGCGGAAGCGGAAGACCCGCTTTCGTTCTACGTGCGAACTCAGGATGGCGAGTGGCAAATTCCTGCTCAAGTCAACCGCGACGATCCGTGGGTACGGTTACTGATTCTAAGCCCGGTGAGGCCGACGATTGTTGACGTGGCGATCGAAATCAATCAACACTCCTTCCGCGCTGCCAGAGAGCAATGGATTGACCAGTTGTTGGCGGAAGCGAAGACGGCGTTTTTGGTGCGCGAGGGCGAAGCGAACCCAGAGGTTGTCGAAACAACAGAATCTTCCGACGCGATCAGACCTACCAAAAAAAACGAAGAGATACCGATGGTCGCCGCGCAGAGCCGAATGACTCGCACCTTGTTCAAGCGATTGGTCAACTATCTGGCAGCCGATCCATCCATCGTAGACCATGAGGCCAGCCGAGAAGAACTACGCTGGTTGCTGGCAGAATGGACTGGCGGGCCTGCGCTGCTGACCTTGAGCCCTGCTTTGGCTTGGCGACGTGCGGATGCAGCGCCGCTGTGGCGGGCGATTGATCGAGACGGCGACTACACACTTAGCCGTGAGGAAATCGAGCAAACGGCTGCGACTTTCAAGCAAGCAGATATCAATCGCGATGACATCGTTGATCTGGACGAATTGCAACGGCTGGGCAATGACCGTGCGAAGCATGAGCAAACTCAAGGTCACCCGCTGGTCGTTGTGCTAGAGGAAAACACCGATTGGAAGGCACTGAAAAAACACTTGAACACTGCCTATGAGTTGCCCGTCGAGGCCGTCAACCAGTTGTCTTTACCTGCGGATTTGGTCGTTCGTATTTCTTTTGGCAATGAGGCCAAAGTAGCGCTGCTTGCGGTCAACGACGCTGCTGACCAAAGCTGGCGGCTACATTCCTCGACCGAGCAAGTCATTACCGTTGCGCGGCAAGAAACGTACGTGGAGCTTTCGGCAGCCCAGGGAAAAGACGTTGACCCGGAAAACACCCGGGGCGATATGCAGCAAACTCAAGTGGCCATCGGCGCGGTCGTGGATGGTTTTCCGTTGTTTCGTTTGCTCGATCAGGACAACAATCGACAGTTAACGTCACGCGAGCGACGTAGTGCTTCCGGTATTTTGACCAACCTCGATCGCAACCATAACGGCCAAGTCGATCGCAGTGAAATACCGACAGCCATTCGTTTGGCGGTGACACATGGCCCCAAAGTTCACGAGCACTTGGCGCAAGCGATCTCCGCGCAGCGAAAGCATCGCAATCAAGTCGATTCGCCGGTGCCTGATTGGTTTATTGGGATGGATCGCAACCACGATGGCGATCTGTCCAAGCGAGAATTCCAGGGCAGCCCGGAACAATTTGCTCAGTACGACCGCGACGAAGATGGTCTAATCAGTCGAAAAGAGGCCCAATAATTCAAAGCCGTTGGCGAATAAGACCACGTATAAAAAGGCGAAAGCAGAAAACCAAAGACACTTTTCCTGGAACACTATCGAGGCAAACAATATGTCAGACAATCATCAGCAAGTATTAACACCAGAGTCCAGCACCGAAGAAGTCACGCAACTGGTCGACAACCTTTACAACACCTATCAGCAAATGTGCTCGGAACTTTCGGGGGTGATTGTCGGTATGGAAGAGGTGACCGAGCAATTGATGATCGGTATCCTTTGTCGCGGACATTGCATGTTGCAAGGGATGCCCGGATTGGCGAAGACGCTGTTAATTTCGCAATTGGCTTCCTTGATGCACTTATCTTTTACGCGTGTGCAGTTTACTCCCGACTTGATGCCGGGCGACCTCACCGGTGGCGATGTGCTAGAAGAAGACCATACCACCGGCAAGCGTGTGTTTCGTTTCATTCAGGGACCCCTGTTTGCCAACTTAGTACTTGCTGATGAAATCAATCGCACGCCGCCCAAGACACAAAGTGCACTGCTGGAAGCGATGGAAGAAGGTCAAATTTCGGTAAGTGGCAAGACTTATCCGCTGCCAGATCCTTTCTTTGTGTTGGCAACGCAAAATCCGGTCGAAGTCGAGGGGACGTATCCGTTGCCTGAAGCTCAGCTCGACCGTTTTTTGTTGAAAATTAAAGTGGAGTACCCCAGCCGCGAAGGCGAGCGGGAAATATGCCGTCGACAGACGACCGACTATTCCTGCACGACCAAGCAGGTGATCGACATTTCGCAATTGCACGCGATGCAAGATTTGGTGCGTAAGGTTGTGGTCGCTGATCACGTTTACGATGCGGCGATCGACTTGGCACGAATGACTCGCCCTGAAGAAGGCCAATTGCCGGCCGACTTGGTCGACAAAGTGCAATACGGTGCCGGCCCGCGCGCGAGTATCGCGTTGTTGATGGCAGGCAAGGCGCGGGCGCTGCTACACAAGCGTTGTCACGCGACAACCGCCGACATCTTTGCCGTCGCTCCGCCTGTGCTGCGGCATCGGATCATTCCGACGTTCAATGCCGAAGCAGCAGGGCTCGACACGGATGATATTGTCGATGCGCTCATCGAACAACGCATGGCGGTAACGCAGGTGTGATATTTTTTATTAATCAAAGAGAAAAGAAAATCACCACGGAGGCACGGAGGACACGGAGAACCCAGCGCGGCCGCAAGGCCGCAACCCATTTTTTTTGACCGGATTTACAGGATCGGCAGGATCAATTCCGTACGCCGTTATCCAGTTGATCCTGTAAATCCTGTCAAAAAACTTGCTCACGCTTCGCAAACTTTTACCGTTAGTAACACGGAGGAAATAGAAGAATACGTAATTTGAAGCAGGGCAAGATTCATCATTCTTTCGTTCCAAAATACTCCCTGTCCTCCGTGGCTCCGTGGTAAAAGTGTTGTCTGTTTTCAGTTTGAGCCATTCGTTATTTGTCATCCGTCAATGATCAGCCGAGAATGCTAGAACGTTGTGTCAAAATCCCGCGTCAATCAATTTGTTAGCTCGCTTCGTGATCGTCAGGCACAAGATGCCTTGAACGGCGATGGGCAACCCGCGCCGTCCAAAGGGCTACCAACACCCGTCTTGCCGGTCGAAAAGCGTCCGATCTTCGACCCGCAGATGCTGACCAAACTGGGGCAGTTAGAAATCATCGCCAGCACGGTCGTGGATGGTTTTCTTTCGGGCAAACATCGTTCGACTCACAAAGGAGGCTGCACCGACTTTGCGGACTTTCGTCCCTATGCTCCAGGCGACGATATCCGTCAGCTTGATTGGCGGCACTATGCAAAGTGCGATCGGTACTACGTCAAACAATTCGATGACGAGACCAATCTGCAAGCCTTGTTGATTGCCGATGCTAGTGGCTCGATGCAGTTTGGCATGTCGACGGTCACCAAATGGCACTACGCCCAAATGGCGGCTGCCTGCTTGGGTCACCTGCTATTGCGGCAGCGAGATTCGGTGGGGCTAGCGGTGCTTGGCAGCTCGCTGCTGAACTACGTGCGACCTTTGCCACGAGCTAGCCAATTGGCTCGAGTATTAAATGTGCTAGAAAACACTCACGCTGCCGGAGAGTCAACGCTCGGTGAATCGTTACTGGAATTAACAGGCCGACTCAAGCGACGAGGGATGGTGATGCTGCTGTCCGATTGCTTCGGAGATGTTGCCCGATTGAAGCACGTCCTGCAGCAGTTCCGCACTCGTGGGCACGACGTGATGGTGTTTCAGGTTTTGGCTCCCGAAGAACTGACATTTCCGTTTCGCCGTGAATCGTTTTTCCAAGATCTGGAACTGCCGCGACGCATCCAAGTAAACCCCAATGCAATCCGCAAGCAGTACTTGGCGGAGTTTCAGAAATTTCAAGATGAACTTCGCGCTGCGATGACCGACGTCGGAGTCGATTTTGTAACCCTCACGACAGATCAAGATATCGGTGAAGTATTGGCTCGGTACTTGCATCGTCGCGCGGCACTCAAGTCGGCTGGCAGGACACGAATTCGTGCATGAAAAATCATCCTCTCACCTTACGAGGAGAGATTAGGTGAGAGATTGAATTCTCCGGCGATTCAAAAACCCTCCCCTAGCCCCCTCTCTTTGAGGGAGGGGGACCAAGTAACTGACGACCAACCACTAATAACTAACCACTCCCCATGAACTTTCTCGGTCTCTCTTTCCTGTTCGCTTTGCCGCTGATTGCGGTGCCGGTGATGATTCACCTGTACCGCGGTCGGCAGCGTGACATTATCTCCTGGGGAGCAATGCAGTTTCTCGAACAGGCAACAACCAAGGGCCGAAGTATTCAGCGGCTGGAAGAGTTGCTGTTGATGTTGCTGCGAATCGCCACGGTGTTGGCGCTGGTGTTGGCACTAGCGCAGCCCATGTTGCGGAGTACTTGGTTTGGCTCGGCTACTGATCGAGAGATTGTGCTGCTGCTTGATAACTCGCTCTCGATGGCACGCACTGTCAACGAAGTTTCGGCAAGTGATCGGATGATTGAAAAGGCGCTGGAGTTGGTCGAAGATTTGTCTTCTAGCGACACGGTGCATCTCCTTTTGGCCGCCGGTGGTGGGCAATGGCTTACCGCGGAAGGGATTGCGGCCGATCGTGCCGGTAAACATCAACTCACGACATTGCTGGAGGAAATCGAGCCTACGCTCGGCAGGGCACACGTTCTCGATTGTTTACAACTCGCGGTCCACCTTGAACCGCAGGAGGATCCTATTTCGCGGCGAATTGTCCTTTTCAGCGATAACCAATCGCTGAATTGGCAATTGCAGTCAGAACGTTCTTGGCAGCAGCTTGGCGCTGCGCGCGAAAATTCTTCGGTACCAATCGCGATTGAGATTGTTGCTTGTGGTTTCGCAGAGACCGAACTGAAGAACCTCGCAGTGATGAAACTCGAAGCGTCACGACAATTTGCCCGCCCCGGAGAGCGTGTCGAATTTTCGGCTCGTGTTGAGAATGTTGGAGAAACCGCTAGCGACGGGACGTTGGTTGAATGGTTGATCGATGAGGAAGTCTTTGACATTAGCGAACTCCGATCGCTTGCGCCCCAGGAAGCGACGCGAGTCACAGCGCAACTGCAACGTAAGGAAGCCGGCAACTTCGCCGTCACTTGTCGCATTCAAGCCAAAGATCAAATCGTTCTTGATGGACAGGCGAGCGTCGTGATCGAAGTTTCTGATCAGTTGCCGATTTTGGTCGTACATGATCCAGAAACCGACGAATCCACGAAGGCAACCGACCAACTATTTACTGCCGCTTTAGGATACGAAAGTGATAAAGTGTTGGATTGGCATTCCGTTTATCGGCCGGAGCTGGCATCCGTTGCGCAATTGGCAGAGATCGCGTTTTCCAAGTATCGCGCCGTGGTGATTCTCGGCTCGTCGGAGTTGCCTGCGGAAGCGCATGAGCGGCTCCATGCTTATGTGCGTGGTGGCGGTGGGTTATGGGTAACACTGGGTGATCGGGTTGATCGCGAAACTTTTAATCGCTTTTGGCATGACGACGGTGGCGGTCTGAGTCCGATTTTGCTGGAGACTCTGGTGAGTGTCGAAGATACGAACGCGCCCAAGGGCTCGATCCATCCGCCCGAACGCGATCATCCCGCGACGATGCAACTGGCGAACACGACACAGCTCGACATTGATCAAGCGAGACTCTCTGAATACTGGCAAATGGTACATGGCGGCGATCAGGTGCGCAAAGCGTGGGTACTCTTGGAGTCGGGCAATGGCAGCCCCTTGGTGGTAGAGAACCTTGTCGGTGAGGGACGCGTTTTGATTCAGGCTTTTCCGTTGGGACTGGAGTGGAGCAACTTGCCGCAACTGAAATCGTACGTTGTGATGATTCATGACTGGCTCGACTATCTCACCGCGCCGGCAATGGCACGTTACAACCTGGAACCCGGCAACGTAATCAAAGCCTCTTTGCCCGCCAATACTGTTGTCACGACAGCAAAACTTTTGACTCCCTCGGGACAGCAAGTGACTCTAGCTAGCACGGCGAGTGACGAAAATGAGTCGGTTCGCTACTCCCAAACAGAGTTGCCGGGATTGTATCGTTTGACTTTTGAGACAGACGGCGAGGAGGCCAGTCTGCCATTTTACGTTGCTCGTGATGTCGAAGAATCAAAGTGGCAGCCGCTCGAACAAGAAGATCGTACGCAATTGTTTAGGTGGGCGGGTGTACAGTTTGAAGGAGTACAAGCTGCGGCAACCGCAACTGTCACCAACGTCGAGCCTCGCCCGCGCGCGAGACCGATTTGGGGAGCCTTGCTACTCGCCTTGATCGGTTTGCTGATCGGTGAGCAAATACTTTCAAGCTATTTGGCACGTCAACGTAGCGGCGTGGCAGTAACGTAGTAGGCGTTAGTTAGTAGGTAACCGTCCACGGCGCTGAAAGAAGAAAAAGGAAAAGCCACAGATAAACACGGATAAACGCAGATGAGGAAAGGGGGTTTTAGCCGAATTCGATTGCTGCTGAAAAGAAATAGGGGAGAAATAGCGAAAAAGCTCCGAATCCCTCCAGGAAATCGGTGTTTATCTGGGTTCATCCGTGGCTAATTTTTTCCCTCGCGTGAACGGTTACGTTTACCCTTTCGCCTGCCATGCAGTAGGCCGATCACTGCTATGCACACAGCGATAAGTTGCGCACTTGCCGGTTCGGGAACCTTGGTAATAATCTGCTTGAACGAGCCGACACCGTTTTCTGCTTCGTACAGTTTTTTGAACAACAGAAAGTCGGCATGGTCATTCACGCCATCGCCAGTGATATCAGTGAGACCTGGATTGTCGGCACCAAGACTTTCGATAAAAAAGAGCCAATCGCTGCCGTCGACGTCGCCATCTTCGTCGAAATCAGCAGACGGTTGGTTGGCGAGCAAGTCGAACAACACTTCTGGAAAGTCGGTCTCCATCGCCGTCACGCCTGTGTCGATCCACGACTGCATGGACGATACTGTGTTGATCGTGAAGACAGAGACAACTAACCCATAAGAGCTTGCAGCTGCGGCAAATTCGGTCGTCACGCCGCCGCCCGTATCAAAGCCAAGGATTCCTTCTTCAAGCAATCCTTCAAAGTAGCCAGGTGTTTGCCACTGTGAAACACTTGGCAGTGAACCGAGCAAATATTGAGGATCGGCGATGTTCGTCTCATAGTCGGCGTTCGGGCCGGGCCAAATCCACACGTCATCGCTCGTGAAGTTACTGCCCGTTGCTGTGGACGCCTCGTCGAACGCCGCTTGTATCGATGCCCCCATCCCACTTGCTTTGATGTCTAGTAAGATGCGACCACGATGATTCACAGCAACAAGTGCCTCGGCAAGTGTCAGGACCGACTCGCCTGCGAACTCGGAACTGAACCACGAACCGGCATCGAGTAGTTGCAAATCGGCCAATGTCATACTGGCGACTGTACCGCTGCCATTGGTAGTGCGATCGACCGTCGCGTCATGCATGAGAACCGCGTATCCGTCCGAGGTGAGACGAATATCGGCTTCCACGTGATCGGCACCTACATCAAACGCGGAGTTGATAGAAGCGAACGTATTTTCCGGCGCTGCACTCGAATTTCCGCGGTGAGCGATGATCTCCACGGCAGGCATCAACGTCTGCTGGATCAAGGCCAAAACTACCGCCAAGATGACCGTCGAGTACCGATTCCGAATTGCAAATCCAATTTTTAGCATGTTGTTGAAACCAAATTCTCATTGAGAAAAGATTGAGAAAAGATTGACGCCGATTCAGGCATGTATTCTCACTCATTGTAACAACTCAAAGTGAAAAGTCTCGGGCTTACTCAGGAAATGTGCCGTTCCCGTGGACTCTGGCTGTCAGCTATCAGCAATCAGCCAGAAATTGAGTTAATAGCCTGCTATGCCAGTCTAAAAGGGATTACTGACGGCTGAAAGCTTTCATTTTGAGTAGCAAGATACGTCTCCTCTGGGATGCTGTTATTGAATTCTCCGTTTTTCTTAGCTCCGAACCGGAGCTTTTGATTTTTCCATCGTGAGCGAGGCCCTCTGCTCCGTGGGGTGGAGCTTTCTGATGTTTCCGCAGGGAATGTGGCCAGAGAAAAAGGAAAACGAAACTAAAGAAGCCCCCATCGACGTTCTATCGTAAAGCAGCACGAGGGGAGGGTTGAGCCGCGCTACGGGAGAACTCCTTGGGTGACCGACTTGTACTACGACGTTTTTTGTCCTCGACAGGCAGTCTCTGGAAGCGATAATAGTGAAATCGCTGGCGTCTGTGTTCTCAAAAATGTTGCTAAGCGTTCCACCCCGGAGATCGAATGAAATCTCGTCGTGTACCTGCGATCTGCGCGATGTTGCCGGGATTGGCCGTTTTTGCAATATGCGCCGTTGCTAAGTGCGCAGAAGTTCGTGCCAACGACGTGATGACGACGGCAGTAGAGCTAGAGTTTTTTGAAAAAGAAGTGCGCCCCTTGCTGGCCGAGCATTGTTACTCTTGCCACAGCAGCAAAGCAAAGAAATTGCAGGCGAGCCTTTTGGTGGACCGTCGCGCCGCGCTGCTTCGAGGTGGCGATTCTGGTGAGGCGATTGTGCCGGGTGACGCTGAGGCCAGCCTGCTGATCGAAGCAGTTCGGTACGAGACGTACGAGATGCCCCCCAAAGGAAAACTTCCTGCGAAGGATATCCAGACGCTCGAACGTTGGGTCAACAAGGGAGCACCTTGGCCGAAAGAAGAGGCTCACTCATCAAGTGCTTTGAGTACTGGGTTTGATCTACAGCGTCGCAAGGCTGAGCATTGGGTATGGCAACCGGTACGAGTATCGCCGCCACCAGAAGTTTCTGACGAGACTTGGCCTCGCAACGAGATTGATAACTATATTCTCGCCCGACTAGAAGGCGAGAAGCTGAAACCTTCGGCTGATACTGACAAGTTGGCCCTGCTGCGGCGATTGTACTTTGATCTGATCGGATTGCCCCCAACGCCCGAACAAGCGGCAAAGTTTCTCGATGATGCATCACCGCAGACGACCGAGCGACTGGTCGAAGAGCTACTGAGTTCGCCGCATTTCGGCGAGCGTTGGGGACGGCATTGGCTCGATTTGGTTCGCTACGCAGAATCGCGTGGGCACGAATTTGATAACGACTCGCCGAACGCGTTTCAGTACCGTGACTACATTATCCGCGCACTCAACGCGGATGTGCCGTACGACAAGCTCGTGCTGGAACATATCGCAGGTGACTTGCTTGCTTCGCCTCGATTGCATCCGGAAAAGGGATTCAACGAATCGGTGCTGGGGACGGGGTTTTGGTTTCTGGGTGAGTGGGTGCATTCCCCGGTCGATATCCGGAAAAATGAAGCCGATCGCTTCGACAATATGATCGACGTGATGTCGAAGACGTTTTTGGGCGTGACCGTATCGTGTGCGAGATGCCATGATCACAAGTTCGATGCTATTTCGACGGCAGATTATTATTCACTCTCCGGCTTTCTTCAAAGCAGCGATTACCGGCAGGTTCGTTTTGAGTCGTTGGAACACAATCGAATTATTTCGCAAAAACTGACTGCATTGGATAAAAAGTATCAACAACGGATTGCGAAGGTTTTGACTCAAAGTGGCTTGCGGTTACTCCCGCCAGAACTGCTTGTCGGGGATATCGCTTCACGGGTTGTTGTCGACTATGGGGCAATCTCGCCTAGTGAGTATCTCCAGGACGGTTTTTTATTTGGCACTCGGCCAAGACGCATTGGAGAAGCCTATCTGTCGACGGCAGAAGGCGAACCGACTCTCCGTTTCGCGGCAAATGGGGCTGCCGTGAGCGATCCCTTTTGGAACGGGCTTGAATCATTGTCCGAAAAGGGCGTTCAGAACGCGAGTCAGCTTGCCAAGCTGCCGCGTAGCGGTCGGACGTTACGCACGCCGACTTTCACGCTAACTAGCGGTCAAGTCGCGTGCCGCGTGCGGGGCACTGGCCATGTCGTCGCTTGCGTCGACTCTCATCGTTTGATCGCCGGTCCCTTGCATGGCGAGACGATCCAACCGATCGAACCGAGTGACGAGTGGGTTGAGTTGGATTTGGAACGTTATATCGGACACCGAATTCATTTGGAGTTTACGCCCGCGAAAGATGCTCAGTTGGAAGTAGCGCTCGTCACGCAGGGAGCGTCGCAGGCTACTCGCCAGCAATGGATTTCGCGTGAATCTGCGATTGCCGTCTCGGTTGAAAGCTACGCAGAATCTGCAAAACTTCTACTGTCGGAGGTTTCCAACCAACTTGTCCGCACCTGGGCCGACGAGCGTTTGAAATTGCGATCGCAAATTATGCGTCGTTCGCACCTTGCTATGGCGATGATGGATGGCAGCGGAGAAGACGACCATCTGCTGATTCGAGGCAATTCCTCGAATCCGGGCAGCATCGTGCCACGGCATTTTTTGACGGCAGTGAGCGGTGGCCAACCGATGACGATCAAATCGGGAAGCGGCCGCCTTGAATTGGCTCAGCAGATCAACGATCCCGCCAATCCGTTGACGTCTCGTGTGATGGTCAATCGACTTTGGCATCACTTGATGGGACGTGGCATCGTGCCGACGACTGACGATTTCGGTGTGCTTGGTCAACGGCCAACGCATCCTGAATTGCTCGATCATTTGGCAACTCGGTTTATGAATGACGGACAAAGTATCAAACGGATGATTCGCTACCTCGTACTTTCTCGCACGTATCAGATGTCGAGCCGCCCCAGC
>JAADGD010000267.1:27728-33301 GCA_013152515.1 Planctomycetota bacterium
CCTCCGAAGCGGCTCGAAGGCGAAGCAATCCGCGACGCGATGCTTTCTCTGTCGGGAGAGCTAGACGGGACTCTCTTTGGCGAACCGGTGCCGATTCACTTAACCTCGTTCATGGACGGTCGTGGTCGACCCAAGGAAAGCGGACCGCTAGACGGAGCTGGGCGTCGGTCCATTTATACGGCTGTACGACGCAATTTTTTATCGCCGTCGATGCTCGCGTTCGATACACCTGTTCCCTTCAGTACGATGGGGCGGCGAAACGTCTCGAATGTCCCCGCCCAATCGCTGATTTTGATGAACGATCCGCTGGTCGTCGAGTTAGCGAGCAAGTGGGCTCGACGTGCGATGGACCAACACTCGTCGATAGAATCTCGAATCGACTGGATGTACCAAACAGCTTTCACTAGACGCCCAACTTGGCAAGAAAAATCGGTTGTCCTAGCGTTTGTGAAGGCTCAGGCAATCGAGCGCGGAGTTCAACAAGGCGACGTAAAATTGTGGAACGATGTCGCTCACGCTCTGATCAATACCAAGGAGTTCATTTTTCTGCGATGACGAAGCACCATCTATTCCCTTGTCAGCGATATCAATCGCAACCCACGTCGCGCCGCGAGATGCTGAGGCGATGCGCGAGCGGCTTTGGAGCCGTTGCGCTGGCGGGACTGCAACACGATTCGGCGTTTGGCAATCAGCGAGCGAAATCCGACAAATTGGGGGCCAACGGACCGGGGGCTGCTGGACATGGGCCTCATCATCAGGTGCGGGCAAAGCATGTCATCTTTTTGTACATGGACGGCGGGCCTTCGCAAATCGACACGTTCGACCCGAAGCCGCTGCTGGAGAAATTCGACGGGCAAGATCCCGGCAAGTTGTTTAAGGTTGAACCGACTCAGTTCAACAACAATGGCAACGTACTCGCGAGTCCCTGGAAGTTCAAACAATATGGCGAAGCTGGCATCCCGGTCAGCGAACTGTTTCCTCACGTTGCAACTTGCGTGGATGAATTGGCAATCGTTCGATCGATGGTCTCGGAGTTTCCCGAGCATACTTTTGCGAACTATTTTCTCCACACCGGCAGCGGGCTGCAGGGACGTCCAAGTATGGGAGCTTGGGTGAATTATGGTCTAGGTAGCGAGTGTCAGAATTTACCCGGTTTTGTCGTGATCAACGGTGGACTCATTCCACCGGGTGGGCTCGATTGTTTTGGCAGTGGTTTTCTCCCAGCCAGTTATCAAGGTTCTGTCTTCAAGCCGACGGGCAGCGGCGTTGCCAATATCGAGCGGACGGAGCCTTCGGACCAGCAGCAACGCGGAAAACTCGATCTGATTCGGCGGCTGGACCATTTCGCCGTCGACCAGTTTGGGCAGCATGACAGTCTTGAATCAGCCATCCGCAACTACGAACTCGCTTATGCGATGCAAATGGCTGTCCCCGAAGTCATGTCGGTCAAAGACGAGCCCGCGCACATTCAAAAAATGTATGGTATCGAGTCGAAATACGAACCTACCCGAATCTATGGATCCCAATGTTTAATTGCTCGTAGGATGATCGAACGTGGAGTGCGCTTTATCGAGTTGACATGTCCTAATGTGGGAGGTGACCGTTGGGACCAGCATTCCGATTTGAAGAAAGGTCATGAAAACAACGCGCTCGCCGTTGATCAACCGATTGCCGCGTTGCTCAAAGATTTGCGTCAGCGTGGTTTGTTGGACGAAACCCTCATCGTCTGGGCTGGCGAGTTTGGACGCACGCCCTTTGCACAGGGTAAAGATGGACGCGATCACAACCAATTTGGCTTCACCGTTTGGTTGGCCGGTGGCGGCGTCAAACCGGGAATGATCTACGGTTCCACCGACGAGTGGGGCTACAAAGCGATTGAAAACCGCACCGAAATGCACGACCTACATGCAACAATACTGCACTTAATGGGCGTCGATCACACACGATCGACCTACCGTTTCGGTGGTCGCGACATGCGACTAACCGATGTGAAAGGGCACGTCGTTCATGATGTTATTGCATAGCACAGAAGAACAATAAATCAGGAATCAAACATGCAAACACGAAGACTGGGACGCACCGATCTCAACGTCAGCGTCCTTTCGATCGGGGGCTTGTACACGTCCTCGCTGGCCGGAGGTGTCGCGGAAACTCGTCGGATCATGCAACGTGCGGTCGAACTTGGTATCAATGCGATAGATACCGCACCCGCCTATGCCGATAGCGAAAAAACTATCGGACAGGCGATTGCTGGACTCGATGCTCCGCTCATTGTCACGACAAAACTAGGCGGTCGGCCGCAGCCGTTTGACCCTCAAAATGTCGGTGATCTACGCGAGTCGGTCGAAGAAAGTTTGCGCTTACTTGGTCGCGACCACATCGACATTCTGATGATTCACGAGCCCGACCGACCGCAGCAATATCCGTGGTGGACCAGCTACGATCCTCTCGATGGTCCCGTGTTTGCGCTGATGGACGAGCTGAAAACGGCAGGCAAGATCCGCTTTACGGGGCTTGCAGGTACGACTGTCACCGAAATGACTTCGTTAGTGCAAAGCAACCGTTTTGATGTCGTGCTTACCGCGTTTAACTACAACGTGCTTTTTCGCGAAGCGCGACAGACGCTGATCCCGTCAGCTATCCAGCAAGACATGGGAGTCGTACTCGGTTCAGCGCTCGGGCAAGGCTTCCTCAGCCGGCGCGCCGACGCCGAAGTTTCCGAACAACCCATCTGGCTGGCAACAACACGGCAGCAACAACTGCTCGCTTATTACGATTTACTCGATGAATCAGGCATTACAGCCGTCGAAATGTGTTTGCGATTCGCAATTTCTGACCCAGATGTCTCGACCATCCCACTCGGTTGTAAGACACTCGAACACCTCGAAGCGAGTGTCGCAGCCATCGAGAAAGGACCCTTGCCACAGGATATCCTCAACCGTCTCGAGGAAATCGCAGCGAGGGTTCCAACGCGTCCTTACGAAGAACCGATGATCTTGCCGCTTGGGAAAAAGTACTACGGCCCCGGCATCGCCAATATGGGGGCAGCCGTTCAAGTAGGTAAGTTTTGATTCAAAGTCTCTGTACGATCCGCCAACAAGATGGACTCTTCAGATAGTTTTCCTGTCCAGATGATTTGGTTGTGGGTCAGTAGGATTCCAAAATTGCAATGAAATTCCCACCTGCTTTTTGTGCGCGCCAATTGCTCATCGTTACCATAACTGGTCGAAGAAATGTTTTCGTCTGACCCGAAGGCAATCTTCGCTGAACAGCTTCTCTACTAGCCAGTACATCCCTTCGCGAAGCTGGTCGGGGGTCATATTTAGCGGGATATGGTTGACGTCAAAGAGAGTGCATAAGTCCCAACGTCCAGGTTCGATGATCCGTCCTTCTTGGAGAAGTCGTTCGTAGAGCGGAGTGCCAGGGAAAGGCGTGAGTACCGTGATTTGGACATCGTAAAGAGGAGCCTCCAACGCAAAGTCGAGAATCTCTTGGAAAACGGCAGGCGTCTGCTTATCAAGACCAAGAATAAAACAGCCATTGACCGTGATTCCATGAGATTGAATTCTGCGCACCGCATCCATGTTGGTTGTTGAGCGTTGGCCCTTAAAGTTAGCCCGCAGCTCGATGCCGTCCAGAGAATCCTGATCGGGACTCTCCAGCCCGATCAGTAATTGTCGACAACGGGCGCGACGCATCAACCGTAGTAGCTCTGGATCGTCGGCAACAGAAATGTCGGTTTCCGTAAACCATTTGACTTTGAGAGGGATCAAATTTCGGCAGAGTTCTTTTCCCCACTCGTGGTCGACAAACGTGTTGTCGTCGGCAAATTCGATAAAGACGTGTGGGTTCTGCTGTTTTGCCGCTTGAATATCGCGGACAACCTGCGTGGCAGGCCGTTTTCGGTAGGGCTGACCAAGCATGACATTCGACGCACAGAAGTCACATCGCCAGGGACAGCCACGCGTCGTCTGAACAGGCAGACGTGCATAGTTGCGACACTCTAACAAATCGTACCGCGGAACCTCAAGAGAGCAGACATCGATAGGACCAAAATCCGCCGATTTCCAAATCCGGTTTCCTTCGTCGTTTGTGCCGTTTGCAATCGCGTCGACCGCCGCTGGCCAAGCTTTTTCTCCTTCGCCCAAAAAAACGTAATCGGCGTGTTCCAACGCCTCTTCTGGCAATACGGTCACGTGAAGTCCTCCCATAGCCACCTGAACTCCTGATTCACGGAGACAGTCGGCCACGGCATAGGCTTCGTTTACCTGGGCAGAGAATGTGCTGATCGCAACCAGATCGCAAGTGAAGGCATCGGCCGGAACGCTCTTTTCACCTTCGACTTCGTAATAGTGAAGGTCGTGACCCGACGGTGTGTAAGCTGCAAGGTAAAGCAAACCCAAGCTTGGCAGAGATTGGAGGACACGGCTTCGCTCGACGACCCCTGGCAGTGTCATACCAAGTTGCAACAATTTGGGGTCATGGGCACGTAACCCACTCATGGCAAGAAAACCAATTTTCATGGAGGGCCCATTCGTAATACCTGAATTGTGGCCATCACCAAAGCTATCACGGGGATGAAGAAGAGGTGGCGAAATCCTGCGCGCCAGGCGGACAAAAAGCAGACCAAGGGCATCGAAATGCCGCCCACAAGAAAACCGATCGAGGCCAGCCAGCTTGGCATCGAAGGTTCTGCCGATGCGAAGGAAAGGTAGTAAAGAATGTTGACCATGCCTAAAGCGGCCAAAGCGATATGGCCAAGACGAAGAATTCTCCGCCTGAACGAACCGTAGCCTCCGAGGAAATCATCGGAATGAAAGTAGAGACCAATGATGGCTCCCGTAACAAACGCGGTGAAAATCATCCCCCAGCCGAAATACCAATTCATTCTGAGCCTGCCGTCTTTGCGATTTCGTCTTGTCGACAAGCAGTGTAGGCCATCCAAAATGCAATAATCGTCACTGCATCGATGACGGCAAAGGGCTTAAAAAGCAGCGGACAGTCTGTGGTGATCCAATAGTAGCCCGCCAAGCTGGCATAGCTTAGTTTTAACAGGATGCCGTACGGGATGAGATTTCGATTAGCAGTAGGATTGCCAGCGACAGCGAAGAACATTAAGCCAAAAATCACAAGCATTAACGAGCCGAAATAAATGTATGCCCAGTGATTGGGGTGGGGAACACCGGCAGCATCAAAAAGCCTTGGCCCGAAAAACAAAAAGGTCAACCCAATGACAAAGTCGTACACACCGGCGACGAAGAACAGAAGTCGGACTTGAGTATTTGTCATGGATTCTGTCCTGGCGTATTTGCGATTGGGATAGCGATCGGATGCCGACACAAACGCCAAGTCTAGGCGAGTCGCACAGGCAGTATAACCCTGGTTGGAAGCTCGCCTTTGATTTCTTGGGTTCTTCAGTGATTTTAACGGGTAGAGATGATAAAGGCAGTAATCCCCCGCCCCATTTTTATGGGGAGGGGTTAGGGGAGGGGATAGTCTGGCAACAAGGCTTAGGCCTGTTTTTGACGCAGAACCCTCCCCTAGCCCCAATACCGTTTAACGAATCATAACTA
>JAADGD010000193.1 GCA_013152515.1 Planctomycetota bacterium
CCTAGCACTCACCGTCTTGTGAACATCGGAGAAGTAATGGAAGAGCAGAACGATCAATCCAAGGGCGACTCCAAAGGTACGTCCGACAAGAAACCAGCATCACAAGGCAGCAATCTAGTGTGGTACGTCCTCGGCTTGATGACGGTGCTACTGCTGCTGGGCACCGTCTGGAGTGGTGGTCAACGTGTGGAAATTCCTTGGAGCAGTCTCGAAAAGCTAATCGTCGTCAGCAATCCTGACAACAATTCCGAGGGTGACGCAGTCGACTACATCACCATCGAAGACCGTGACGCCAAAGAACCCGTCAGCGTCCGCCTGAGCCATCCGACAGAAATCACCATCGGCCCCACCGACGTGACTGGCTACGTCTTGCATCGAGAAGCGAAGCTAGGGCAAAAAGTGAAAACTACGTCAGGCGAGACCAACGGCGAAAAAATCATTGCTGATCTGGACTACGGCGAACCCAAGAAAATCGCCTTCCGCACGGCACGCGACTCCGAAGAAACTCGCCTCGTCGAGCTACTCGCAGAAAACAACATCGAGGGTTATTCGTATGCAATGCCTCCCAGCCCGCTACTCAGTGCTTTGCCGATGCTGTTGATGATTGGTATGATACTGCTGCTGACCATCGTGATGCTTCGGCGAATGGGTGGAGCTGGTTCGCCGATGGCTTTTGGCCGTAGCAAGGCAAAACTCTACGCGCAAGAAGAAATCGAACAGACCTTTGATGACGTTGCCGGTGTTGAAGAAGCGGTCGACGAGCTGCGCGAAGTCGTCGACTTCCTTAAAACCCCCGATCGTTACCAGCGTCTTGGTGGAAGGATTCCCAAGGGTGTGTTGCTGGTGGGTCCTCCGGGGACCGGTAAAACTTTGCTGGCTAAAGCAGTCGCTGGCGAGGCAAGCGTGCCCTTCTTCAGTCTGAGTGGCTCGGACTTTGTCGAAATGTTCGTCGGCGTTGGTGCCGCCCGCGTGCGCGATATGTTCCAGCAGGCCGAGCAACGCGCGCCGTGTATCATTTTTATTGACGAACTCGACGCTCTCGGCAAGACGCGTGGCAGCGGACAAATCGGCGGCCATGATGAACGCGAACAGACGCTCAACGCGCTGCTCGTCGAGATGGACGGTTTTGGTTCTAACGTCGGCGTCATCGTGATGGCCGCGACCAACCGCCCCGAAACGCTCGATCCCGCCTTGCTACGCCCTGGCCGATTCGACCGCCATGTGTTGGTCGATCGTCCTGATATCGCAGGCCGCGAAGATATATTGAAGGTCCACCTACAAAACATCAAAGTCGGCGAAGACGTCGACGTCAAGCACGTCGCCGCGATCACCAGCGGTTTTGTCGGCGCCGACTTGGCCAACATCGTCAACGAGGCCGCCCTACTGGCTGCCCGTAACGGCAAAAAAGCCGTTGGCCACGCAGAGTTCGACGAAGCGGTCGAGCGCACCAGTGCCGGCCTGGAAAAGAAGCAACGGATCATGCAGGAGGACGAAAAACTCCGCGTCGCGTTCCACGAAAGCGGCCACGCCTTGGTCGCCTATTCGCTGCCCAATACCGACCCGGTCCACAAAGTTTCGATCATCCCCCGCGGCATGGCGGCGCTCGGTTACACGATGCAACGTCCTGAGCAAGATCGCTTCTTGATGACCCAAGGCGAACTCGAAAGTCGCATCCAGGTGCTACTCGCTGGCACGATTGCCGAAGAGTTGGTGTTTGAAGATATTTCGTCCGGCGCACAAAACGACCTGGAGCGCGCGACCGAAATCGCCCGCAGCATGGTAATGGATTTTGGTATGAGCCGACTCGGTCGCGTAAATTTCCGTGAGAGTGGTCGCAGTCCTTTCCTCGCTGGTGGCGGCGAGATGCCGCGCGCCCAAAGCCATAGCGAAGAAACCGCCCGCGAGATCGACGAAGAGGTCAAGCGAATCATCGACGAAGGCCTCGACCGCGTGCGACATATTTTGAGTACACGACGTGCGGCACTCGACGCTTGCTCCAAAGAACTCATGGAACAAGAGGTGATCAACTCCGAAGAGTTGTCACGCATCATCGAAGAAAGTTCGCCAAACCCGATGATCGTACCGGGGACCGATACCGGTGTGAAACGTAGCTCGCCAATCGATGGCAACAGCACGGACGTAGCCCCTGGCTCCGCCGGGGGATGATCGAACGAGTGGTGATCGTTCGGTGGTGATATCCAAAGCGTTTGCGCATGTCATCCCCCGGCAGAGCCGGGGGCTACGTAACGGCCACCTACGAGCCGTGCTCCCTGGTGGCGCGCGATGTAGTTGCGGGCGACGTGTAACTCCTCCTCGCTTTTCAATTCGCGAAAGTGGTAGCCCTCGGTCCATATCCGCCCGCGATTCAATGCTTGTCGCATTCTTGTCTTCAGGCGGCCCACCATCACTTTAATGGCATCGTCGTGAAGAACAATCCAATGCAAATGCCACGATTCGACACTCGCATCAGTCAAGCGATATTCGAATTCATAAACCGCCAAAACCAACGCTTTGTAAAGAGCCGCTCGTTCGGTCGCAGAAAAAAGTGACCGGCTCGGATTGGAGTAGCGAACGGGCATGGGCTGCCAATCGCGGAGCCGCCGGCAAGATTTCGCCACTTTGCACATAACCTCGCGCATCCCCGGGCAACCACGACCCGTAACTCGTCGTGGTAATCATCGTGCAACGGTTCGTCGTCTCGTCGCGCATGGTTTTACTGTCGTGCATGGTCGCATTGTTTGCATGGTAGCCTCCGGCTCTGCCGGGGGATGAAGTACGTGAACGTTGTCTAGCACTATCCACCCCAGAGCTAACAATCCCCCGGCAGAGCCAGGGGCTACCCGGATATTGTAAACAGCACACATACTGGACATGTTACAAATTCCAATCAGAATAGAAGTAACAACCGCTTCTCTTCTTTTCTTGGTGCATGGCATGTTTCGAAAGCACTTGTGGCAACAAGGCTACGTTCTCATCGGCGTCGGGATGTTGATCATCTTCGCTGCTCAATTTTGGGCGAGCCTTCCCGTCGTGACTGCTATTGCCTTGGTGGGACGTGGTGCCATCCAAACACTACGGTCGCGTCCGCGCACTGGCCGGCAAGATTCGCTGATCCTTTTGAACCTGTCGGCGTACGGCACTTTCGTTTGCTTGGCTATCGTCGCGCAATCGAACGCGGTGCTGCAAACTTCGGCGTCACGCGTGAGCCTTGGCATGTTGCTCGATCATGCGACCGCGATCGTGTTGCTGATCGGTTTGATTTACAGCGTGTTTGTCCGGTTGAGCCAGCCGGCGGCTTGACGAGCCTAACGCACAAACGGCGTCTCGATTACCTCGGGCGTTGGCGCTTGCCATGCGGTGCGGCGTGGGTTGGCGGGGCCGAGTGCTAGGCCGATCCAGCCATCTTCGAGCACGAGCTGCGTGACCATCAGGCCGGCGAAACGTGGGTCGAGCATGAGTTTGGCGTTGACCAAGTTGATTTCTTGGTTTTTGGCGAGAAGTTTTCCCATGATGCTATGCAGCACGACGCGCGGGCCGGTCTTTAAGCGGCGGCCAGAGAACTGCAAAGTGCCATCGCGGATGAGTTTTACATTCAGCCCGCTAACTTGGGGGCGGAAATGGACGTGAATCTGAAAATTCTTGATCTTGTCGCGACGATGGGCTAGCTCGGCGACGCTGAGTATCAGTTCCAGACGATCTCCGTCGCATCGTACCCGCAGGGCATCACGCTTGGCGAATTGGATGACTGCACGGCGCGGCAAATCTTCTGGTGGTGTAGCGTCGGGCTGTCCGAATCGCTCCGAAAGATCGTCGAACACTTCAAGCATCGTCATGCGTCGACCGTTGAGACCCAGACCCATCATCGCATTGTTCAGGGCAGTTTCGTGCATCTGCAAACTGAGTACACTATCCGAGGGGGCCAGTGGCCGAAGCGTATGCGCGGCCAGTTGCCCGGGATTGGCCAATCGCAACTGCATCACGGCCCGCTGCTTGGTCGTGTGCATATCGAGCGGCTCGGCGAGCAGCGCTAATTCCTCAATGGAGGTGAGTATATTGTCGCGAAACTTTTGCTCGAACCCCTCGAGTTTTTGGTTCAAAGTCGTGTCCATACGCTGCTTGACTTGTCGAACGACCTTGGCTTTGGCTTGTCGTAGCGCTGTGGGGCGAGCTTTTTTGTGCTTCTGCCGAGCCATGTTCCGAAGCAAACTCCCCACGATAGGAATCGGATCGAGCTGGCTATCGACGCCAATCAGTTCATTGCGTCCTTGCGCAGAGGCCTGTGCCGGCGTGACATGCAGCCCTTGTCTGTCGATGGAAATCTCCTTGTGGCCTTGATACTGCATTTTCGCCGCGTTCCGAATGCGGGCGGGCCACGTATCTGATCGCGTATCGGAGTAAATTTTGCCGAAGGCTTCCAGGTCAAAATGCCAAGCGTTGGGGTCAGGCACCAGTCGAACACGGAGTTGGGTCGTCGTCCGAGAGCGTCCTCGCACTTTCGCTCCGGCGATCCGATCACTGACCGGTGCGACGGTGGGTTGCTGCTTGGGCAGCATCCGATTGAGCAGGTCGTCGCTCATCGCGAGTCGCATATTCGCGCCTCGATAGTGCTGGCCGAGGTGCGCAGCCAAGGCTCGTAGTTGCGGATCGTCTGACCATTTTAAGCGTTGTTGAAGCTGAGCAATCACGGCGGCATATCGGGTTTCTCGCCCCGATTCGTAGCGTTCCACGAGCGCTACCAACGTTTTGAGATTGACTTTGCCGGCGGCCCAGGGGCGAAGGGCATCGTGCAGTTTGATCAACTGCGGCGTCGCTAAAAATTCGCGTTGTGCATCGGTGAGACGTGGATCGTTCATGCGCGAAAGCACTTCCTGAGCTAACTTCGCGCGAATCAGTGTCGGTGTATCGATACCTTCGCTCATTGCCGCGGCAATACGATCGAGTTGCAAGTACTCACGCCAATCGCTACCATTTTGCCCGCTCTCCTGAAATGCTGTTTCCAGCAGCTCCGCAACTTCGTCTAGCACGGGTAGTAGATTGGTCGTCGTTGTTGAATCACCGGCGCCCTTTTCTAGAGAATAGGTTTGCTGTTCTGGGTCTAGTAAAAGCCGCCAGAGAACCAATCTTCGCCCCAACGATTGCGCAGCCTGTTGCCATTGGTTGTTAAAAGTGGGATTCGTTTGATCCTTCGACCGACGCAACCCCGCGACGTATAATTGCTCAAGCTGTCCGAACGTTTCAGCCACTTCGGGGAGTCTCGCAGTCCTTGGTTCGGTGAGATGTCTTATCTGGGTCAGCACTAGTTGCGACCAAACAGCACCGGGAGAACTTTCCGAAAAATCTTCCAACTGTTCGATAAGTGCCAAAGGTCGACGCCGAAGCGGCGCTGGCTCACTGGGAAGCGGCGCGAGAGTAGTTGGTTCAATAGTAGGTGGGGCAACGGTAGGTTGTTCAACAGTAAGTGGTTCAATAGTAGGTGGAACAACAGTAGGTGGTTCAACAGTAAGTGGCGCCAAAGCTAACGTAGGTGGCGCAATCGAAGGTGGCGTCATTGGAAGCGGCGTAATCTCTTCAAGCTCAACAGCTCGCGGTTTCGCCGGCGCTGCGACTTCAATCGGTTTCGGCAACGTAGGTCGAATTGCCAGTCTGGGGCCTATTATCTGGGGTGATTCCCTCGGCTTAGGGCTTCGCGAGGCTTCCAACAAGATCGCTGCAAAATCGGTAACTTCTGCATGAGTGGTTTCGGCAGACTTGACAAGAATCGAGGTATGGCGATTCACCACTGCACGGCTGGGTACCATCGCCAGACGATCGTGTTCGCTCGCAACTCGAACTTGAGGCGTTTTTCGTGGAGGCAACAATTCAGCGGGCTGGGGAGCGGGCAATTGATCGAACATTGCTAGCAATTGATCGCGCACACTGAGCAGCGTTTCAATATCGAATTCTTTGCGAACCGGCAAGGTTTCGGCTCGTGTTGGAACAAATATCTGCGTCTTCCCCTTACCGCCATCCGCCTTTCGCCCTAATTCTTGCGTTTCGGGATATTTTACGACCGCAGGCTGCGAGATCACAGGCTCTGAGATTGTAGGTTCCAATACTTGCAATACTTGAGGCGCGATCAACTCGATCTGCGGCTCTGCAGAAGAAGGGATTTGCAGAGAATTCAGGCTTTGCCAGTTGCTCGGAGCAGCGAGAACTAGCACAAACAGCAAGCCGAGCGCAGCCACAACTGGCCACAGCGGTTTCCTTCGCTCCCACCGCATGAACAAGGCCTCCTGCCCCGTAGAGTGATTCAAAAATCTGTATCGGCATGCTAGCCAAATGCTCAAATCCGCAAATGTTCAGATCAGAGAGTGTAGTCTTACGACTAAGATCGGTTCTCTGGGGTGCCTAGCTTGCGTCGAGATACCGCAAGTCGTCATTCCGTTTGGGGTAAACCAATGTGTACGTTTTCCGTTCGCAACAATTGCAATGATTGCATGGCAAGGCGTGAAGCTAGGGCAAATTGACCGCTAGCATTCTAAGAGTGCTAGCACGCCACCCGTGGGATCGGCTTCCAGGTGCGTCAGTGCTTGGTAGAGGTTTGATACAGACAAGCTGAAAGCCTATC
>JAADGD010000316.1 GCA_013152515.1 Planctomycetota bacterium
ACGGGGATCGAGAGATAGAATGCGCTGCCAAAGTATTTCAGCCTCGACGTAGTTGCTGGCCGCCTCTCCTAAAGTTGCCAGGCTGGCCAAAGCGGCGACCGAGCGAGGATTTACTGAAGCTGCCTCTAAAAAAATGCGGTGTGCTCGGTCCAGCAGACCGCGGTCGACGCATTGTTTGCCGTGGGTAATCAAGGAACTTTCCATTTCGTATTTCGCCAGACAATCCGTCGGGGCTTCGGTTAGTGCGTCGCGGAACAGTTTGGCAGCTTCGAGATGGTTGCCGTAGCACTTTGCTATTAACGCTTGACGAGCTATCCAGCGTGCCTGTTGCGCTCGCTGCATCACGGCTTTTTCGCTCGGTGCATCAGGCCGTCTTCCATTTCAAAAATTGTGTCGAACACATCGAGCGAGCGGTGGTCGTGCGTAACGACGATCACTCCGGCGCCTTGTTCGTGGGCGACTTTGGCGAAGAGGTCCATCACCTGCCGGCCCCGCTCGCCGTCAAGGGCGGCGGTCGGTTCGTCGGCCAGAATGACACTCGGCCGATTGGCCAACGATCGCGCCACGGCGACCCGTTGCTGCTGCCCGCCCGAGAGGGCCGAAGGAAGATTGCTCGCGCGGTCGGCCACACCGAGATACTCCATCAACTCGAGCGCTCGTCGTCGAGCAGCACCGCGCGACTCGCCTGCCAGCTCCATCGCAATCTGCACGTTCTCGACGGCAGTCAAAAACGGGATGAGATTCGACTTCTGAAAAACAAAGCCGATATGGTTACGGCGAAACGTACGTAAATTTGTGTGTGCAACGGGTCCCTCCAGCACCATCTCGCCACCAATCAGCACTTGCCCCGAGGTGGGTGGGTTGATGAGTCCGACGGCTGTCAGGAAGGTCGATTTCCCCGAGCCACTTGGCCCCAAGAGCGCCACCACTTCGCCCCGTTGAACTTTCATCGAGGCATCGCGCATCGCGACAACTTCGGTGTTGCCGCTTCCATAAATCTTTGTCACGCCCTTGGTTTCGATGGCGCACGCAATCTCATCGCTCACATTCGTCGAATTCGTAGAGTTCGCCTCGGGAAGGGTATTCATGCCAGCGCCTCGTTTGGCGAAACTTTCATCGCCTTCCAAATCCCCATCAAGCTAGCGAGGACAGAGATCGCCAACACAATACCCGCCAGCATCAGCAAATCGTCATCGGCCAAAATTACTCGCTTAGGGAAGAGCGGGAAGAGCTTTCGGCCTGCCAAAAAGGCAATGCCGTAACCGAGCGCACCGAGCATCAGCGCTTGCTGAAGAATCATTCCCAGGATCACGCTGTTAGGGGCACCGATCAGTTTCAGGAGGGCAATCGAGTGAATCTTGTCGAGGGTCATTGTGTAAAGAATGAGCCCCATGATCACTGCGGCGATCACCACCAGCAGTATACGAAAGAGGCCGATCTGTCGACGCACTTTTTCGACCGTCCCCTCAAGCAAAAGTTCACGCTGCCCTTTGCGTGTAAAAACCGAAACATCGTCCCAACCTGAAATAATTTTAGCGACTTGCTGCACCTCTGCGCCCGGCAAGACCGACACCATTACGGCGCTCACTTGCGGACGGGCTATCTGTGGCAGTTCGGCGGCAGGTAGGTTGGCAAACTCCAACAGCGAAGGCTGCTTGGCAGCGAGTTCGAACCGTGTGCCTCGTGCCGCCCTGGACGAGCGTTCGAGCCTGACCGCTTCACTCGGCACGTCAAACTGAATCGCCTGGGCATCGGCAGTCGTGAAAAATCCAATTCCGTCGCCACCGGAGGCTAGCATGTCGTGCGTCACGCCAACGACGGTATACGTCTCTTTGCCAAGTTGGATTTTCTCACCCAAGCCAATTTTCAAAGAAGCGTCGGCGATCATCTCGAAATGGTTCTGCCGCAACGGTCGACCGGCTAAAAGTGGAATCCAATCGCCCTTATCGCTGGGCCAGCTCAAACCAAGCACAGCCATACGAAAAGGTTTTCCCCTGCGTTCGCGCTGCACCGTATGAAAAACAAACTCGCGAGAAGACTTTACCCCCGGCACAGCTAAAGCGCGGTGAACCAAGTTGGGCGGCACACGCGATAATTCGGCAAACGGTCCGCGCGTATCGCGTTGGACGATCCACAAGTCGGTGCCGATTTCGTTGACCAGCAGCGTGGCGTCTTCGAGGATGCCACGATAGATGCCGCCCATCGCCATGACGACCATCAACAGCATACCCACACCCAAGGTGGTCAACACAAAGCGACCGAGGCTCTGCCCGATATCTTTGGTGGCGAGGTTCATGGTGCAGTGACCTGTGGTGCTGCGATTTGCGACACAGAGACTTTTCGACCGTCGCTAAGCTTGACGTGGCTCCCTGTCGGTGCGAGGACGATATCGTCGGCTTGTAGCCCGTCGGTGATTTCGACAGCATCGCGGCTCCGCAGTCCCGTGGTGATCGGACGCCACAGGGAACGCCTCGCTTCGCGAACAAACACGCCTTTTTCACCGTCACGCGTCAAGACTTTATCTGCTGGCAGTTGCACAACGTCCTGTTTATTCGACACCTCGATAAAAACTTCCGCCCGTTGTCCGACGGCCCAATTGGATGCCAGCTCAAGCACACGCACATCGACAATAAACTCCCGTGTCTCGCGATCGGCCTCTTTTCCGAGTCGGACCACTTTGCCGGGGTACGATTTTTCTGGCTCTGAACGGAACACTACACGCGCCGATTGCCCTTCGGCGAGTTTCGCCATCTCGGTTTCATCGATCCAGGCACGGATCCATAATTCGTCGAGAGAGATCAGCGTCAAAATCGAACTCCCCGGCACCACGACATCGCCTAGCTCTCGACTACGCTTCACGATCATCCCATCGAATGGCGCTACTATCTCGGTATCAGTAAGCCGAGCACGGTGGTATTCGAGTGTTCGCTCCGCAGCGACTACTTTCTTTTGGCCTTCGGCAATGGCCGCTTCGGCATGAGAGATTCCGATGGTGGCCACGGCCAGCGCTTCGGTCGCTTTGTCCAGATCATCCTGGCTCACCGCGTTCTTCTTGATGAGTGATTGAATGCGGGTAAAACTCGCCTGTGCCTGTTCAAAAACCGCAATCGCTCGTTGCTTGTCGGTTTTAATCCGTTCGATTGCTGCTGCTTCAGATTCCAAACTCGCTTGGGCAATCGCGACCTGCTGTTGAAGTTCGTCGTCGTCGAGCCGAACCAGCAAGGATCCAGCCGAAACACGATCTCCTTGATCAACGAGGAGTTGCTCGATCCGATTCGATATTTTTGGACTGATGGTCGCTTGCACGCGTGCTTCCAACGTACCGGTGCCCATCACCTCAGCAACGAGCGGGCCGCGCTGCACTACGTACTCGGCAACCGAAACCGGCGCGAACTTGAGCCAATAGACACCGCCCGCGACGAGGGCTGCGATCACAATGAATTTCACGAGACGCCGCAGCCAACGCTGCACGCCATTGCCAGAAGCGCTCATAGAGCCTTCCTATTGAGGAATGCCTGAGTAAAGTGACAAGCTAAGTTGTCAGCACAGACCTCAATCGTAGTAGGTACGTAGAGCACTGTCGAGATGCGGTGCCCGCAGTTGACACCGTTTGCGTCATCAGAGCACTGCCCGAGAGCACTGCCCGTAAAAGCACGCCAAATTCTGCCAGTACCGTTGAAAGGCTTACGGTTCGGAGCGGCATGTTCTGGCGGTGCAACACATGAAGCGACGATTTCCCATGAATTACACACCTTTCTGACGCGAATACGTCTGTTTCAACCATCGAAACGACTACTCGGAAATCACCGCAGGAACAAGCGGCTTGTAGCGGATGTTCTTGAACTGCACGGTCATGACCGGTCCAGAATGCAGTTGCAGTGCCAACAGGCCAGACAGATCTCTTTCGTTCGGATCGCCATCAATCACTTCGGCTACTAGCTGGCCATTGATTTTGAGCGTGATCCGTTCGCCGACGCAGATTAGATGGTACTCGTGCCATTGATGAAGGTCAAACTTCGCCGGCCCCGTGGCTGTCTCGATATCGGTCTCGGTGCGCTCGCCTTTTTCGTTAAAGCGGGTTCGTTTACCTCGCCACGCAAGCGTATGCCTTCCGAATTCGTCGTACAACCGAACCAGCCAAGGCGTGTTTGTGTTGTTGTCGACTTGATAGCCTTTACAATCGTCGCCCTTGTAGTGCTCGCTACGGAACTGGAATCCACAATTCACGTCGTTCTTGGTGATAATCCTGTGTTCCAACTTCAATTCGAAGTCGCTCATGACACCGACGTCGGAGAAGAGATACTGGTTCTTGTCGCAAGGCCGCTCCACGGTGACTTTAGCGGTGATCGCGCAGTCTTCCACAGACCACCAGCTTTGATCAGCCGCGTTCCATCCCTTGAGCGTTTTACCGTCGAAGAGCGAAACGAATTCTGCCTCGATCTTCGCGCCAGCAGAGGTCTTCGCGTCTGCAAGCTCAGCGCTATCCGCCTGTCCCACAAGCAATAGTGCGACACACGTCAACAAGATTATCGAGGTTATTCTTCTCTGCATTGGCCTGAACACCCCATGCTTCGCTGCAAAGCACAAATCAAACCTCCGCCAAAGAGGGGATCTGGAATCCTGAGCGATTTGGATCTTTCAGCAAGCCGTTGGCATCACTTGCAAAATCGCCACAATGGGTTTCCGAATTTGGATCGAAGGTCAACCAAGGTCCGACAACGTATTCGCCGCCATCTTCTGGTACGCCAACGCCTTCACTCATGATTTCATGCAACTTCATAAAGTGATCGTGCGCATCGGCGTTGTCGCCAAACTTGCCCGCCTTGGAATTAAACGGCACCTTCTCCCCTAGTCGATAAGAGTTGTTTATCAAATGCCCCAACACGCAACCGTAGTGGGCATCGTCGACATTGCCGTTGGCCATGCTTGGATCGCCTGCCCGCACTGCGGAGATGAAACTTCCCCAGTTGCCACCAGGAGTGACCTGACCATCAGGAACATCAATCATTTCACCCTGGTCGCTACCCTTGGCATAGTACCTATCACGGACAATTTTTCCGCCATCTTCAAAGTAGTATTCGTTCTCGACCTGACGCTCGTAACCCTCGTAGTTCACATTGCGGACGTTAAAGAAGACATACTGACCGTTGGGATATTGGGCGATGCCGAACATCGTATTCGGTGTCTCCCCTTGATCGTTCCATTTGAATCGACCACCCAGTGCCATCGCTCGCACAGGATGGGTCTGATCGGTATCGATTGCCCAACGCGCCACATCCAACTGATGCGTGCCTTGATTGTTCAAATCACCGTTGCCGGTCTTCCAAAACCAGTGCCAATTATAGTGGACAAGGTTCCCACTGAATTGATCAATTTCAGCAGGCCCTCGCCACAAGTTCCAATCCAAATTTGCAGGTGCCTGTGCCGGCTCCTGAAAGCCAATTCCGTTACGAGGCTTGCAACAGTATCCGTAAGAAATTTTCAGCTTACTACCAAACTTGCCCGCCTGCACCGCTTCGGTCACGCCAGCAATGTGTGCGTCGCTCCGTCGCTGTGTGCCATGCTGAATCACCACGCCATATTTTTTCTGCGCTTCGACTACGATTCGGCCTTCGGCGATGTCATGGCTCATCGGCTTTTCGACATAAACATGCTTTCCCGCCTGAGCACCCCAAACCGTCATTAACGAATGCCAATGGTTGGGCGTCGCAATCGAAATCGCATCTAGGTTTTTGTCCTCCAGAGCAGTACGAATATCCGCTAAGCCTTGGGTATTGAATCTGCCATTCGTCCTTGCTGAAAGTTCCTTCAACCGAGTCGCCAGTACATCTTGGTCGGGATCAATCAGGTAAGCGATCTCCACATTATCCTGCTCCAACCAACCATCGATATGGTTGCGTCCGCGCCCATGAACACCAGCCACAGCGATCCGCACGCGATCATTCGCGCCAATCACTTTGCCCGAGGCCCGCGTCCCACCCAGCAATAGCGATCCACCCAACACCGCAGAACTAGACTGCAAAAAACGTCGACGATTCATACTAGACATGAGATAACCACCTGCTATTTAAGTGAACGAGGGACCAGTTGGAAAACTAGGCATGCACGCTATTCTAGCTGACTTAGCACCTCCTAAGCAAGTGAATAATAAGAGACACAAAACTACTGCGAGAGGCGTCTGAGACGCCGATTTGACATGGCTGCCGACACTTTCATGAGGAGAAAAACAGAACTTTTGGTCTCTCTAAACATCTTGGTGGCGGGGCAGTTGTTTCCAACGAAGCCCGATTTCAGCGAAAAAATAGCTTCTTAACATAGATATGCCTCAGCATAGAATGCCAACGTCCGTTGGAGCAATCCGCGACTATAGCAATCGTTCGTCCAATGCTTGTTCCGGTTGGTCTACAACGGTCAGCTTCTTGGCTCACTTTTGCAGGTAGCCCTCGTCAAGCTGGCCTTGCATAAAGAAGATATCTTGCACGTCGCCCAGATCGCGATGACGACTAGTATTCCATCGCAACTTGGTTTTCGGGTAGGTCCATTGTGGCACGCCTCTCCGAGTCGTGCCATTTCGTGACTTTACGGCACGGCTCGGAGAG
>JAADGD010000325.1 GCA_013152515.1 Planctomycetota bacterium
GTCCTTCTGCAGTCTGTATGTTAGCCCAGGGCAGAGCGTAGCGTCGCCCTGGGTAAAGTAGGACGTCCGAGTATAAGCCCCAGCGGGGCGGTCCTATTGCAAAAAGGGATTACTCCATTGCGATTTCCTTGGGTCATTTCCTTCGCAACAATCTCGAAGCCAACTTTGCCACGCGTGGGTCTTGGTCACTTATTGCCAGCTTGCGTGCCAATTCGCCGAGGTCTGGCGCATTGGTTGTGGCCAAAGCTGTCAGGGCACGCAGCCGAACGTCGCCGCTTTCGTCGTCGAGTAGCCAACGCAACAAACGCCGTGCCGTGGACGCGGGGAGTTGCGACACTGTTTCGACGAGCCGAAGTCGATCGTTGGCGTTAGGCGTGGCCAACTGTTGCCTTAGTGCCACCTCGGCCTCGGAAAAGCCGCGTTTGCCTAGAACCGTGCGAATGATTCCTGCTTCGTAAAAATTTGCCTCATGCAAACGAAGCAACAACTCATCGGATGAAAGTCGCCGGAGTGTATCTGCACGCGTTGCCATGTCTTGCGGAGTAGGGATATCAATGACTTGACTATCGGCGCTGCCTGTAGGCTCGGGCGTGGCGTTTTCCGTTTTTTGGGAAAGACTTTTTGGAGGCGGGTCGGAAGCGAACGGAGGCGGATTCAAGTGAGCTTCACTATTTTGACGAGGTAACCAATCGAGTGGCCTAGAATCCGACCCGCCCGCTTCGTGTCTGCGCGGTGTCACAAGTGTCAAACGATTCTGAGTATCCTGCCGAATTCCAGGTTGCAAACGAGTTAATATTTCCAGCGACCCTTCACTCGATCGCGTGAGCGATTCTAACTTCGGCACGGGAGCCGAGAATTGGTCACGAGCAGGAAAATCGCCGATTTCTGGACGTGTCGCAAGCGTTCGTAGACTGGGACCCTGCGGCGGCACAGCGGCTAAAATTCGACTGCAATGTTCTAGCAGAACATACGTTTGCCAAGCCGGGTAGCGATCAGAGAGTTCAATCATCGTCAGCGCTATCCGCTCGGCCCATAGTTTTCCGGTGGTGCCAAATTTTTCGAGATGAGTAGCGAGAGCGATTGCCAGCGTAGCGACAGCCTCGTTCGACGCGTCCTTGTCGAGTAATTTCCAAGCGGCTATTTTTTCATCGAGAATCTGGCGTGCGATCGTGGCGACAGCCGCACGCTCCGAAGCCGCAGCGACAACCAACGGTTCGATCGCCGTCTCGCCCAAGTCGGCTAGCTGACGCAGTGGCACTTTTACCTGTGTATCCTCGGCCTCAGCAATTCGCTCAACGAGACGATCAGCTAGATGATGGCTACGCCAGTTAGAAAACTTTGGCGCAGCCAACCAAGCAACAACGAGCAAGAGGCCCGTAGCGGCAACTGCTTTCATCAAGCGTGTTGTGCTGTCATCTGAGGTCATGTCGTAACTTCTTCGGGTCGCTGGAGAAACAACGGGCGTGGATTGTCTTGAAACTGCGGGCACGGCACAAGACCGTCCTCAAACTGAGGAGATGCTAGCAGTGTCTTGATTTAGCTGACAGAAAAACTGCGGTCAGCCCTTCGACCTAGCCGAAATAACCCTACAACCCGTGCAGCTTCTCAGTTGCTGCGGGATTCACACCGGGGGGGTTGAATGGACCGCTGTCAAAGCAATGTGGATAGCGCTGCGCAGAGAGCCGCGAGCTGCTGCACGAGGGCGATTGGATTTCTGTTTTCTCGATTTGTGCTTCAGCATCTAGCGCTGACGGCAATCGGTTGCCTGGTGCTCTCGAGCGTGGCCACCGATCTGTTCGCCGCCAAGCAAAGCCTTCAGCGTCCCAACAAAGCGTCGACTTCCGACGCCGCACGCCGCGAAGCCATTCAGGCAGTGCCACTCAAAAGAATTCACCAAAAATATCGCCGATCTGTACAAAAAGTGCTGATAGATAGCAGCCTCTTCCGCCGGATGCCGACCCAAATGGTCGACTGCGACCCGCAGATGTTTACGTTTTTGATGAAAAATCCCGAAATGCTGGTCGAAATGTGGCAACACATGGGAATCAGCCGTGTGACGCTCAAAAGGACGGGGACCAACACGTTTTCGCTGGCTGACGGCGCTGGCACGACGGGCAAGTTGATTATTGTCGAACAAAAATGCGATGGGCAAGCACAAAACCGGATCGTCATGTACTCCGAAGGGGCTTACGAAGGCAAACCGTTCAAGCGTCCGGTACGAGCGCAATGTGTCTTGCTGTTGCGTAGCGGTTCGATGAAAGAAACCAACGGACGCGACTACGTCGCCTGCCGGTTAGATTCGTTTGTGCGGATCGAGCGCCAAAGCGTCGAGCTTTTCGCCAAAGCGTTACACCCCTGGGTCGGCAAAACAGCCGATGCCAACTTCGCCGACACGATCAGCTTCATCAGCAACCTCTCGCAAGCCGCCGAACAACGGCCCGCGTCGATTGAACGATTGGTCAATAGCCTGCCCCGCGTCACGCAACAACGGCAACAGAAGTTTGTGCGCATCGCGTATGAATGTGCTGAGAAGTACGATCACGAATCGGCACCGCGCGTCGCGCGGAAAGCCCAGTAATCTTCCTATCGATTAGCACTCTCAAGCTGTGCCAAAATGCCCCTTCGCCAACTCCGCTAACCCCTTCAAATCGAGCTTCCCCGTACCCAGCACGGGTATCTGCTCCACTTGTAAAAAACTATCGGGGCTAGGGATCCAAAGATTCGGCAGGCCGAGGCTTTTGAGGTGGTCGCAGATTTCTTGAGGGGTGTGGTCGAGTTGGGAGTGGACAACGATGAGGCGCTCGCCTTTTCGCTCGTCAGGAACGGCGGTGACGGCGACGCGAATGTTTTCGTCGTCTTCGCCTTCGACGAAATTTTGAATCGCCTCTTCGATGTTAATATGCGGCACCATCTCGCCGCCGATTTTTGAGAAGCGGCTTTGACGACCGGTGATTTTGATGAACCCTTGCTGGTCGACGATCGCGATGTCGCCGGTGACGTACCAGCCGTCTTTCACCACTTCGCTCGTTTTGTCGTCGTCGTCCATGTAGCCTTGCATCACGTTGGGGCCTTTGACAAGGAGCATCCCAGCCGTGCCAATCGGCAGGTCCTCAAAGGTCTCAGGGTCGACCGTCTTGGCGGTGACGCCAGGGATGGGGCGACCGACCGAGCCTTCTTGAATATCGGCTTCGTCCGTTTGCGAGCGGCTGGGCGGTACGTTGACCGAGACCAACGGAGAAAGCTCCGTCGTCCCGTAACCTTCGACCGGCCGGACGCCAAATTTTTTCTCGAAGGCGTCAGCAAGTCCAGGCGGCAATTTTTCGGCACCCGTCACTACGATGTCAAGCTTCTCGAAATCCTCGGGCTGACAGCGTTTCAGATACAGTCGTAAGAAGGTCGGCGTGGCGAGCATCACGGTCGCTCCCCACTTGCCCGCCAGCTTGCCGACTTGCCGGGCCTCTTGCGGGTTGGTGTGATAAATACCGCTAACATCCAAGCCAAGTACCGTCCACAACGTGACGGTATAGCCGAAGGAGTGAAAGAAGGGCAAAACTCCCAGCAGTACATCCTCGCTAGTCAGATGAATCACTTGATCGATCGCTTCGACATTGGTGCCGACGTTGTGATTGGTAAGCACCACGCCCTTGGGCACGCCTGTGGAACCCGACGTAAAAATGACCGTCAATTCGTCATCGCCGGTCATTTTCGTAAGGCCGAGCATGCGCTCGAGGATTGGCAAGGGGGTAACAAATGCCTGTGTTGCGCCGACGAGCTTGTCGACAGTGGTGACTTTTTCGCGAAAATCGTCGAGTAAAATCACTTCGGCGTCCATGTCGAAATCGAACTTTTCTAACACTTTTTTCGTCGTCAGCACATGGCGAATACCTGCCTTGCGAATACAGGCGTTCATGATTTCGTTGCTGACGGTGTAGTTCAGATTGACCGCCACGCGCCCCGCCAGCGCCAAAGCGGCATTGGTGACGGCGCCTCCGACGGTGGGCGGAATCAGTATCCCGACGTAACGTTCGTCGTCTTGCAGGACCTCGCGCAGCAAGAGCCGTCGTAAGATCAACGTGCGCATCAACAACGTCCCGCCAGTTAGTTCGGCCCCTGTCGTATCGGCCATCTTCATACGAAACATTGCCTTGCGACATTTGCGAAGCATTAACCGGGGGAGAACCATCATCCGTTTTTTCCTTCCTGACACAGCATCAGCGCCAAGTTCTTGGACTGTTTGTCGTAGTTCGTGGATATCGTGAGGCTGCTCAAGCTTTTTGCCAAACCAAATCGAAACCTTCCGAGAGACGAGTCGTGGACACTTCCAAAAAAATCGACCGCCTCGATACGTAAAGATACTCCCCCACAGCTCATCCAGGTAGACCGGTATGATCGGAGCCGAGGTTCCCTTGAGCAAATCGAGCGTACTGGGGCGAAATTTTTGCAGCGTGCCTGAACGCGAGACTCTCCCTTCGGGAAAAATACAAACGAGTTCGCCGTTGTTGAGCGCTTTGCGGGCAGTTTCGATCGCTTTGTAGGCCATTTTGGGATTGCGACGGCTGATCGGGATCGCCCCCATGATACGAGCCAACCCACGGGTCCACCAGCTGGTGACCAGATCGCCGGTAATAATCACTCGGATCGGTCGCTGCGAAATCGCAACCAGCAACAACCCATCAAGCCACGACACATGGTTGGGCGTGAGCAGTGCGGCCCCTTCTTCGGGGAGATGGTGCCGCTGATGGACGCGGATTTTGTAGGCAGTGTGAGTGGCGAGCCAGGCTAAAAAACGGATCGTCGCCTGGGGGATTTCGAGCAAAATGTAGACCAGCACCGGGAGAGTCAGCAGACCGCAGAGCAGAAAAATTTGCCGCGCCGAGAGCAACGGGTGGCCGACGACTTCTTGATACACGGCGCGGACGAGCGGCTTGCGTTCGGGATACTGCCGAGCGAACGCCTCCATATCGGGGTCTTCGACGGCTTGAATCTGATCGAAAATCTGCTCCGCAAAAATTGGATCGGCCGCTGCTTCAGCATTCGTCTGAAGCAGTTGCTCCAGCGATCCGGGCGAGGTAGGAGCACGCATGACGCCAAACGCTAGAGCGACCAGCAGAACGCCCGCAAACGTCAGGAAATTGCTCGCCGCAAGAATCGACCCACGGCTTTCCTTCGGGCTGTTGAGTTGCATGTAGGCAGCGAGCGGTACGTCGAACAGACCGCCGAAAAAACCGAGCAGCAACAACAGAAAACTAGCGGCGAAATAACTGGCGGTCCAGTCGGTGCCTGGGTCGATCAACGACTCGTTGATCAGCGTCCCTTCGACCGTGTACAGTAGCAGGGCCGTCATCGCCAAACCGCCTGCCCCCAATGGCAAAATGCCCAGCTCCACGCGCCCGCCCGACCAAACCCCCGCCAACACGCTGCCCAATCCAACGCCAACGACCAACGCGATCAGCAGTGGAATCACTTGCGTCTGCCGCGTGGTACCCCCCTCAGCAGCAAACTGATCGATATTCAGCTGCGCCAGCGCCGCCAGCGACCAAAAAAACATGATGCCCAGCGCGACGCGAAAGATGCCCTTGCTGTAATAAAGTTCCTTCAGATCGCGATACGTTTGCTGAGCCGCATTCCAAGGAAAATTGCGGAGCGGATTTGCCACCGGCAAGCGAGCAATCAGTAGGCTAGCGCCCCAACCGGCGATCGCCGTACCAATCAACACAGTCGCCGAAAGCCATACATTTTGCTGCCCCAGCGGCATCGTAGCTGTCGCGAGCCAATTGCCAATCGCTGTGCCCAAAGCGGCAGAAATGACGGTGGTTAGCCCGATCAAACCATTGGCAGCAGAAATTTTCGACTCGTCGAGCATTTCCGGGATGCTGCCAAGTTTGGAAGGGCCAAACAGTGCGCTTTGGGCGCCCATCAACGCCACGACCATCAGCAGTAACGAGACGCTGCCGATCAGAATCGCGATGATCGCGATCGCCATGATTGCAATCTCCGCCAGCTTACACGCGACGATCACACGTTGCTTGCTAAAACGATCGGCCAAGTAACCGGCAGGTGCCGCGAGCAACAGATACGGCAGCACAAACGAAGCCGTGCCCGCCATCAGAATCCAGCCGACTTGGCTTTTGTCGACATACTGTTTGCCGACACCAATCACTAGCCAGCGAAGAATATTGTCGTTGGCCGCCCCCAACAGTTGCGTCAGCAGCAGACCGAGAAAACTTTTCGATCGCAAACTGCGCTCGTGCGGAATCGTTGCAAGCTCGTCATCGCTAGCCAGAGATTCGCTTGCCATCGTGAGGTCAGTACTGGGAAGAAGAATAGAACGCGGAGAACACCGAGGAGAAAAGCCACGGATGAACACAGATGAACACAGATTATGTTGGATCGGCCTGGAGTTTTACGTCTCTTTTCCAAACAATCGAATTTTCATGAACCCCTTTTCTTTATCTGTGTTTATTCGTGCTACTAACGATTTAGGTTTTCGCAACGTGCCCAAGTTTTTCAGATCGAAAATTGTTCACGATAGAATTTCATTAAACGCAGAGTGCGCGGAGACGCAGAGATTCGCAGAGAAAGACAAATAAAGACAAATAAAAACATTGATTGCCTATCCCAAAACCGTAGCACGATCACCTGGACCGTGCTACGAATAGGGGATAGGTTCTCCTCTTAACAAATCTCTGCGGCCCTCTGCAACTCTGCGGGCTCTGCGTTTAATTTTTTTGGGTTGCGGCAATGGGCCGCGCTGGGTTTATCAGTGGCTAAATTTTACTGCATTCGGCTGAAGCGTTACTTTACTTTTTCTCACACAGCCGTTTGATCCGAATGTTGCGATACCAAACGAGATTGCCGTGGTCCTGTAGCGAAATGTGTCCTTGACGATTTTTGGCGAATTTAGGCCACGTGGCAAACTTGCTTTTGGCCAGACGCGAGTTCCAATCGTCGCTGCCAATTTCGCACGCGACCACTTTTTTGCCATTGAGCCAATGCTCAATTTTGTTGCCTCGGACGACTATTCTTGCTTCGTTCCAATCTCCGACTTTTGTAGTAGCAGCCTCACTGCGAGCATACAAGTCATAGAGCGAGCCGGCAGAAGTGAGCAAGTTTTTTCCGTTGGAATGTTTTTCGTCGTCCAAGACTTGATATTCCATACCGGAATAGTAAGGTTGCTCGTCGCCTGTAGAAATCCGATAGATGATGCCGCTGTTGCCGCCAGGCGAGATTTTCCAATCGAGTCGAAGCTCGAAATCAGCGTACTCTTCTACCGTCATAATATCCCCACCACCCGCAACGCGCGCGAGGACGCCATTCTCTAGCTCCCAACCCACAGGCCAGCCCTCCTTAGCATATCCACGCCAAAGCTGCGGTGCATTGTCGCCCAGCAAAGGCTCAAACCCCTTTTCCTCGCCAACCGCCACTCGCGGCTTAGCCAAAACAACGGCAACCAAAAGGCCAAACAGGACAAATTTACGCACGACGATCAGAAGATTCATTTTTGCAATTTCCTTGGGACTCAAATCGTTGATAATGTTACCCTTACAGACGCCCACGAGTAGTCGCTCAATTGTACGGGGCGGGGCAGACTTGCACAAACGGCCAAAACGGAAACGAACGTGCCTTCCAACGCAATAATTGACCTGATCGCCGCCCTCTGGCTCGGCTTCATTGGCGCCTGCGTCGGCAGCTTTTTGAATGTCGTCGCTTACCGGATGCCGCTCGGGATGTCGATCATCTGGAAACCATCGCACTGCCCCAAATGCAACCACGCGATCCGCCCCTACGACAATGTGCCCATTTTTGGCTGGCTCTGGCTCAAAGGACGCTGTCGCGACTGCGGAGAACCGATCTCGCCCCGTTACGCGATCGTCGAGTTCGTGATGGGCTTCGCATTTTTTGTATTGGCCTACGCCGAGCTATTTAGCGGCGGAGCCAATCTGCCGGGTGGTCCGATCACCGAATTTACTGGGGCGGTCAATAACTTTTTGGTGCCGAATTGGGCGTTGATCGGGGTGTATGCGTATCACGGGGTGTTGTTGAGTTTGTTGATCGTGATAACTCTAATCGACTTAGACGGAAAAAATGTTCCTTTCTCATTTGCCTTGTTCGGAGGACTTGTTGGTTTACTGACGGGAATGCTAGGCGTACATCCCTGGTTAGAGAAGGAATGGTTTCGTTTAGAAGAGTTAAAGATTGCGTCAGCCTTTGGTTTTGCAGTCTTCGGGGCAGGCTGTGGATTCTTGGCTAGTGCGGTAATCGTCGCGGTTTGGCGAGTTCGTTTGGAGACAGCGCAGAACAACGCTGACAAAAAAGAGAAGCGATTCTTCGAACGTACGGGCATTCCGTTTCATAAGGCAGGGAACCTGATGGCCGCCTTGACATTGGCTGGAATTTTTCTCGGAGGGCTCGTTATCTGGTACGCCGTTGTCTACACCGTTATCATTCTAGTTTTCACCAGAAGAATCCTTCCAAAAGAACGTTGGAAGCTATGCAAGCTCGCCTTGCCTGTTTTTTTCTGTGTAGTCATCGTACTAATTGCTGTTTGGAAACCCTTTGAGGGTTATTTGCATTTCTAGCCGCGTTGCCACGCAACGCACGGCGCACGACGTTTGACTCCGCTTCCCCTTGCGTTGCGTGGCAACGCGGCTACTCTTCAATTTCGCACAAAAACGCGATAATTTGGACACGCTGCTCATCTCGACATAGAATACCAGCATGAACACCGCGACCTTCCAAGACTTCTTGCGACGCCAACCCTTCCAACCGATCGAGGTTCGGATGAGCAATGGGGACGTGCATCAGATTCGTCATCCAGAGAACGCGTTTCTGTTACGGTCGAGTGTGATACTCGGCAGCCCCACTTCAGATAATTTTGAGTTTCTCTCGCTGCTACATATCGTAAACGTAAAAGCTGTTCCGATGGGCTCTCAGCAAACCAATGGCGATACGCAGAACGAGTAATGTCAGCCCTTTTGCAGCAGCTTCGCCACATCTTTCGCAAAATACGTCAGCACCCCGTCTGCCCCCGCGCGTTTGAACGCCACCAAGCTCTCTAGCATCACCTTCTCTCGATCGAGCCAACCATTTTCCGCCGCTGCCGAGAGCATCGCGTATTCGCCGCTGACTTGGTAGGCGAAGGTCGGGACGGCAAAAGTTTCTTTCACGCGGCGGACGATGTCGAGGTAGGGCATGCCTGGCTTGACCATCACGCTGTCGGCGCCTTCGGCGATGTCGAGGGCGACTTCGCGGAGGGCTTCGTCGCCGTTGGCGGGGTCCATCTGGTAGGTTCGTTTGTCGCCGCTGCCTAGGTTGCCCGACGAACCGACCGCGTCGCGGAAGGGGCCGTAGAAAGCCGAAGCATACTTGGCGGCGTACGCCATGATCTGTACGTCGACAAAGTTCGCCTCGTCGAGCGCTTGCCGAATCGCACCGACGCGCCCGTCCATCATGTCGGACGGGGCGATGATGTCGCAGCCCGCTTCGGCTTGCACGATCGCCTGTTGGCAAAGCATGGCGATCGTTTCGTCGTTGACGACATAGCCATCGCGCACCAGTCCGTCTTGGCCGTGGCTCGAGTACGGGTCGAGCGCCACGTCACAAATGATACCAATCTGTTCGCCGTGCGCAGCCTTTGCCGCGCGAACTGCGCGACAAACAAGGTTGTCGGTGTTGATCGCCTCCTCGCACTCCGGAGTTTTTTTGTCTGCCGCCGTGGCGGGAAATAACGCAACCGCCGGGATCCCCAGACTGGCCGCGTCGCCGATCGCTTCGACAGCCAAATCGATCGACAGCCGCTCGACACCCGGCATCGAGGAGATCGACTCGCGATGATTCTCGCCTTCGCAGATAAACAGCGGCCAGATCAGATCGCTAGCCGACAGATGGTTCTCGCAGACCAACTGACGCGACCATTCATGGCGGCGTAGACGGCGGAGGCGGGTTTGTGGGAACGATGGACTAGGGGTCGAGGGTTCAGGCATATTCGGCTGTCAGTTAAGGTGGCAATGAAAGCTCATACTCTTAATCATACTCTTAATCCTAATCTGGCAGAGATTATGAATAAGATTATGATTTAGAGCCTATCCCAGAACTAAATCTTCCTAGAAAACAAGCAAATAAAATACCACGGAGTCACGGAGAGCACAGAGAAGAATGTCTGGAAGTACCGGATATTCCATACTTTTCAAACCGAGAGTGTTTCTCTGTGTCCTCCGTGACTCCGTGGTTTTTATCTAGCTGGAAGTTATGGGATAGGTCCTAAGAGTAAGAAATTAGGAGTAAGGAAATGGTGACAGGTGGCCAATAATTCGGACTTCCATTATCGGAACTCCAGCCCATAAAATCTATGGGCAATCTGGATGGTAGAGGTAAGATATGCGATTGAATATCTGAATAACCAACTCAGACTACCAATCGAAACGCTTCTCACGTCCACATCTTCAATCTTCCATCCAAACCTCTAGCATCCTCCTCATGTCTTCACAAGAACCCAAAATGGCGTTAGGCCCCTTTCAGTTTCGGCCTGCCGACGTGAGCGTCCAAGGTCGCCCGCCGCTGGCCGATTGGGAAGGCCCTTTGCAATTTGCCCTCTGGTGCCAACGCGCCAGCCCTTGGTGGATTGGCGATATGATCAATCGGGGCGAAGATTTGTACGGCGAAGAATTCGGCGAAGTCTGTGGCTCGACGCTTTCGACCGAGATGGTCAGCCGTTACGCTTCGGTCGCTAGGCGTGTGCCGGCTCAAAACCGTCGCGCTGCACTCTCGTGGTCGGCCCACGCCGCAGTCGCCCGCTTGCCTCACGCCCAGCAACGACGCCTGCTAGTCGAAGCCGAAAAGCAAGGTTGGAATAGTGACGAGCTACGCAAGAAGGTGCGCGAGATCGTCAACAAGAACGGCAAATGACCAAGCCCCAATGACCAAGCCATCTTCTAATTTCAATTGCGACACATTGCAAAAACAGAACCGCGCCCGTAAGGAAGCGTCCCTCGAGTTCGACGCCTGTTGGAACGCTTCCTTACGGGCGCGGTTCTGTAAAAAATCCGCTTCTCTTCGTTGTACCAATGGGGATAGTGCCTTTGGTAGCGTTTTTTTAATTCCCCGTCCCCCGGCAGAGCCGGAGGCTGCAGTCGATTGGCATTTCAAAACACGTTCTTAGCGTCTGATCGGCCCTTCGAGTGGCGTCACTCGCCCGACCGTGACGTGCGCTCGGCGATACTCGGTCATGAAACCGCGTTTGCCATGCACGCCGATACGACGTCCGACGTAAGGTTTGAGATTCAGATCAGGCGTTGGCGTGATGAACGAAACGACTTTGCCTCGTTCATCTACCAAGGCGTACTTGGGGGCTTCGGGACGTTTTGAGACTACCGGCTTGAGCAAACCCGTCGCATCATACAACGGTTTGTTTGCGTCGATTGTGCGAGAATTGTTGGCCAGATCTTGCCGCACACGATTTCTGACGCTCGACGACAGACTCGTCAGTCCACCGGAATCACCAAGCTCGCCTGTCTCAAAAGGATCGCGCTCGACAGGGGCGGGTAGCGTCGGGTTGTTGTAACGCTGCTGCACTTGCTGGAAACGTGCGATGCGCTGCAGGACTTCGCGTAGCTGAGCACGCACGGGTGGCGTTTTGGTCTGCTCCAGCAGGCTATTCGCAGCAGCTTCGAGTGGCTCTAGCTCCCATTGCTTGGGGGGCTCGACAACTGTTTGTGAGAGTCGCAACTCCAACTCTTCGACGCTGCCCAATGTGGCAGAAATTGGCGGCGTCAGTCCGCGAAACCGCACGCGCGGTGGTGCTGCCCTGGGCTGTGTTCCCCTTGGCAGCGGTAACTGTCTGGCCGACAAAGGCGCTGCGTCGCCACTCAATAATGCTGGCGGAACTTGGCTCGACGGCTGTGCTTGGAATTGGGCCAACTGCATTTCAGCCGGAGAGCCAGCCACAATATCGATCGCGTTAGGATCGGTTTGCACCAAGGGCGTAGGCTCGTTGACAACTATTTTTTCGGGCGAAGCAAACTGCAATCCTGCCTGAGCAGTGTTTTGGGTTGGGTTCAAATGCTCAAAATTGCTTGGCTCTTTGTCCTTTGGAATCGAGGTCTGTTCTGATTGTCGTGACCAGACGGCATTCGAAATCGAGGACTGCGGCGCCAAAGCCTGCGGCAGCGGCGCGACTTCGATCGGCGGTTGAAGCGACAACGCACTGGCGGCGATCCAGCGGAACTCTCCCGCCGGCGCAGCGACACGAACCCAGCGCGGATCGTCACTTTTGTTTGTTGTCGCGTTTGTTGCCGCGTTCGTTGCGATCAACTCCATACGCTCGCCCTTCGGCAACATCACTTGGACAGCACTACGAATGGGTGACAACGTACTACCAACGCGCGCAACAACCTGCTCGTCAATCACTTCTACGATGCCAGCTTCTTGAGGACGAACTTGATGGCTCGCTATCCAGCTAAAACTCCCCTCGGGCGGCCGGATGGCACACCAGCCATCGCCATCGTGCCGATAAACCTCAACGGCATAACCGGCAGGAATTTGCCCCGTCGGATAGTAACGCTGCCCAGGACCACTGCGAACATAAACCTGCTCGCCCGTCACATAAGCCACATACGGAAATTGCTGCGCGCCGACCGCACTCGTGAAAGCCAACCACGTAAGCAATGCTGGCCATTGCCACACTCGGCCGAAGGGCAAACTACACTGCTGGAACTTGAGGAGTCGGTCCATTGCACCGTTCTCGAAGAAAATGAATTGGCGGCAATTCCCAGTGGGCAACCGCGCAAGGAATGGGTAAAAACGCAGTGAACTTATAGGAAATCCGGGAATCGACTCAAGAGCTGCCTGGGAAGAAGAGTCTGCTAGCTCGCGATTCTTCGGCTTGCTACGATAGGAGTAGAGAGGAAGCGACATCGCTTGCGACGCTAAGCAATCTAGCGAGATTAGGCACCCAAGGCAGACTATGAAACTCCACCAACTCGGACCTTATCGCATCGTCAAGAAAATTGGCAAAGGCGGCATGGGAGCTGTCTACGAAGCCGTTTGCGACGGCACCGGACCCAATCCCGGCGAACGCGTCGCGATCAAGGCGCTCAGCCCGCAGCTAGCAATGGCTGAAGGGTTTCGCGAGCGTTTCGAAGCGGAGATCGAATCGCTGAAAATCCTCGAACATGCTGGCATCGTGCGACTCTACGGCTACGGCGAGCAAGATGGCATGTTGTTCTACTCGATGGAAATTGTCGATGGGCCGAGTCTGGAGGAAGAACTCCACGACGGGCGGCGCTTCGACTGGCGCGAGACACTCCAGATTGGCATTCAAATTTGCCGGGCACTGAAACACGCACACGACCACGGCGTCGTGCATCGCGATATCAAACCAGCCAATATCATGCTCGCCGCCGAGAATCGCATCAAAATCGCCGACTTCGGTATCGCCCGACTCTTTGGCGGCACGCAACTGACCACGGCCGGCGGCGTCCTGGGCACGGCCGATTACATGTCCCCCGAACAAGCAGACGGGCGAACCGTCACCGAAAAGTGCGACCAATACAGTCTCGGCGGCGTGATGTACGCGCTGCTCGCCGGCCGGCCACCGTTTAAGGCCAAGACCATGCCCGAGATGTTGCAGTTGCAGCGTTTCGCCGAACCGGAGCCAGTCCGCCGCTACGCTGTCGATACGCCCGATCAGCTCGATCGCCTGATCTCGCAATTACTCGCCAAAGAGCCCTCCGAGCGATTCCCCAATGTGCTGGTACTGAGCCGTCACATGGAGGCGATGGAAAAAGCCCTATCTCGACCGGTCAAAGGCGAGACCGAAGACGAAATTTCAACCACCGATTTCGCCCGCCCAAGCTCGTCCAACGCCGCCACAATCAACGAAGATGCCACTCTTGCGTTCGATGCCCCCATCATCTTGCCTCACGAAACTTCGCAAGGCCCGCCACATCCCGATTTATATGATGCCCCAACGCTCGCACAACCCCTTGAGCCCGCGTCGGATGTGCCCCCGTCAAGTGGGACGAAAGCGGCGTCGTTGTTAGAGCAGAAACCGACGTTCATTGATGACGAACCTGCGAAAAAGACGTCGCATTTCACCACCGTCGACGAAGACGCACGTCGGCTACGCGAACAAAGCCGCAGCAATCCCCTCGTATTGGCCTCCCAGCTAGGCGGGCTGCTGATCACTCTTGGTTTCCTCATGTGGGGTGGTTGGCAATTGATGAGACCGCCAACGGCTGACGAGTTGTATTCAAAACTCTATCAGGTCATCGAGACAGAAGACCTGAACAATCTGTCGCGCGAGGACGCAAGCGATGTCGAGTCTTTTTTTACGCGATTCCCTGATGATCCTCGCGCGAAAGAGCTACAACCGCTTCGCGAACAATTGCAATTCCAAAAGTACGAACGCCAGGCGCGTAACCGCTCGCGTTTTGCTGGAACCAGCGGCCTGAAGCCGGTCGAGCGGATTTACTTCGAGGCGTTGGCCGTTGCCAAAGACGACCCCGCTCGGGCACTCTCGAAGCTACGCGCACTCCTAGCCCTTTATGACCCAACAGAAAAAGTGATCGATTTTGAATCGGCAAAAGCGCTATCGAAGCAATTCGAGGAGCTTGGCGACGCGCGTCTGTTGGTCACCGCACGGCAACGCGTCGAAAAATTGAGGGGTCAACTTCAAGAATCGGCGTCGACTCAATTGCCTGCACTCCGAGAAAGACTGGCAGCGGCGGCTAAGCTTCGACAGACCGATCCAGCGCGAGCCAATCGCATGTATCAAGCGATTATCCGACTTTACCAAGACCAAGCTTGGGCTCACAATGCGGTGAGCCAAGCCAAAAAAGAAATGACGAGTAACGAATGACCAAGGACCAACTGATCTCGCCTTCCCGTGACCGCAGCCAAGCAGCGTTTGCGCGCGCCCAACAACTGATGCCCGGCGGCGTCAACAGTCCTGCCCGTGCTTTTGGTGCCGTGGGCGGCACGCCAATTTTTATCGATCGCGCTGAGGGAGCGACCCTGTTCGACATTGATGGCAATCGTTACCTCGACTATATCGGTTCGTGGGGGCCGATGATTTTGGGACACCGGCATCCGGCAATCGTTGCAGCGTTAGAAAAAGCGATTGCTCGTGGCACTAGCTTCGGCGCTCCGACCGAAGCCGAAAGCGAATTGGCCGAACGAATCATCGATGCGGTCACATCGGTCGAAAAAGTGCGTCTCGTCAATTCTGGCACCGAAGCAACGATGAGTGCGATTCGTCTCGCACGCGGGTTCACGGGGCGCGACAAGCTAATCAAGTTTGCCGGCAACTACCACGGCCACGTCGACAGCCTGCTAGTTTCTGCCGGCAGCGCGGCAGCGACGCTAGGCGTCCCTAGTTCGCCCGGCGTGACTCAAGGAACCACGCAAGACACGATCATTCTCGAATACAATGATGTCCCAGCTCTTGAAGCAACATTCGCCTCGCGCGGAGCCGAGATCGCTGGCGTTATTTTCGAGCCCGTCGTTGGCAACATGGGCGTAGTTCGCCCCAGCGAAGAATTTTGCGATGCCTTGCAGCAAATTACCAGCAAGCATGGCGCGCTGCTCATTTGCGACGAGGTGATGAGCGGCTTCCGCGTCGCCTTCGGCGGAGCCCAATCGCTGTTAGGCATCAAGCCCGATTTAACCACGCTAGGAAAAATCGTCGGCGGTGGCCTGCCCGTCGGTGCCTATGGCGGACGCGCCGACGTGATGGATCACATTCTACCCGTTGGCGAAGTCTTTCAGGCAGGCACCCTCAGCGGTAACCCACTAGCCACCGCCGCTGGCTGCGCGACATTAAAAATCCTCCAGGACGACCCGCCCTACGAAAAACTCGAGGCGTTGTCGTCCCAGCTTGAAGCCGGCCTTCAAAAAGCCGCCGAGTCCACCGGCTTGCCCTTTCGCCTCGCCCGCGTCGGCAGCATGGTAACGCTTTTCTTCAACGACTCCGACGTCAACGATTGGAACGCAGCCAGCCAGTGCAACACCGCCCGCTACGCTCGCTACTTCTGGGGCATGATGGACCGTGGCATCTATTTGCCCTGCAGCCAATACGAAGCACTGTTCGTATCGGCCGCGCATACCGAAGAAGATATTGAGCGAACGATAGATGCAGCGAAAGAAACGTTAAACGAGGTAGCCCTCGGCTCCGCCGGGGGATGACCTGCCGTGCCCATGTGATATTAGCGCACTCCAATCCCCCGGCAGAGCCAGAGCCTCATGCGTCTGCTTTTTCTTCCGCGGCACTCTTGCGATAATAACGCGGGACAAGCTGTATCGCGTCGACGGATCGACCGCGCTGGTACGCCGCCACGCCGAGTCGTCCGACAGCTTCCGCTTGCGGTTGCCATTCGTTGCGGTCGGCGACAAGCACACCAGCAGGCAAACGGTCTGCCAGCTTTTGCAAAGGTGGACCGCTTACGACATCGCCCGGCACTAATTCCTGCAGCCACTGCTCGACGCCAACTATGTGCGTCTCGGGGATGTCGTCGGGGTGATCTTGCCAGTCTGGCTTGAATTGGGCGACGAACAGCTCTTGTCGCTGGGCGTCCAAGATCGTCCACAAACGCTCCTGCGGTGCCGAGACCGCTGCCGCAATCGCAGCCAACGTATGCACCCCGACCAGTGCTGCACCTGTCGCGTACGCCAGCGTTTTGGCTGTCGTCACGCCAATCCGTATGCCCGTGAACGACCCAGGCCCCGTCGTCACACAGAGGAGATCGAGCTGATTTGGCTTCCAGCCGCTTTCGGCGAGTAGTGTCTGGATCGTCGGCAGCAGCGATCGGGCCGACCGTTGGTCGCTGGGCAGCAACGTGCCACCGACCTTCGAGATCTGCTTCTTATTGGCCTGCAACGTAGTCAGCGAGCCGACGCGTTCACTCGTTTCGAGGGCTAAAACTCTCACAATGGTTCTATCCTGGGGCAGAGTAGGGACTTGGGGCGTCCTTGACCCCTTTCTGTAAGCGACCTAGACTAGCAGTTTGGCAGTGGCGGTCCAGCATGGTCGCGTCCTTTCCCGCTGGCCTCTCACCTCCGGGTTGGGGACGCAGGCGGTTTAGGTGCCGATAGAAACATTAGTCTCCTGCGAGCGATAGGTCAAATTCCAGGTGAAACGCGCGGTCATCAGTGATATCCACGGCAATCTCGAGGCACTGCAGTCGGTGCTTGCGCATATTGCCGATCAGCAGATCGACGAAATTTTCTGTCTCGGCGACATCATTGGCTACGGACCCAATCCGTGCGAATGCCTTGACCTCGTCATCGAAAAAACCCAGGCCTGCCTACTTGGTAACCATGACCAGGGAGCCATGTTCGACCCCGAAGGTTTTAATAGTGGTGCGGAGCGCGCCATTTTTTGGACCCGTGACCAACTCGAGAGCGTCAACGGCAGTCGCGACCAAATTGATCGCCGCTGGGATTTCTTGGGGACACTACCTCGTATCCACCGCGACGACCCTTGGCTGTTTGTCCACGGCTCGCCGCGCAACCCGGTGAACGAATATGTCTTCCCCGAAGATATTTATAATCAAAAGAAAATGGAAAAGCTCTTTGGCCTGATCATCAAAGGTTGTTTCCAGGGTCATACTCACGTTCCCGGGGTCTTTTTGGAGAGCCTCGAGTTCATTACCCCCGAGCAAACCGAATACGTCTTCACGCCCAAAGAAGAAAAATTCATGATCAATGTCGGCTCCGTCGGCCAACCTCGCGATGGCGACCCGCGTTCCTGCTACATCGTTTTGGAAGATCACCAAGTCACCTTCCACCGCGTCGACTACGACTTCAACGTCACCGCCCAAAAAATCTACGACACCCCCGATTTAGACAATTTCTTGGGCGACCGTATCAAGGAAGGCCGGTAGTTGAATGCGGATTTCCGATTGCAGGATGCGGAATTAGATAGCCATTTACGGAGCTGGATGAAAAAGACAAGAAAATAGCCGCAGATGAACACCGATAAACGCAGATCGATTCACTCCTTTCCACATTGCTATCTGTGTTCATCTGCGGCTAAGAACCTATCCCAGAACTTCCAGCTAGATAAAAACCACGGAGTCACGGAGGACTTGGCGCGGCCGATGGCCGCAACCAAAATCCCCCTCCCTCTTTAGGGAGGGGTTAGGGGAGGGTTTTGAACTCGGTACCCGTGTCAGCC